>CAZQJT010000012.1:0-18357 GCA_964593665.1 uncultured Gammaproteobacteria bacterium
TCGCTTAAAAATTTTAGATTTTCATTATTGAAATATATTTGGATATTTTTTTCAGTAATATTTTTATTAAATATAGCAATTAACTTTGGCCATTTATTTAAATCAAGATTAAATAAACGAACTTTTAATTCTTCTAGTAAGTCATTTATAACATCTTTTCTATCCCAAGAAGAAACCCCCCTGTCTTTATAAGCGACTTCTACATTGTATTGGAGTAATTCTTGAAAGTTTTCTGGTGTATAAACTTCTTCTTCTATTTCAATAGGACCAATTAGAGTGAGTAAATTAGCGATTAAATCTGGATTAATAGCAATAATGGCAGAAAAATTAGGCGGAGTTTGTCCAATCGCTAAACTCTCTCCAGAAAATATTTCTTGAATTTTTTTAGCTGAAGTTGGCCAGTCTGGAGACCAGTTAGCATCTCTTAAATACCAGTTTTCAACATCTAAATATTTTTTTATTGGCTTCGGTGGTTCTTTTTGCCATTTACCGACAGCTGGCATATCAAGATGATAGCTATCACTAGTTGTTAAATTTAATATTTCCCCGTTCTTTATAGTTGCCAAGCCAAAGGTGCCGATGAAACCGCCACTAGGTCTTAGCTCATCGTTATTTTGCAGAATTATTAAAAGATTACTTTCTTCCGGGTAACCGCCAAGAGACAGCATGACTTTAGAAAGAGGTCCAAGATTTTCTAGCAAAGAGATGGCTTCTTCAAGTTGCAACTTATATTCGCTTATTTCCTCATAAATTGGCCACAAAATTCCGATACGGTGTATTTTATCCATGTTTAAAAGAGCTATTTGTAAATTAGCTTTTAGTCCATTTAGTTCTGGTTCTGATTCATAAGCTAATTTTAGAATTTCTGCTTTTTCTGTTTGGCTTAAGGTGGTAAAAGAATCTTTAGTATTTATTTCTGCAAAGGATTTGGCAAGCAGAGTGGCTCTGCTAAGAGAACGACTTAAAATCTCGGTTGTTTTTAAAAGATATTCTAAGTCATCTACTTGTCTTGAGAAAAAAGAGATTTTTTTAATTAATAAATTTTCTTTTATTAAAGAAATATTGTCAAGCGCTTCGTTAAAATTATTTCCAGCAGATTCTGCTTTAGATATTGACTCTTCCCAGGATTTTTCTTGAAGATTATAAATCGCAATTGTAATATCGTTTTTCCCCGCTAAACCAGATTGATAGGCGGCTTGCAGGTTTTTATAGCTACCGGCAAGTAGTATCAACCCTAAAATAAAAAGGCCTAAGCCCAAAATTAAAGAATATTTTATTAATTTCCACAGAAAACTTAAGAGATATAAAAAAGTATTTTTCATATTAAGTTTCTGATAAATTATCAATCAAAACTATTTTTTTTCCTTCAATGATATTGTAGAGAAAAATATCCATTATTTCCTGTCTATAGCGAAATTCATTTTCATCCATGATGGTAAAGTTTATTTCCCTGCCAAGATCTTTTTCTAATTCGGAGATTAATTTTAAAAAAGCATTTCGTTTAATATCCCCGACTATTAAAAGATCTGTTGGAGCTTCTTGGTAGTTAGTAAAGAAACCGGTTACCAAAAGAAGTTTTATAGAAAAAGACTTTTCTAAATTTAAAATAAAATTCTGGCTAGAAAGTAGTTGAGCTTTAACAAACAAAGCTCTTATTTCTGGATACAAAAGAAAGTTTTTGTTTATAGCAAAAAACTTTGTTTTTTTTGGTTCTATTTTCTTTTCTTTCTTTTTTGTCTTTTTTTTAGCTTTTTCTTCGGTAGGTTTTTCTTCAATCAAAAATTCGGATACGAGCCCTAATTGGCAGGTATTTAAAAGTTCTTTATTTATTTGAGAGCTAGTTAGCTTTAATTCCCTAATTAATTCGTTGCTACTATAACGATTTTCTGGGTGTAAAATAAGGAGGTTTAAAAGCCTAACGCGTGTCTCAGAACCAAAGAGAAGCTTAAGCATATTTTGTTTATTTATAAATTTATAGTATAATATAAACCGTAAACAGTCAAACAGAAACAGTCTTTCTGATGATTGAAATTTAGCTTATGTATAACAAAATTTCATCTATTATCTTAAACTCTTCAAAGTCTAGTGGTTTTAGTAATGTCTTTATTGCTCAACCAGATTCTTTAAAAGAAGGCTTGGCCGGAAAAGCTTTTGTTATTGCTGAAATTGGTGCTAAAAAAACAGATGCTAAAAAGATTTTTGATTTTTTAATAAAAAGTTTGGATGAAAATTATTATGAAGATGAAAAAATATTATTACGTGACAAGATAGAAGGGTTAAAAGTTGAAAATATTTTTGAAGCAGCTGTTTCTAAAACTAACAAGGGTTTAAGTGAATTTTTATCAACTGAAAAAATCAAGGTCAACCCAGCCATGACAAATATTAGCTTGGGTGTAATTTATGAAAATAAGTTATATTTCTCTACTTATGGGCGCAATCGTGCCTTTTTAATCTATAAGCATAAAGATCAATTTGAAATAATAAACGTTGAAGCTAATGCTTCTGAAGTTGATTCTGGGCGCAAAGAACTTTCTACTTCAGGAGCTTCTTTGTTTTTTTCATCTGTTATTAGTGGAGAAGTGCCAGTAGCATCGTATTTTATCTTTACCAGTGAGGCTTTGCCTGAATATATTTCTAATAAAGACTTAATTTCCATTATTACAAAATTACCCCCTATAGTAGCAGCCGAACAAATAAAAAATGTTTTAGGAAAGATTAATTCTTTTGTTCCCTTTTTGGGAATTATTATAAAAAACACAACTGGTCTTGATAAACAAGAACTTTATGATGAAGTAGAGGAAAATTTAAATGCCCATGGTTCAATTTCTAGTTTAAATTATACAGAAGAAAAAACAGAAAGAATGTTAGAGCCAGCTGGCCTTATTAATTTTTCTAAAATTTATAAAAATTTAAAAAGGCAATTAAAAAAGAAATTTAAATCAGAGTCTAAGCTTAATAGTAAAATTTATAAGCCAGATCAAGGAGAGACTGATACACCTGCTCCGCTTGTCGTTGAGGTTGGGAGGGTAAATAGCTTAAAGTCGGTACGAAATGATTCTTTCTTAGTAAAGGAAAAAATGTTTTTTAAAAAACGTCCGAGTTTTTTTAATTTTAATTTAAAGAAAATATTTTCTGGTTTTGTAAAAATATTTAACATTAGTTATTTAAAATCCGCTTTCCTTAATTTAAAGGGGCGTTTCTTTGGTTTGGAAAAAAGAAACCGCTTTCTTTTATCTGGCTTAGCTGCTGGCTTATTAATTTTAATTATCAGTATTTCTTTGACGGGTTGGCTAAAGAAGCAAGAAGCTTCGCGGGCTGAATATGATAATTTAATTTCCGCCATTGAAGAAAAGAAAGAAAAGATTGAGTCTTCCCTTCTTTATGAAAACGAAGAAGGGGCTAAAAACAATTTAGAAGAAGCCAAGGATTTACTTAATTACTTACCACGTGATAAGAAGAGTCAAGAAGCATTATATAAAGAACTAGCCGAAAGCTTAAACAACCAGGAGGATAAGATTAGAAAGGTTATTAAAATTGATAATTTGGAAAAAGTCAATGATTTAAGTGGCCTGAGTGTTGATAGCTTAGTTTTAGCTAAAGGAAATCTTTATGCAGCTAGTGAAAATAAAATATATTATATAACACCACAATCATCAGAGGTGGAAATAATTGCTGTTCCAGAAGCCTCTAATCTAACAAAACCTTACTTTGATGGACAAAATACTATCTATTACTTTGACTCAGGCAAATTGTTTAAATTTAATATAAGCAATTTCCAAATTTCAAATATAGAGATAAATAGTGAAATTCAATCCGAAGCTTTATCCTATAAAATTTATAGCAACAATTTATATACTTTAACCAATCAAGAAATATTTAAGTCATCTTTAAGTGGTGGTTCCTATATTGCAAAAAACAAATGGCTTAAATCCGAAATTGACTTATCCTTAGCTTCAGATTTTTATATCCCAGCTGATGGTAATATTTATGTTCTAAAAAATAATGGTCAAATTCTAAAATTAAGGTCTGGTAATAATATAAATGATTATGGATCGGTAGTAATTGAACCGACTATTCAAAATGATAACAGGCTGATTATTAGTGGTAATAATATTTACAGTCTAGATTCTTCAGCTAAACGTTTATTAGTTCGTGATTTAGAAAAAGGACGTTTACTTGGACAGTATCAACTTGATTCATTGTCCTCACTTCAGGATTTTGCTATTGATGATGAAGGCCGTGTTGGTTATATTTTAGATGGTGAAGCAGTCTATAAAATTAATCTTCAATAAGAAATAAATAAGTACAAAAAAACCGCTGTTTCCAGCGGTTTTTTTATTTCAGCAATCTTTATTTCAAAGTTACTTTTGCGCCAGCTTCTTCTAATTTCTTTTTCATAGCTTCAGCATCGGCTTTTTTAACACCTTCTTTTAAGATTTGAGGAGCACCGTCAACTAAATCTTTAGCTTCTTTAAGTCCCATTTCGGTTAACTCGCGGACAGCTTTGATAACATTGATTTTGCTAGCTCCACCGTCGGTAATTTCGACATCGAAATTATCTTTTTCTTCAACGGCTGCAGCAGCTCCAGCAGCTGGGGCCATCATCATAGCAGGAGCAGCGGCACTAACACCGAATTTTTCCTCTAAGATTTTGACAAGTTCTGCTAAATCAAGAACGCTCATCTTTTCAATTTCGCCAACCAACTTTTCAAATTTAGCTGGGACGACTACTTTTTTTTCTTCTTCCATAGATTTAAAGTTAAATTATTATTAATTAATTAATTATTTTTTATTAAGCTTTTTTTTCTTCAATTGCCTTTAAGACATAAACTAAATTTCTCATATTTCCCGCTAAAGCATTAACGAACCCAGAAACAGGAGCATTTAAGCTGCCAACCAATTTGGCGTATAACTCTTGTTTACTTGGTAATTTTGACAAAACTTCAATTTCTTCTTTTGACAAAAGCTTGTTTTCTAAAATTCCGCCCAAGAAGAAGATACGCTCAGCCCTCTCTTTGTCTTTACGAAAATCAGCTAAAATTTTAGCTGGGGCAATTTCATCGTCATAAGAGAAAATAGCAGCAATTTTTCCATCCATTTCGCGAACATTTAAATCACTTATTTTTTCTTGAAAAGCTAAGTTAATTAAAGTTTTTTTGGCGACGTAGTATTCACTATTTTCTTTTCTAAGTTCTTGACGTAAATTTTCATTATCTTTTACAGTCAAGGCATTAAAGCCAGCAAAAACTACTGATTTTGATTTTTTAAATTTTTCTTTTAAATTGCGCAAAATTTCTTGTTTTTGCAATTTGTTTTTAGGCATATATAGTTATTTTATTATAAAAAAATCTGCTGACCGCAGATATAAAGACGCTTGTTAGGCGTTTCTTTACCTCGGCGAGACTTATAAGCTTTTTAAAGCTAGGCTTGCTTTCTGCGGCAATATAATTAAGTTATGAGAGTATGATAGCAAATAGAGAAATTTTGTCAAGACCTTTATTGCCCCCCTTTTTTAAATACAAGACAAACTTGTCCAGAAAGAGGCTTTATTTTGCAGGTGTTTATTAAATAATCATACAACCTAGCAAGTATTGATAAAACTGGAAAGCGATAAAGATAACCATACATAAAAGAACGATAATAATACTTTTTTAAAGAAAAACCGTTTTTATAAAAAAGACTTATTAATTCTTTTATGCTTTTATAAGAATAGAAAGTATTAAAAGCTTCATGAGCTTCATTGATTTTTTCTCCACGAATAGCTTGATGGAAGGCAAGAGGTGTTTTTTTGGCGATTTTAAATTCTAAAGCTTGTGGGTTAGGAATAGATAAAATAAAGATACCATTTGGTTTTAAAATTCTTTTTACTTCTTTTATGGCGAAAGACAAATGTTCTAAATGTTCAAAAACGTAATTAGCAAAAGCCAGGTCATAAAAATTACTTATAATTTCTGGACAATTTTCAATTGAACATTTGTAGCTTTTTCTAAAATAAGGAGCGTTTATTTCAGATTCGCGTATATCTAGACGATCAAGTTTAAAGCTCCCCCCTTTTGCAATAAGAGCATCTTCGATAATTTGACTTTTACCCGCTCCAATATTTATAATCATTGATTCTGTTTTTTTCTCCAATTCTTGGTTTACAGCCTCTATTAATTCTTTTTCAGCTGGTGTTTGCCTGCCGCCACTTTTTATTAATGTTTTAAAAATTTTTTTCATATTTGTTTATTTATTTTCCTCTATTTTTAAACGATCTGTTCCTGCCATAATTAGCGAAACGATGAGCCTCTTCCCTGGCTTTAAGTAGGGTTGGTTTGATATTTTCAGCCAGTAGTTTTAAGTCATTTTTTGTTTTACTAGGAAAAACCAACTTATCACCAGCTAATTTAGAGATACCGATAAAAGGTGTTTTTATATTATTTTCTTGAAAAAATTTATTTAAAAAATTTATTTGTGGAATTCCGCCGTCAATTATTATTATATTAGGGAGTGTCCAATTGCTGTGTTTAAAACGTCTCTCTAAAACTTCTTTTAGGGCCTCTTCGTCATTTCCCGGAGCGGCTTCTTTTATTTTGAATAAACGATATTCGCTATTTATAGCCAAACCGTTTTCGAAAACAACCATAGAGCCATAGCTTTCTTGTCCGCCATGATGAGATATATCATAGGCCTCAAGACGGCTAATATTTTTTTCTTGAAGATTTTTTTCTTGATTTAAAAGTGAAACATCTTGAATATGCTGAAGAGCTTTTATTTTTTCCGGGTTTTCTTTGATCAGTTTATTTATGAGACGTTTTTTTGCTCCACTAAGAAATAGAATTATATTATTGATATTTTGTTGATATTCTTTCTCGCTTATTTTCCCCAAACAAGTACCTGGACACAGGCCAATTTGATAATCAAAACAAGCCTTACCTTGATTTGCTTTGCAGGTACTATAGGGGAAGATTCTTCTTATTATTTTTAAGGCGTTTTGTAGAAGATAATAAGATTGATAGGGACCAAATATTTTAGTTTTAGAGTCTTTAGGAAATTTGTTTAAATCATTGGCCCTTACAATAATTGGTCTAGTAAAGTCTTTTTTGGGGATTACAACATAAAGAAAGGATCGGTTATCCCTATCAACAATATTATATTTAGGCCAGAATTTTTTTATTTTTGCTGCTTCTAAAATGACTGATTCTAAAATAGTATCTGTTTCTTGATACTTTATCTCTTTAGCTAAAGAAACCATCTCAGTAATGCGTGGTGAAATATTTTTCTGAAAGTATTGGCTTAAGCGATTTTTTAAATTACTTGCCCTGCCAACGTAAAGAATTTTGCCCTTTTTATCAAGCCAAAAATAGACACCGGGTGCCTTAGGAGCTTTTTTAGCCGTTTCTTGTATTTTTTCTCTTATTTTCTTTTGCATCTTGACAAAAAATGATTATTTGTTATCATAATAATACTTGAGAGGTTTTTTTAAGTATTTTGTTAGCAGCGGCTAACAACTTGATGTGAATCAAGACTTAAAAAATGAGTTCGTTTTCCTGGTTTTTAATCAAGGGTTTAAGAGTTTTAGCCATAATTCAAAAAATGCGGACTCTTCCTCTCTCGTACGATAGTTCTTTCTTAATATAGTTTTTTCCTTATTTCGCTTGAAATAAGAAGTTATTCTAAATTTTTGCATGACGATGCAATATTTAGCCAATGCTTTGCTTAAGCGTTCAATAAGGAAAACTCCAAGGGGATAGTCTTTTGACTCTCCCCTTTTTTATTTTATTTTTTTAACAAAACTGTCTTGCAGGTGCTCGTATAAATATTGTCCAGTAATACTTTTTTTATTTTTAGCTATATCTTCAGGCGTACCGCTAGCGACCAAACAACCGCCGTCTTCTCCGCCGTCTGGCCCTAAATCTATTATATAATCCATGGCTTTTAAGACATGCATATTATGCTCAATTACCAAAACAGAATTTCCTTTTTCTACTAATTTATTTAAAACAGATAATAGCATATCTATATCGTGGTAGTGTAGTCCGGTTGTTGGTTCATCTAAAAGGTATAAAGTTCTTTTTTCTAAAGTATGAGTTAACTCTTTTCCTATTTTTATTCTTTGTGCTTCCCCTCCAGAAAGAGTGGTAGCACTTTGACCAATTTTTATATAACCAAGGCCAACTGATTGTAGAACTTTTAGTTTCTCGGTAATAAAATAAAGACCATCAAAATGATTAATTGCCTCATCAATAGTCATGTCTAGTACTTGAGAAATATTTTTCCCTTTATACTTTACCTGCAGGGTTTCACGATTAAAGCGTTTACCTCGACAAACATCACATTCAACTAGAACTGGGGGTAAGAAATGCATTTCAATTAGGTTGGCGCCAGCCCCCTGACAGGCCTCACAGCGTCCACCAGCGCGGTTAAAGGAGAAGCGACCAATAGAGTATCCTCTTTCTCTGGATTCGGGTAAAGAAGCAAAAAAGTCACGAATCGGGGTAAAAATACCAGTATAGGTAGCAGGATTTGAACGAGGAGTTCTTCCAATTGGCGATTGATCTATAACTGTTATTCGGTTAATATATTCAGCCCCTTTTATTTCTTTTACATTTTCCATTTTAGCCTTTCCTGGTCTTAGTTTAATTTGGTTTATATTTTTATATAAAACATCATACATTAGAGATGATTTACCGCTGCCAGAAACACCACTTATTCCCACTAAACGTCCAAGCGGAATTTCGACATTTATATTTTTCAGATTATTAGCATAAGCACCTCTGATTTTTAAATAACCATGATTTTGTTCTCTTCTTTTTATGGGTAAAGAAATTTTTTTTCTGCCACTTAAATATTGTAGGGTTAGTGATTTTTCTAGAAATTCTTTATCAAACTTTCCTTTTAACAGGTCTTTAGTTTTTCCTTCAGCAACTATTTCTCCACCCCAAATGCCAGCTAATGGTCCTAAATCTACTAAATAGTCAGAATTTTTTATAGTTTTTTCGTCATGTTCAACGATTATGACGGTATTATCCTTATCGCGCAATTTTTTCAATGTGTCTATAAGACGTTCTGTATCTCTTTCGTGTAATCCTATAGTTGGTTCATCAAGAACATAAAGAGTGCGAGAAAGATTTGAGCCAATTTGTGATGATAAGCGGATGCGTTGTGCTTCGCCACCAGAAAGGGTGTGTGCTTCCCTGTCTAAAGACAAATAGTTTAAACCAACTTTTAATAAAAATTCTAGGCGACTTATAATTTGAATAACAACATTTTCTGCAATAACTAGTTCGCGCTTTGTCATTTTTTCATAGTATTTATTAAAAAAATCCAAAGCTTTGTTGAGCGATAAGTTGCAGACAGCGGCAATGTTTTTACCATTAATTTTTATTGCCAGAGATTCTGTTTTTAGACGTTTTCCTTTACAGATAGAGCAAGGATCGTTTTTAAAAAAATTAACCTTTCCTAGACCTGAGCACTCTGGACAGGCACCATGAGGAGAATTAAAGGAAAATAAACGTGGCTCTATTTCTGGAAAAGAGAAATTATCATTTGGACAAGTCCAGTTTGAAGAAAGAAGAAATTCTTGTTTTCCATATTGAGTAATTACTAGTCCTTGGCTGTACTCTAAAGAGCTTTCTATCGCTTCAAATAGTCTGCTTTCATCACTTAAAAGAATCTTGTCTATAACAATATCAATGTTATGCTTTAGTTTTGGGTTAAGCTTTACCTGTTCTCTTAAAGAATAATTTTTTCCATCTATTCTTGACTCGCTATAACCAAGTGATAGGTAATTATAAAGAGTTTGATAATGCTCCCCTTTTCTATCGCGAACTATAGGCGAAAGGATAGTAACATATTCTTCTTTTAATTCTTGACCGCGATTTATAATTATATCAACCATTTCTTCTAAAGATAATTTTTCTATTTTTGTTCCGCAAAGAGGACAAAAAACTTCACCAGTTCGAGCATATAATACACGTAAGTAGTCATATATATCAGTTAAAGTGCCTACGGTTGAGCGTGGATTATGAGATAGGGCTTTTTGATCAATAGAAATGGCTGGTGCTAGGCCAATAATTTCATCAACGTCAGCTGGTTTTTTTTGGCTAAGAAATTGACGCATATATGGCGACAAAGATTCCACATATTGGCGTTGTCCTTCAGCAAAAATAGTATCAAAAGCCAGCGATGATTTACCGCTGCCAGAAACACCAGTAATAACCGTTAATTTGTTATGAGGTATTTCTAAATTAATATTTTTTAAATTGTGCATCCGTGCACCACGAATTATTAACTTGTCGTTTCTATTGATCATATCTTTTATTTTTCCTCTAAATCTAAAAACTCTTCAATTTTTTTATGGATAGAAAGGGGGGTGATATTAAATTTTTTATTATAAGCTAGTTGTTTGACCCTTCGTCTTTTTGCTTCATTAATAGCCCGACGCATAGAGTCGGTTTCTCTATCAGCATATAAAATAATTTTACCTTTAACATTTCTAGCAGCCCTGCCCATTGTTTGCATTAAAGAAGTTTGGCTTCTTAAAAAACCTTCTCTATCAGCGTCTAAAATAGCAACCAAAGTTACCTCTGGTAAATCTAAACCTTCTCTGAGCAGATTTACTCCTATTAAAACATCAAATTCTCCTTGACGGAAAGCTTTCAGAATTTCTGTTCTGGCTATAGTTTTTATATCAGAATGTAAATAATTAGCTCTTAACCCCTGATTATTTAGATAAATATTTAAATCCTCTGCTTGTTTTTTGGTCAGGGTGTTAATGATAGCTCTCTCGCCATATTCTGCTATTTTTTTAGCTTCTTTTATAATATCATTTATCTGGCTATAATTTTTTTCTGAATCAAAAACTGGTCGTATTTCTATTTCTGGGTCAACTAATCCAGTTGGGCGAATAACTTGTTCTACAACTTGTCTTGATTTTTTGTTTTCAAATTCTCCTGGTGTGGCGGTGGTAAAAATTACTTGTCCAATTTTTTTTTCAAATTCAGGGAATCTTAAAGGACGGTTGTCTAATGCTGATGGTAATCGCCAGCCATATTGAACTAGATTTTTTTTGCGCGCTTGATCGCCGTTATACATACCACGTATTTGCGGAACGGTAATATGCGACTCATCTATTATTGTTAAAAAATCGGCCTTCCCTTCCTTTGTGGGAAAATAAGAAAGTAAAGAATCTGGTGATTCTCCAGCTAATTTTCCAGTTAAATGTCGTGAATAGTTTTCAATTCCATGACAATAACCCAAAGTACGAAGCATTTCTATATCATATTTAGTTCTTCTTTCCAGTCTCTCTGCTTCTAAAAGTAAATTTGATTTTTTAAAATAATTAACACGATCTTTTAGTTCTTCTTTTATATTTAAAATAGCGGTTTCTATTTGCGGTTTAGTGGAGATAAAATGTTTGGGCGGGAAAATTACCATCTCTTCTAAATTTTCTAAGATATTTTTAGTAGTATTATCTACAACACCCAAGATTGTTATTTTTTGTTCCTCTAATTTTAAACGATAGATAAAATTTTCTGACATGGGCCTTATTTCAAAAACATCACCGCGAACGCGAAATTGGCCACGTTTTATTTCACCACTGGTTCTTTCAAACTGTATTTTAACAAGTTGTTTTATAAGATCTGCTCTAACCATAGACTTTCCCTTCTCTAAAACCAAACGTGATTCAAGATAAGATAAAGGAATCCCTAAATTATAAATACAAGAAACAGAAGCAACTATAATAACATCGCGACGCGTTAAAAGGGCTGTGGTTGCGCTATGGCGCAGGCGGTCTATTTCTTGGTTTATCATTGCCTCCTTGTCTATATAGGTGTCAGTAATTGGTAAATAGGCCTCGGGTTGATAATAATCGTAATAAGAAACGAAATAATGAACAGCGTTTTTTGGAAAAAAATTTTTATACTCTCTGTAAAGCTGAGCGGCTAATGATTTATTTGGAGCAATCACTAAAACCGGCTTATTAACTTTTTGGATTACATTAGCAATAGTAAAAGTTTTTCCTGACCCAGTTACCCCTAAAAGTGTTTGATAATCAAAATTAGACTCTATCCCTTTTAAGAGTTTTTTTATTGCCTTAGGTTGATCACCAGCGGGCTCAAAATCTGCTTGTAGTTTAAATAATTCCTTAATATTTTTGGTAAACTTAGCTAATACTAATCATATAATATCATATAAAATTAGCCTTAACCAGTTATTTTTAAAAAAAGGCATTGGTTGTCCAATGCCTTATTATTATCTCCAGTTAACAGCGTTTTTTGGTATTCCGTAGAAAATATTTTCTTCAGGGGCCAATGATACGGCAATTTGTCCAGGAGCTAAACAGTCATCGGTTGGAAGTTCATATCTCCAGACACCGACTTCCTCTTTTTCCCCTACTTGTTTTTTCATGCTAAGGGGAACTAATCCAAGGGCGCTTTTTTTAATAACGCCCATTTTTTTTGTTTTTTCCATATTCTGTTAATTTTTGTTGCTTAATAGTATAACAAAAAATAAAATGAGTCAATATTAAAAAAAAGAACCAAATTTTACTTGGTTCTTTTTTTATATCTTTACTTGTGTTTTATTTTTTTCCTTCTTTTCTCTTTTTAACGTTTTTAACAATGCGGCCAACTTCTTTCTTTATTTTCTTTGCATCTTTTTTAACAGTTTTTCCTATTTTTTTAACATTTTTAGTAACATCACTTTTTATCTCTTTAGCGTCTTTTATTAACTCTTTTCTTAATTCTTTACTTTCATTTTTTATTGTTTTTGCTTCTTTTTTAGCTGTTTCAACGCCTTTTTTTATTTTTTGGAAACCTTCTTTAGCCTCATCTACAATATCAAGATTTTTTACAGCGGTAATAGCTGGAGTTAATAAAGTCATTATTTTTTCTAGTTTATTATTTATCATTTCAATTTTTTCTTCTAACCTTGAATTACCCGGTCTTGACTCTGAGTTAAAACGAGGTTTATCTGAGTTAAAACGAGGTTTGTCTGATGAAGAATAATCAGGTTTATTATGCTGAAAACACTCCTGACAATAGACAGGTTTGCTACCAGTTGGTTTAAATGGCACCTCACATGGTTTTTTACAAGAAGAGCAAACCGCTTTAAACATTTGTTTATTAGCTCCGCCAAATCGACTCTGACCATCCCTTTTGAATTTGTTCATATTATTGTTTATTATTATTCTATAATTTTAGTCTTTAATAAAAGAAAAGTAAATGGCAAAGGCTAATTTTTCTTACCCTCTCTTTTTATATAGTAGTTTTTAACAAGTTCTATCATTAATATGTTTATAACTGCCACTGTCATAATTATTAACCAAGCTGATCCTTCAAGTGGAGCAGTATTTAAAATATTGTTTAAAAATGGTAAATAAACAGCAGATAACATTAAAAGGAGTCCAATGAATATAGCGAAGAAAAGATAAGGATTGTGCATTTGTGGTATTTTTAAGATAGGAAGACTTAAATTTCTAATACTAAATATCCCAGTTAACGATTTAAAGATAAGCATGGCGAAAAATAGAGTTCTTAGATAATCTACGCTCCAGCCGAATTGCTCCAGATTTTTAAAGAAATAAAAGAAAAGAAGGAATATTAAGACATCACGAATTAAACCGACTCCTAAAACAATCGCCTTCATTTCTTTACTAAAAATTGGCTCCTGCCTACTTATTGGTTGGCGTTTCATTACCGTATCATCTCCTTTTTCAAAAGCCAGGGAAAAATTAGGCAGGCCATCGTTTAAGATGTTTATCCAAAGTATCTGAGTTGGTAAAAGGGCTAGTGGAGCGTGAAATATTATAGAACCAAGAATAAGAATAATTTCTGAAAAAGAGTCAGAAACTAAATAAGTGATGGATTTTCTTATATTGTCAAAAATTATTCTTCCCTGTCTTATAGCATCAACAATAACACTAAAATTATCATCTAATAAAACAATATCAGCTGTTTCTTTAGCTACTTCAGTCCCCGAACCAAGACAAATACCAATATCAGCTGCTTTTAGGGCTGGAGAGTCGTTTAAACCGTCTCCTGTCATTGCTACTACACGACCATTCTTTTTTAAAGCATTAACTATTCTTATCTTATGTTCTGGACTGACACGTGCGTAGACTGAAAACTTTTTTACCGCTTCTCTTAGTTCCCTATCGCTTAGCTTGTCTAAATCTGGCCCGGTCATCACTTCAGAAAAAGAAAAACTAATTTTAAGTTCTGAAGCAATGGAGAAAGCAGTACCTGGATGATCGCCGGTAATAATTATTGGTCTAATTCCGGCTCGCCTACATAAAGCAATGGTATTTTTTGACTCAGGACGAAGCGGGTCTTTAAAAGCAGCCAAAGAAACAAAGGTTAACTCTTTGTCTATTAAAGACCAATCCTTTTTTTCTTCTGTTATATCAAATGGCAATTCTTTTAAATTTCTAAAAGCTAAGGCAATAACGCGCAGTCCAGAATTTGTCATTTTTTCATAATTTGCCTTTATTTTTTCTACATCATCTGGGGTTATTTCTCTTATCTTCTCACCTTCTTGAATTTTAGTACATTTATCAAGAATTATTTCTCCAGCTCCTTTTTCATAAATAACAAAACCATTTCCTTCTTCATGAAGGCTTATCATAAACTTTCTCGCGCTATTAAAAGGCACTTCATCTAAACGAGGAGAATTTTTTAGATATTTTGAATTATCTATTTGGAAGTTAATAGCTGCTTTTAATAAGGCTATTTCTAAAGCTGAGCCGACATCTTTATTCCCCTTCTCTCCTAAAATAGCGTTATTGCATAAAATACCAGCTTGAAAGGTTTTTATAAAATCAGCTAACTGGTAATCTTTTTTATCACTTGAAAGCGTAGAAAGAGTGTAGTCATTCTGTACACTTATTATCTTCTCTAGACGCATAATTCCCTCTGTTAGTGTCCCCGTTTTATCAGAGCAGATAACATCAATTGAACCAAGAGTTTCGGCGGCTAATAATTTTCTGGTCAAAGCGTTCTTTTTGACCGTCTCTTTCATGCCAAGAGCTAAAATGACAGTTACGGCAACAGCCATCCCTTCAGGAATAGAGGCAACAGCGATTGCCGTCGCTGAGGCAAACACCTCCATAAAACTAAAGCCATTAATCAGTCCAGTTACAATAACTATTATACAAGCGAATAGGGCTGTTATCCCTAAAAATTTAGAAATGCCAACCAATCTTTCTTGTAAAGGAGTTTTTTCATTTACGGTATTTTTTACCATTTCAGAAATTTTTCCTATTTCTGTTTTAAGGCCCGTGGCGGTAACTACCACTAAACCATTTCCGTTTAAGACACTGGTGCCAGCATAAACCATATTTTTTCTGTCTGCCAGGGGCGTATCTTTATTAATAGCCTCAATTTTTTTAATAATTGCCGCTGATTCTCCGCTTAAACTAGATTCATTGGTTTCCAGTTCATTGCTTTTTAAAAGACGGCCATCGGCTAAAATAAAAGCTCCGGGACGAAGGACTAAAACATCCCCTACTACTATTTCGGCTGCTAGTATTTCTTTTTTTTGTCCGTCACGAATTACCAAGGCATGGTGCTCTATCATTAATTTTAATTTATTTAAAGCACTGTTAGCCCTGTCTTCTTGAAAGAAGCCGATAAAGACATTGATAAATATAGCCGCTATTATTACATAAGCGTCAGTTTTTTCTCCAGCTAAAAAAGAAAAGAAAGTAGCCACTATTAATATATAGATTAAGGGATTGTGAAATTGTCTTATAAAAACAGATAAACGACTATAGGGTTTTTCTTTACCAAGAATATTCTCCCCGTTTTCTATAAGACGATTGTGAGCTTCATGACTATTTAAACCCTCAATTGATGATTTGGTTATTTTTAAAACCTCATTTGTATCAAGGGAATGAAAATCTTTCATATTTGAAATTTAATTACTTATTTAAGATAATTTTAGCATAAATTTTTAATTTTTTCCCTATTGACAGTATTTTTAATAATAGGTACAATAAAATGTTCTTTAAAATATTAAAGTTCAAATTCTTGAGTCTTTGACTAATAAGAAGCTCAGGATTTGAACCCTGGGCTGTATTAATATAAACATATGTTTAAATTAATCGACAGCCTGTTAGGCATTATTGTTTTAATCGTCTTGATTAAAATTTTTATGCCTGAAGAAATTGGTGGTTTGATAAATGAAATCTTTGTTAAAGTATTTACTTTAATTAATGATTTTTTATCAAAAACCAATCTTTAAAAAAAATAAAAAGGCGCTCTACAAAGCGCCTTTTCTTTTATAATTTTATAAACATCTAAAGAATAATTGTTGCTAGACCCAAAAAGGAAATAAAACCCAAAACATCGGTTGCAGTTGTAATAAAAATTGTTGCTGATGAAGCTGGATCTTTCCCAAGTCTTTTCATAATTAAAGGGACTGTTGTTCCAAAAAAAGCAGCTACGCCCAAATTTACTATCATAGCTAGCGCTAAAACTAAAGCTAACTTTAAATCCCCGTCTTTTATTATAACTATAGAAGCTACTAATATGCCGTTTATAAGACCATTAACAAAACTAGCACCCAGTTCGTTTTTAAGGGTTCTAAACATGGTTTTTAGGTTAATTTGTTTAAGAGATATTCCTCTTACAACTACCGCTAAGGTTTGTGTAGCTGAATTTCCACCCATACCAGCGACAATAGGCATATAAATAGCTAAAAGAACATATTTAGCAATAGTTTCTTCAAATAAACTAACAGTAAAAGAAGCTAAGAAAGCTGTCCCTAAGTTAATAATCAGCCATTTATAGCGAAATTTTACCTTCGTTTTAGCGGCATCAAAAACAGATTCTTCTTTATTAACACCAGCAAAATCATAAAGATTTAAAGCATCTTTTTCATGAAGAAACTTTAAAACATCGTCAGAATAGATAAATCCAAGAACGTGTTTTTTGTCGTTTAAAACAACTACTTTGCTGCGTGGGTTTTTCCTAAATATCTCTAAAAGTTTGTCAGTGCTAATATTTTGTGAAACTGTTTTTATTTTTTTTGTATAAAGACGGGCTTCTTCTTCCGGATGAGCTAATCCTAAATTATATCCAGGCAGGCTACCAATTAATTTATCATTATTCATAACCAAAATAGTTGGCAATTTCCCTGTTCTTTTCTCATGAGTTTTTACTTGCCCGGAAACAGAAGAAATTGTATCATCGTGTTCTACTTGAATGTAATTAACGTTTATTAAATCTAAGGCCGTTTCAGGATCAAAACTTAAAAGCAAAGAAACTTCTGCTTTTAAATTATCATTTAAAGTTTTAATAATTTCTTTTTGCCTTTTTCTTGGCAGCAAACGTAAAATATCTCCCGCCTCATCCATATCAAGATTTTGAAGAAGATCTACTATCCCCTGATTACTTAATTTTGAAACAATGTCATATTGAACATATTTTGATAGATTTAAAATAACATTTCTTTGTTAAATAGATTTAACATTATTAAAAATATCTAAACGTTTTTTAGGATAACGAGATATTTGTTTAAGTAAGTCTTGAAATTTTTCGTCTAACATAAAAATTATTATATCATGTCTTTAAATTTTCTTACCCAAAAACATGAAAATAAATATGATGAAATTAATAATAACAATCGTTGCCCCGGCTGGTATATCAAGATAAAAAGAAATTGTTATCCCAAATAAAACTGATAAAATTGCACTTATGCCAGAAATAATCATCGCTGATTTAAAACTTTTTGCCACTTGAAGTGAGCTTGCGGCGGGTATAATAAGTAGAGCTGAAACTAACATTATACCTACAACTTTAATAGCTAAAACAACAGTAATGGCTGTTAAGGTCATTAATATTAAGTTAATTTTGTCTGTTTTTATTCCTCTGGTTTTAGCATATTCTTCATCAAAAGTAGTAATAAATAAATTTCTATAAAAAATAATAATAATTGTTAGGGCTATTAAAGATAAAATTATTGATAATAAAACTTCTGTTTGGCTAATTGCTAAAATATTTCCAAATAAATAACTAAAAAGATCAATGTTAAAACCGCGAGAAATACTAGCTAAAATTACTCCACTAGCTATGCCAACAGCTGAAACTATTCCAATAGCAGCATCACCATATAGCTTACTTCTTTTTTCAAGGTGCCAAATAAGATAAGAAGCTAAAATTACAACCGGGATAGCAATGTAAAAAGGATAAAAACCAAAAAATAGGCCTAAAGCGATAGCACCAAAACTAACATGAGCTAAACCGTCGCCAATTAGCGATAGCTTTTTTAAAACCAGTATTAATCCTAATACCGCGCAAAGTAAGGCAATAAAAGTTCCGGCTAAATAAGCATTTTGAATAAATTGGTAATTAAGCAATTCAGTGATATTCA
>CAZQJT010000012.1:18457-21533 GCA_964593665.1 uncultured Gammaproteobacteria bacterium
CCGGCTAAATAAGCATTTTGAATAAATTGGTAATTAAGCAATTCAGTGATATTCATATTAGTGCTGGTGACAAATTAAATGCTGAGTAAAGTGTCCAAAGTATTTTTCCATTTCTGGTGATT
Source organism: uncultured Gammaproteobacteria bacterium (assembly GCA_964593665.1). GTDB lineage: Bacteria > Patescibacteriota > Patescibacteriia > Patescibacteriales > UBA12465 > UBA12465. Next base: position 18,580 of record CAZQJT010000012.1, read on the forward strand.
TACAGAAATCAGAAAATTTTCCAAAAAAAATAATTTTTTTCTCTAAATATAAAAGTTTTTCGGCATATTCTCCAGCTTGAGCAGTGTCGTGAGTAATCATAATAATAGTTACTCTTTTTTCTTCATTTAATTTTTTTATTAATTTAAAAAAACTATTTTTTGTTTTTGGATCAAGGGCCGTGCTTGGTTCATCCATGATTAATAATTCAGGATCAGATATAAGTGCCCGACCTAAAAACACTTTCTGTTGTTGGCCGCCGGAGAGTTCATTTATTGTTTTATTTTTTAAATCCTTTATATCTAACCAATCCAGGACTTGATTAATTTTTTCCTGACTATCTTTTTTGGATATTTTTTGTTTAGAAACAAGCCCCAAGGCGATTACCTCTTTAACTTTAGCCGGGAAAAGTGGATTAACTAAATTATTTCTTTGTGCTAGATAACCTATCTTATTCCAAGAAATCTTATCTTTTTCTTTTTCGCCAAATATTTTTATTTTTCCTTTCTGAGCTTCTTCTAAGAATAATATTAATTTTACCAAAGTTGTTTTTCCTGCGCCATTAGGTCCGGCTAAGGCAATAAAATCGCCTTTTTGAACACTAAAAGAAACATTATCTATTATTGGTAGGTAATCATAACTGAAACTAAGGTTTTTTATATCTAAAATATTTTCCATAAAATTCTAATAACATTCAAGTCCAGTTTGTAAACTTTTTAGATTTTCTAATAAAACTTGAAAAAGAGATTTATTAGCATTTAAATCTTCTCGGCTTAAATTATGCGCTGTACTTAAATTTAAAATTTCTACCCCTGTTTCTTGGCGCAGAGTTTCACTTAAACGAGGATTTAATAATTCTTCATGGAAGATATATTTTAAATTATTATCTTCTATTTGTTTACTAAGTTCAGTTATTTTTAATGCGCTTGGTTCTGAGTTAGGTGAAAGACCATAAGCTGATTGGTAGGAAAGATTGTATCTTTTAGCAAGATAAGCAAAGGCATAATGGCCGCTATAGACAAGAGTCCTGGTTTTGCATTTAGATAAGTACTTAAGGTAAGCCTCGTCTATGTCAGTAATTGCTTTTGCATATTCATCTGCTCTTTTTTGAGTAGCCTCTTTATTAAGCCCTTTTTCTATAAATCCATCTTTTATATTTTTAAGCATTATTTTTAGATTATCAAAATCAAGCCAAACGTGAGGGTCGCCCTCTTCGTGTTCATGCTCATGTTCAGGCTCATCTTCTTCTTTTAAAAGCTCAATTGATTTACTAGCGTTTATTACTAAAAGATTTTGATTATCAGCCGCGCTAATGACTCTTTCTGCCCATGTCTCCATGAAGGGTCCAGTGTAGATAAAAATATCGGCCTTATTTATTTTCACCATATCGCTAGGCGTTGGTTCAAAAGAATGGGCTTCTAGCCCAGGGTCAAGAAGCATTGAAACTTCAACTTCATCTCCGCCAATGTTTTTAGCGATATCGTATAAAGGAAAGATAGTTGTGACCACCTTTAAGTTTTTTTCATCTTCCCTTTCCTTTTCTTTAGAAAAAAATAAAATTGAGGCGGTAAACAAGAAAAATATTAAGATTAAAGAATATAAAATCCTTTTTTTAGACATATTTATAATAAAGCACTAGCAATTATTAAATAAATAGAAACACTTAAAAAATCTTGGATAATAGTAGCGATTGGTCCACTAGCATTGGCGGGATCAAATTTTAAGCGGCTAAAAGCATAGGGAATAAAAATTCCAGTGATTATAGCTGATATTATAGTCAAAAAGATGGATAGGGATAATATTAAGGCTAAATTAATACTTTGATAAAAAATTAAAGAAAAAATAAATATTAAACAGCCAATAATCACACCCATAGCTGAAATTACTTTGAATTGTTTAAAGGTGTAGGAAAAAAAATTAATAGTTTTGTTGATTGCCAAGTCTCTTACAATAAAAAAACCAGCTTGAGTGCCAATAGCAGAAGCAATATAAACCACCAGTGGTATAAAAGCAGCTAAAATAATATTCTTAGATAAGGTTTGTTCAAACATGCTAATAACTTGAGCTGCTAAAACGCCACCAAGAATACCAACAATGAGCCAAGGTAAACGGTTTTTCAAAGAAGCATAAATAGACATAGAACGAATATCGTCTAAGTTTTCATTATCTATTTCTGAGTCTAAACCGATAAAATGAGAAATATCTTCTTGCAGTTCTTTGTAGATAATTTTTAAAATATCATCATTTAAAACTACACCGGCGAATTTATTTTTTTTATCAAGAATGGGAACTGATTTAATGTTATTTTTTAAAGCTAAATAGGCGACCTCTTCTCTATCGGCGTTTTTATAGGCATAAACAAGATTCTTTTCCATGATCGCTGTTATGTTTCTGTTTCTGGTTTGTTGGAATAATTCTCTTATGGAAACTGTCCCCTTTAAGAAGTTGTTGCTATCTATAACGTAAACGTAATTAATTGATTTTAATTTTTTTATTTCCTTAAAAAAATTCTTCTTTACAGTTTCAATGCTGTCGTTAACACTAGCTATTGGCACTGACCGTGTCATTAAATTAGCAGCACTAGTTGGGAAAATTTTTTTCTTTTTCATTTTTTTTCTCTTAAAAATTGGCTGCCTTATTAGCCGCCCCGGATTTAATTATAGCATACAAATAAAAAAGCGTCATTTTTAAAATGACGCTTTAGGCTTGTTGTAGTCGAGTATCTCGACTATCGTTTCAACCCAGTTAAAGGCCAATATTACTACGACGTTGGTCCAATGAAAATCACTCTTTATTATATTGAAATAAAAAAGAACAACAAAAATTAATGGGCCAAGGAACAGGGCGGTAAATTGGATTGACCTAATTTTTTTTCATTTGCCATTTTTTCGGCATAGAAATTTATTATAAAGCCACCAAATATTCCCCAAAGTAAACTTTGAGCAAAAAATATTCC
>CAZQJT010000013.1:0-18527 GCA_964593665.1 uncultured Gammaproteobacteria bacterium
TAAACAAAGAACGAATAGTTTGACTTATCCTATACACCAAATTAGCTAAGAAGTTGTTTTTCCCTTTTTCTTGATAGTTTTCTTCAAAATCAGCCGCAACAATAAAATTTTCTAAAGGACAATTCCCTTTGCCATAGGTCATTTCTTCGAAAAGAAAGAAATTATCTTTGAAGCTACTTGTGTCCATCTTTTGATTAAAAGAAACTGAAATGGTTGCATTACGACAAACATTCTTTTCGGATGCAGCTGGTAAAGTACCAATCACTGAAGGTCTAGCTTCACAACAAGTATCAGACCCACAACCAAGAGTGCTAACTGACCCACAATCACTGTCATTTGTACAACCGCAACAAAGACCGCGAGCTGATCCAGAACATTCACCTTTATTTGTTTGACAAACTAAATTAGGAGTAGCTGGCGTCTTACAAGAATCTAGGCTTGTAGCTGTTTCTGGCTGGCAACAACAAACACCACAACTAGGGAAATCGCCGCTAGTAGCCTCTAGCCCATTTTCTTGTAAACAACTAAACCCTTCTAGAGTACAGGTGTTAAAATCACAGCTTCCTAAAGCATTGCTCTCTTTACTAACACAACCTAGGCCAGCGCCAGATCCAGGATTACTACAACCTTCCTGACAAGTATCTAATGTTCTGTAGCGCCCTAAAATATTAGGAGTTAAATTACAAGTACCCGAATTTAAACTAGTACAATCATAATAAGCACAGTATCCCGCGTTCTCTCCTGATTTTATTTTTGCTCCAGAAAGACAAGCCCCTATCTCATAACTAAAGGAACTTTGGCCATTATAGATATTATTAAATAAAGGATTGGCATTATAACAACAACCTGACTCGGACAAACAAGCCGTTTTATCATTATTGTGCAAATTGCAAATATCTTCAGGATTAGGAGAACTAGAAACAGCGCAGTAACCATAACCAGCATCACCACTATTAGCACTGACTATGGTATCGCTAGTCTTCAAAGAACGACAGAAATCATCGCTTATATCAGTAGTGTTTCTAGAGTCAAAACAACAAGTAGCAGAATGATCACCACAACTTTGAGCAGTGGTAAGTCCAGCACAATCAGTACAAACTCCTTGCGGATTACTATCGTCAACTAAACAATATTTACCACTAGTCCCTAAACAATTACAAGCAGCGTCGTGTTCTTCTGGTGTACTACCAACTTGGGCGCAGCCAGAACAAGATCCAAAAGTATTGGATCCATTTTGAATATCCGAACCACAAACACCAGAACAAGTCAAAGGAGCACAACAATCTTGAGCATCATAACCTATTCGGCAACAACAATCACATCCCGGCTCAACAGTCGCAACACATTCATCTTCTAAACTGCCCACTTTATCAACACAATTAGCCTGAGAATCACAAAGCTTTTTAGAAACGCAACTATTATAGAAATCAACAGTTTGACAACTTAAATTATCGGGACAATTACTACATGAATAATTTTCTTGAACACAAGTATTATTTACCCCCCTGGTCCAACCTTCAGGGCAAGAGCTCTTAATATTTATTTCCCATTGCCCTTTCAAATTACAAGTCTTTTTAACGCCAGATAAATCAAGTCCATTTACACTTGTATCAAGAACACAACGATAGGACATTGCCTCGCCAGTTAAATAATCTCCGGAGGATTGTCCCTGCCAAGTTGAACTTCTCTCAATCTTATATTCTTCCACTGCTACTGTCGTAGGATAAAACTTCTGACAATAAGCTAATTTATCTTCATCATTACTTACTCCTTCAATATCGGATTCAAATATTCCTTTTGACAAATTCCAATGCTGATTGATTTTACCGGGCAAAAAGATAACGCGAGGAATATTTTTTTCATCTTCTTTATCACTATTTTTTGCCGGAGATATTAACTCATCAACTTCACAAGCACTAACATTTAAAGTTGGTTTTAAAACACATTTATCAATTTCTTCGTTATAAACACATTTATTGCCAGAGCACCCTAAAACACTATTACAGCTTAAATCACAGCTACCAACAACTTTCGTATAACTGTCAGTAGGTGAAGAACAGGCTCCGGGACTATTAGGGCACATTGCCCCTTGATAACAAGATCCAAGATATTTAGACCAGCCTAAACAACTAAGCAAACTTTCATCGTTACTAGTATTAAAGTCCGTACTAAATTTCCACTCAAAAACAGAGGTTGGAATATCAGCAAAACATTCTTCTAAACTATTAACACACCTCCCCTTTTTATATGAGGTAGAAGGACAACAAACTTGGCCATTACATTCTTCGTCACTGCTACATTCAGCTACAGTGAAGTTTAATTCATTGCCAGCTTGATTGCTTCTGATTATTTTAACCGGCCCTGTAGTTGCTTCTTTCGGGACATTAACTAAGACTATATCAGCCTGGTCTTGTTTTTCAACTATCCCAGAAACATTTTTCTCATAATTAAAACGAGTAATTACATTAGCATCAACTGAACCAAAGTATTCACCCCAAAGAGTAACCGGAGAACCTATCGGCCCCTTTTCTGGATCAATTTTACATAAACTTGGCGCTGGTTTTAGATCTGAATTAAATTTAAAAACATTAGGATTAAGAGTCTGAGAAGAAATAATCTTATCTCCTAAAACAATTTCTATGTAATAAGAACCATCAGTTAAATCAGTTGGCGCTTTAACAATTATCTGTTTATCATTCCAAACAGAATTAGTACAAATAGAAGGAAAAGAATAGGAAGCTTCAATTTTTTCATTACCAAGAACAAAATAAACACGACTATTTCCCTTAGCCCCACCAAAACCAGCCCCTCTAATAGTTACATACTGTCCAGGACCGCCCTCGCTAGGAGAAAACGCCATCATATATGGACCATCCGCCTCTTCCCTAGCTTTAACAAATGATAAAAAGTTACTTTTTTGAGAAAATCCAGCTACAACTTTTTCAACAAAACTACCTGTTTGCCCGGCTTTTATATTTGGAACTGAAGCCCTGCCTGATAAACCTTCATCATCAGAAAAATTTGAATAAAGCCCATTAACATTACTGTCATAATTACCAAAATAGGCTTGACCATTATATAAATTTGCTCCCTGATAATTAACTTCTAAATTTAAAGACCCGGCAACGGGATCAAGTTCACATAAACCTGGTCTAGCAATACTATTAAAAACAAAATCTGGTAACTGAGGGCCATAATCATCATTTGTATAATCAACCAACCCTTCATCGTTTATTACCTTTATCGCTCCAGTTTCAGCATTCTCAGGAACAGCAATTATTATCTGGTCATCACGCCAAAAATTAACACAAGCGGGATTGAGATTATTAGGAAAAAGAGCAATTGCCTCTTGTCCGCTACCAGCAAAAACAACTTGACTGCTTTCACTAGAATAATCACCAAAGTTCTTTCCAAAAATAGTAATAAAATTATTAGCCGCGCCATTAGCTGCCGATAAATTACAAACATTACCACCGCAATCATCATTACTAGCACAAGGTTGATTAATGTTATTCTCGCAAAAACCGCCAAGCGGGCTAATGCCTGTTATCACCGGCGAACCAACACAAAGACAAGTATTTGGATCGCAAGTTAAATAACTGCCACAACGATTATTGTCAGCATCGCAAGTTTGATTGCTAGAATCTGCATCACAAGAATCTCCTGCTTCAGCTTTTTCCTGACAAGAACAATTATCATCACAAAAATAACCATCGGCACAAATTTGATCAGAAGCCTGACAACCAGACAAAGAACTAGCATCACAATCAGTTGGAATGTTAGTACAATCATCCCAATTTGAACCGATACATGGCCCCCAAACACCATTTGAACAAAGCATAGCGCCACCACAACCACAAGAACGAGTTTCTCCGTTAAAACAATATGTTTTACCATTACCACCACCAATATCATTACCGTTTATAGCTCCACTTAATTTAGAAAAAACAAATGTAACTATTGCCCAAGCAGATAAAACTATCACTAACCCTATTAAACCCGCTTTTAATATCTTTTTTGCTTTTCCTACCTTTTCTTCTTCACCTGAGGAAGTCATCCATAAAAAACCAGAATAAAGAACTATTGAAACCGCAATCACCCCTAAAAATCCCATGGCGATATTAATAATTCTACTAGCTAAAGAACGTGGATCAGAATCAGCTTCTCCTAAAGCCCCTCCCAATCCCTCACTAACTACATCTGTACCAAAATCTTGAGCTAAAGCTAATTTAAAAACTAATAAAAAAGCTCCTATTAACAACAGGGGAATTATTTTTTTAATAATTTTTTTATATTTCATAAAATAAAGCTATTGGCAACTTCCATCGGAATTTAAAATATCAACTGCTTCGCCAAAACAACAAGAAGGATGCTCTAAAGAAACGCCCGTACACCCTTCACCGTCACTAGGTTTAAAACAATTTTGGTAAATATCTCTTACCCCCGAACCAACTTGAACACGATAAGTCATTGCTTCTAAAAATTCTGAATGCTTAACCCAAGAAATTGTTTGATCAGGCTCACCATCTAAATCAGTATCATTATTATCATTACTAATCCAATAACCAAGACCGCTTGCGTTTATTCCACTTAAATTTATCAACTTGTGAGCAACCTTATTCTTGCCAGTATCAACTATACTTTGCCCCGTTCTTAAAGTACTATTCATCATTAAAGTGTTCCAGGTTATTTTTATATCTTCATTTAAAGCTACTCCTCGTTTATTCTGCGCCGGAGAAATAGAAGTTATTTTTGGAGGAGTTAAGTTAATTTGATCGTTAACGTAAAAAGAGAAACGATAATTATCACGCTTATTATTATTTAAAGAATCAGAAAAAATATAATTATCATTATAATAATCCAGCGGACCTTCGGAAAATTTATTGCGATTACCATCAAAAGAATTAGAGGCTAAATCAATAATGCCATTTGCTCCAACAGAATCTATCTTAGCAATAGGATAATTTCTATTTTCTGGGTTTTGACAAGTCATATAGCCTAAGTCGCTGGGCAGGCATTTTATAAAAGGTGATAAAGAAGAACAATTATCATCACTTTCACAAGCTTTTAAATCAGCCGATCTTAGCTCCACTGCTAAATGACTATTAGCCGGCAAACAATAGATTTTTTCACCACAACCATTAACACCACACTCATTATCGGAAACAAACTCTACGGTCTTATAATTATTGCTAACCAAAAACTTACCGGGCAAATAATCACCGACACAAGTTTTAGCTTGTTCTGAACCGCCACAATTATATGATTTACATTCTGAATTATCAAAACAACTAGCCCCATTTCCCATCGCATTTTGATCATAATTTACAACTCTAATATAACTTGCTACCTCAGAAGACAATCCAGCAATTTGTAAAGGATTAACTGGCTCGTTGAAATTAAGCTGTAAAACGGTATTCATGGGAACATCTTTTTGATCATTTAATTTTACTAAGACATCCCGAGAAACTCCGCCAGAAAAAGGTTCAATTTGTAAATTGCCCAAACTACTGCTTTCTAATTTAATATTATTTCCATCTGAACCAGCAATTTTAGACCTTAAAACAATACTGTTATCTTCTTTTAAAACATCAACAAGAGAATCTCCACTCAGTCCAATATAAATAGCATCAGCGGCAGCAGCACTATTACAATTTACCGGCAAAGAAATATTATTGCCCCCTGTTTTATTGTCAAAAGTATAAGTATAACTCCCTATTGTTAAAGTGTCTGCTTTTACCTCTGGCTTTAAATTAACTATCCAAGAATTACCAACACTACGTTCAGGGGCTTTAAATATAAAAAAATCTCCCAGACGAACATTCCCCTGAGAATCAAAATCACCAACGCCTAAAAGATTAGAAATATCTTCTGCTTCAAATAATTGTGCCTTATCTTTTGACTGTGAAGGAATAACCACTAAAAAACTAGTAATATCCCCTTGATAATTAAGGGCACTAGCAGACGCTTCTGGACTATTTGTTGAAGGAATAATATTTAAAACAGAAGAACTGCTATAAACATTTGGACAATTTAAAACCGTTATCTTTGCTTGTGCGGCAACAGCGGGGATAACTTGATTTATTAAATCTTTCTCATTGTCCGGCAAAGGATATATGCTACCATAAACTACTTGAGGTGGAATTAAATCTAAACGACTACTAACCTCAAAGCTCCAAGTAAAACTAGTAGACTGACAATTAGCAAGCATTGATTTCCCACCTTCTTTTCTTAAATCAGAACTTAATTTTACCGAATACCAAATATTTTCACTTGGACTGCCCAAATATTCTTTGGGGGTAAGAATTAAAGAAAGTTTATCTTGTGATATAGAAGCGGTAACATTAGTAAAATTAGCATTAGCTTCTGGACAGGAATTTCCAATACAAGCATCCTCTAGCTCTGTTTTAAAAATACGAATAGCTTGTGGATTAATTAAATTACAAGTTTCTCCTGAAATAACTTCCCCGCAAGAACAGGAATCGCCAGCATCATTTACACAAACACTAGTTTGATCAATCGGCTCTTTAAATTTTATAGTAATAGCTGTATTTCTAGGAACATCTATTTGTTTATTTTCTGGATAAACACTTTCAATAGTACAAGCTCCTAGAGCACCTAAAGTACTAACTCGTGGAATTGAAGAAGGGGTGTTAAAAGTAGGATTAATCGCAGAACCAAGACTACCGGTAAAACGAGAAATTATATAAGTAACAATAGCCCAAGAAGATAAAATAATAACAAGCCCGATTAAAGCATTTTTTAAAATGCTTTTTGCCTTATCTATCTTATCTTCATTGCCACTAGAAGACATCCATAAAAAGCCAGCATACAAAATCAAAACTAGGGCAATCAGGCCGAGAAAGCTTAAAGCTATTTGAATTATTCTAGCTATAAGAACGCGTGGGTCAGAGCCAGACTCACCCAAGGTACCTCCTAAGTTGTTATCAACAACATCAACCCCAAAGTCTTGAGCACTGACAAAATGGGCTACTAAAAATAAAGCAAAGAAGCCCAAAAAAAAGATAATTAATTTATTTTTCTTTTTCATTTTATAAGTTTAAAAACTTTTAAATTATCCTGTTTATTGTTATAATTTATCTGTTCCTATTATACCATAAAGAGTGAAAAAGAAAAACATTTTATTAACCATTTAAGAGTTAGACGCTAGAGAAAAAGTATCTACTTATGACTATAGAGAGGATTATTAAAAAATTTAGCGACAACCATCCAAAAGAAGACGCTTCTATTCTTCAAGAAGCTTTTAATTTTGCCGAAGAAGCTCATCGCGGACAAGTAAGAAAAAACGGCGAGCCTTATATCCAACACTCTTTGCACACTGCTTATATTTTAGCTGAAATAAAGGCTGATTTAGCTACAGTGACCTCTGGAATATTACACGATGTTCCGGAAGATACTGAAAAAACATTAGAAGAAATAAAAGAAAAATTTGGAAATGATGTTTATAACTTAGTAAAAGGAGTTACTAAATTAGGAAAAATAAAATATAGAGGAATAGAAAGATACCGAGAAAATTTAAAAAAAATGTTCTTGGCCATGACTAGTGATTTGCGAGTTATTTTTATTAAATTCTGTGATCGCCTTCACAATTTACGTACTCTTGAAAACCTTCCTCCAGAAAAAAAGAAACGTATTGCTCAAGAAACCTTAGAAATATACGCGCCAATTGCTGGTCTACTTGGTATTGGACGTCTCAAATGGCAAATGGAGGATATTTGTTTTAAATATCTTTATCCAGAAAAGTTTCATGAAATTGAATATAAATATGAAGTTGAAAAAAAAGTAGAAAGAAATCGTTTTTTTCAAAAAATAAAAGATGTTTTAATCCCTAAATTAGAAGAAGCAGGTGTCCAATATGAAATTGAGGTTCGTTTCAAGCATTTATATAGCATCTATCGAAAAATGCAGGAAAAAGATAAGGAGTTTCATGAAATATATGACGTTTTTGGTCTTCGTCTTATTGTGCCAACAATAAATGATTGCTATAAAGCTTTGGGTATAATTCATACTCTTTGGCGACCAAAATCAAATCGTTTTAAAGACTATATTGCCGTACCAAAACCAAATGGTTACCGTTCTCTACATACCACTATTTTTGGGCCAGAAGGAAAACTAGCAGAATTTCAAATTCGCACGCAAGAAATGCATGAAGAATCTATCTATGGTTTATCTGCCCATTGGTATTACAAATCCAGAAATGAAAATATAGGTTATCAGCAACCATCTTGGGTAAGAGAAATTATTGAAATACAAAAAGAAATTAGTAATACTAATGAACTGGTTAAAAATATTAAAATGGACATCTTTCGGGACCGGATTTTTGTTTTTTCTCCCAAAGGAGACGTTTTTGAATTACCAGAAAAAGCTACTCCAATTGACTTTGCTTATGCCGTTCATAGTAATATAGGCAATAAAGCTTCAGGTGTAATTATAAACGATAAACTAGGAAAACTAGATCAAGAATTAAAAAATGGCGACATGGTGCAAATTATCATTGAAAAAAATCGCCAACACCCTAATAAAGATTGGCTAAAATTTGTAAAAACAAGACGAGCACGCGACAGAATAAAACAATTTGCCAAACAATCAAGTTTTGATAAGTTCAAACATTTACTACCCGGGATGAAAGAAAAACATCATTAATATTCCTTTTTTAACATAAAAACCCTCTTTTAAAGAGGGTTTTTATATTCAAACAGTAATCAAAATTACGGACGCATATTACTTTCCGGCAATTTGCCGATTCGACGCAAATGCTCATTTTTCTTACCCAAAGCCAAGCTAGTCAAAGCATACTTTTTTTGTAGTCTTTTAGTCTGCTTTGGCTCAACATGTTGTTTGGATCTAGCTTTTTCCAATCTCTTACTATTTTTTAAGCTCTTTTTGAACTTACGTAAAAAACCTTCAAAACTTTCTCCTGGTTTTCTTTTAAAATCCGCCATACAGTCCACCTTCCTTTCTATTAGTTAATTTTTTCTCAATTAATTTATCTTTTTTAGCCAGACGATCTTTTATTTTCTTAAAAACTACTGTTTCTTGAGCACCAGAATCCATATCACGCATTAAAATCGTCTCGTCTAATATTTCTTTTTTCCCTAAAATAAGGCTTATTTTTGCCTTCATCGCAAAAGCTTCTTCTAACTGGGTTTTAAGACTATCTGAGGCAAATGATTGTCGCACATTAAATCCAGATTTTCTAAGATCTTGAAATAATTGTAAAGCTTTAAGCTTGGCCTGATCTCCCAATTGAGCAATGAAAATTATATCTTTTTCATCTGAATTTGTCAAAAGGTGCTTATCCTTTAACTTAGCGATGGTTCTTTCAAGCCCAAGAGACAAACCGACAGCCGGAACGCTTGGTCCACCCATACTCTCTATTAAGGAATCATATCTACCACCACCACCAAGAGAAAATTTACTCTGTGGCACCCCATCTTCACCAATAGGCCAAAACTCAAAAACGGTATCGTTGTAATAATTTAAACTACGAACTAAATATGGATTAAAATTATAATTTATATTTAACTCATCTAACACCTCTAAAGTTTTAGCTAAATACTCACGACTTTCATCTGATAAATAATCAGCAATTTGAGGAGCTCCTTCCCGCAATTTAATACAAGCCTCTTCTTTACAGTCAAGTAAGCTTAAACAATTTTTTCCTAAATTATTTTTACAAACATTGCAAAGTTTAGAGCGACGCCCCCTTTCTTTATAAAAAGCGGCTAACTTGTTTGTATATTCACGACGGCAATCAGCTGAACCAAGACTATTTATTTGGAGCTGAACATCAATTTTTAATTCTTCAAAAAAGTTATTAGCAATAGCAATTAAAATAGCTTCTGCTAAAGATTTTTTCTCGCCGATAATTTCTAAATCAAATTGAGTAAATTCACGATAACGTCCAGATTGTAATTTTTCATGACGGAAAACCGGACCAATGGAAAAAAATCTAGCAGCTGTCGGATTTTCAAATATTTTATTTTCAAGATAAGCTCGTATGATTCCCTGAGTAAGTTCAGGACGCAAAACGCTTTTTTCACTTTTTTCACCCTCTACAAAATAAAATTCTTTATCATTGTTTTTACGCGTTGATTTCTTGTATAAATTAAAGTTCTCTAAAATTGGTGTTTTTACTAATGAGAAGCTATAAAGTTTAGCTAAATTAGAAGCTGTATCAACAACATGGCTATAAGCTAGTTGCTCTGCTAAAATATAATCTTTCATTCCCAAAAGACGAGGAACGATTTTTTCGACACGATCCTCTTTTTTTCTAACAATTGTTTTTTCAGTAGATTTTTTCTGTCTAGGCATAGGAAATTAAATGATAAATAAAAATGAAAAATTATTGATATTGCGGCCAATATTCTTGATTAAAAAATTGTAAGCTATCAAGAGGCCAACCACGAAACAAAACTTTTCCAATAATAAAGTTCTCATTTACTGCTCCAAAATAGCGAGAATCTTTAGAGGCACCACGATTATCTCCCAAAACATAATATTCATCATCATCTAAAGAAACTTTCTCTTCATCTTGATTATAAGTAATATTACCACTTGTTAAATAATCTTCTTTTAAAACCAACCCCTCTGGATTCTCTTGGTTAAAAATAATTACTTGACCTTCTTTTATCTGAACATCTTCACCGGGCAAACCGATAACTCTCTTTATAAAATATTCCTGAGGATTACGAGGATAGCGAAAAACTATTACTTGACCACGAATCGGTTTGTTAAAACGATAGCTTAATTCATCAATTATTAAATATTCATGATCATAAAAAGTTGGCTCCATAGAAGCTCCTTTCACAAAAAAAGGTTGAATTAAAAAATAGCGAACAGGAATAATAATGGCCGCTGAGATTAAAACGATATTTAAAATTTCCCAAACAAAAAGAAAAAACTTTTTCATAATATTGTTAGCAAACAAATTTTAGATAAAAATAAGAAATAAAATCAATCCGAATTGTACCAGAATTTTGAAAAAAAATCAAATCCCTATTTTTTACTAATATTAAAAAATAAACATCGCATCACCATAGCTAAAAAAGTGATATTTTTCCAAAATAGCCTCCTGGTAAGCTTTTTTAATTATCTTACGTGAAGCTAGGGCGGACACTAACATTAATAAACTAGATTTTGGTAGATGAAAGTTGGTGATAAGGGCATCGGTCACCTTAAAACAATAACCTGGATAAATAAAAATATCTGTCCAAAAAGATTGCTTTTTTAAATTATTTAAAGATTTTATTCTTTCCCAATCAAGTGACTCTAGAGCACGGCAACTAGTTGTTCCGACAGGAATTATTCTTCCACCTTCTGCTTTAGTTTTTAGAATTGATTTTATTGTTGTAGTTTTTATTTCCAAAAACTCGCTGTGCATTCTATGTTCAGTTATTATTTCTGTTTTAAAGGGGGCAAAGGTGCCCAGTCCAACATGAAGAGTAATTGTTACTATTTTAACTCCTCTTTTCTTTATATCCTGTAAAAGTTTCTTGGTAAAATGAAGCCCAGCGGTTGGAGCAGCGGCTGATCCAATTTTATTTAGAGAAGCAAAAACTGTCTGATATCTATTTTTATCTTCAGGATCTTTTTCTGTTCTCTTTATATAAGGCGGCAAAGGGACTTCTCCTATTTTATCAATTTCTTGCCAAAATCTATCACCCTTTAAATTAAATTCTACTTGCCAAGTACCATCATTATTATCTGTTAAAACAACTGCTTTTAAGTTTTTCCCTAACTTAATTTCTAAACCAACCTTAACCCTGCCCTTCAATAAACACTCCCAGACAGAGCTTGAAATTTTTTTATGCAAAAAAACCTCAACAGCGCCGCCACTTTCTTTTTTGACTCCTTTAAGTCGGGCTTTAAAAACCCTTGAATCATTTAAAACCAATAAATCACCCGGTTGCAAATATTTTTTTATATCATAAAAATGCTCATGTTTAGTTCGTCCAGTCTTTCTATCAAGCAACAAAAGCCGCGAGTGATCTCGCGGTTTGATGGCTTTCTGAGCAATTAATTCTAAAGGCAAATTATAATCAAAGTCCTGAAGTTTAAGAAGCATAATTTTAAAGCAGAGCGGCTTGATCTTTATTACTTAAACCTAAATGCTGATAACCAAGATGAGTGATAATTCTGCCGCGCGGCGAACGATCCAAAAAGCCAAGCTGCATTAGATAAGGTTCATACATATCTTCAATAGTTTCCCTCTCTTCACCAGTTGAGGCGGCTAAAGTATTGAGCCCAACCGGTCCACCTTTAAACTTCAAAGCAATTGTTTCTAAAATTCGTCTATCTATTAAATCAAGGCCAAGCTCGTCAACCGCTAACATTTTGAAAGCCGCTAAGCAATCAGACATGGTAATTCTGCCATCGCCTTTAACTTCGCAATAGTCACGCACTCTTTTTAGTAAACGATTGGCAATGCGCGGTGTTCGGCGACTACGCTTAGCAATAGCCGTTAAAGCTTCTGCTTCTATCTCTGTGCCTAAAATTTTAGCACTCCTTGAGATGATTTTTTCTATATCTTCGTTTTCATAAAAACTTAAATGATGTGTAATACCAAAACGATCACGGAGCGGGGCTGATAATAAACTAGCCAAAGTAGTTGCTCCAATAATTGTAAATTTTGGTAAATCCAAACGCAAAGTCCTGGCGCTGGGCCCCTTGCCCATTACAATATCTAAAGCATAATCTTCCATGGCAGGATATAAAATCTCTTCTATGGTCTTATGAAGACGATGTATTTCATCTATAAAAAGAATATCACCCTCTTCTAAGTTGCTTAAAATAGCTGCTAAGTCTCCACTTTTTTCAATAGCTGGTCCGGAAGTGACCTTAATACTAACCCCAACTTCATTAGCAATAACATGGGCTAGAGTAGTTTTTCCTAAACCAGGAGCACCATAAAGCAAAACATGCTCTATTGGCTCTTTTCTTTTTTTAGCCGCCACAATAGCAATTTCTAAATTAGCTTTAATTCTTTCTTGACCTATATATTCTGCTAAAGTTTTAGGGCGCAAAGATACATCTAATACTTCATCACCTTTTCTTTCTATGGGACTAATTAATCTGTCGTCACTAGGCATATTTTTATCTTTAATATTAAACCGTCTTTCTATTGTAACTAATGCTGCCTAAATTCACAAATAGAATTAAAATCACAATATTTACATTTTAAACTTGGTTTAGGCGGAAATTCTCTTTTTTTAATAGCCGATATTTCTGATTGAATTTCTAATTTTAGCTTTGTTATATCCTTAGCATTAGCGGTAAAAGATAATTTCACTCCACTTTCTAAATAATAATAGCTTAAGGTGCTCACTTTAATATTTAAAAATTCTTCAATAAATAATTGGTATAAAATTAATTGACGTTTTTCTGAAAATTCCAATTTATCTTTAGTTTGCCCTGTTTTATAATCAATAATTTCTAAACTACCATCAGGCAACTTATCAATTCTATCAATTGCTCCTTTTATAATATCGCCACCAATCTTAAAGGAGAATTTCTTTTCTAAATAGAGTATTTCTTGCGGCGGACTATCTTGATAATTATTCCAAAATTTTTCTAAAATATCCAATCCCCTCTTTCTATACTCCTCCCTATTTTCTTTACTCGGATAACCGTCGCTTTGCCAAAACTCATCATAAATTTGAAGCAAGCGCTCTTTGTTTAAATAATTTTTTATTTGTTTCTGACTAGACTCTTTTTCTAATTCACCAAAAAGAGTCCCTGTCATTTTTTGGCGCTCACTTAAAACTGGTAAAAGAAAATTATACAAAGTATTATGAAGAACGCGCCCAAAAATCAAACTCGCTTTATCAGTAGAAGCAGGGATTTTTAAAATAAAAGCAAATTTATACTGCAGAGGACAAGTTGAAAAAGCCATTAGCTGCGAAAAGGAAAATTTATTAGGCAAAGGATATTTTTCAGCCGCTATCTTTTCTGTTCCCAGAGATATTTCCCGAGAATTTAAATAGTGCAAATCACGCAAAAATTCATTTTTTTGCGAAAGCTTTATTTCTGGGGTAAGCACGCTTTCTAAATTCATTTCAGAGATAAAACGAGAAGGCTTTTTTTCTCGTGCTCCGCCATAATCCTTGGCACCGGTAAGAAACAGGGCGTCTTTAGCACGAGTAGCGGCAACGTAAAACAAGCGTCTCTCTTCTTCAGTGTGAGCATCTAAGCTAACAACCACTTGTTCTCTTATTAAATCATCGGGTAAAGGAATTTTTTCACCGCGATTAATGGTTGGAAATTTTTTATCAACTAAATTGACAATAAAGACATATTTAAACTCTAATCCTTTGGCCCCGTGGACTGTCATTATCTTAACTGTTTCTAAGTCAGCAAAATCTAATTTTAAAGCTCCAGTTTCGCCTGCCTCTAATTCCAAATTAATAGATTGTAAAAAGTCTAAAAGACGCAAATCAGCTTCCATTTCTTCTAGATTTTTTATCTTCTTATAAAATTGATTTAAATAAGAATAAGATTCTAAATCCTTATCCGGATCTAAGCCTGCTAACAAACCCGAGTCGTAAGCAAAACTTAAAAATATTTTTGTTGTCTTTTCTTTTTCCGCTAAAACCGAATGTTTTTCTACTAAAGATAAAAGCTTGTTTACATTTTTATAAGTCTCTGAACTAAGGCCTTTTATCTGCTCAATATTTTCCAAGGCTTCATATAAAGACCAAACTTTACGAGCAGCTATTTTATTAATTTCAATCAAATCTAAATGAGAAACCTTAAAAATATCCATGTTTAAAACTCTAAAAAGAGAAGCTGACTCATGATAATTATCTAACAAACGAAAATAAGCTAGGATATCTAAAATTAACGGCTTGTAATACAGTCCGCGCCAAGACATAAATTGATTAGGAATATCGTAACGGTTCAATTCTTTTACATAAGCGTCAGCCGTATCATTAGCCCTAACTAAAATAGCAAAATCAGACCAAGAAACTGGTTCTTTGTTGTCTTTTTGGCTTTCATATATTTCTAAAATCTTCCAAGCAACAAAAGAAAGTTCTTCCTCGGCTGATGAAAAGTTGAAAAAATTAACAACTGAACCTAATTCTGAATTTGCAGAAAAATCCTTTTTTGCCAGTAGCTGCTTATTTATTTTTAACTTAGTCTCTAGGCGATTAGGATTATTATGTTGAATAAAATGATAAGCTTTGTCTAAAATCTCCTGACGAGAACGATAATTTTCTATGAGCACTAATTCTAAAGCATTAGGAAAGTCATCTTTAAACTGCATGATATTAGAAATAGAGGCCCCGCGAAATTTATAAATAGCTTGATCATCATCACCAACAACTAATAAATTATTCTCGGGATAAGCCAAAAGTTTTACCAGTTCATATTGAGCCCAATTAGTATCTTGAAATTCATCAACCATTATGTAACGAAATTTTTGATGGTAATAACGTAAAATGTTTGGTCTAGTTTTTAAAAGCTTTAAGGTGTAAATAATTAAATCGCCAAAATCAAGATAATTATTATCAACTAACAATTGGTTATATGTTTGATAAGCTCCGGCAAGCTCTTGTAAACGACTTACTTCCATCGCATCATTTTCACTTTCATCATCTTTTACTTTTTCTTTTTTACTTTTTTTTATTTTATTTAAAACCGGTTTTTTGCCCCCAGTCTGACAATTTTTTACATACTGTAAATATTCTTCAGGAGTAATATTTTCATCTTTAAGACGAGAAAAATGACGCAATAATTCAGAAATAAACTTACCTGGATTCCCTAAAGGGCGATAATAATCCAAATTAAACTTATTTAAATTCTTTTTAACAAGAATCCACTGTTCAGTTTCTGTCAGTAGCTTAAAATTATATCCCAGCCCAATATCTAAGGCATGCTCACGCAAAAGTCTTTCGCTAAAACCGTGAAAAGTATTAATCCATAGATCAACATAACCATAAGGCAATAGTCCATAAGCTCTATCTTCCATCTCACCAGCCGCCTTCTCAGTAAAAGTTAAAAGTAATATTTCTTCAGTTGATGCTTTTTTTTCAGATAATAAATAAGCTAAACGGTTAATTAAAACCGTTGTTTTGCCAGTTCCCGCCCCAGCTACTATTAAAAGTGGCCCCTTGTCGTGGGTAACTGCTTTTAATTGATCTTTATTTAATTTTTGCAATAAATCCTGGGACATAAAAATATTAGAATTCTAAAATGTTCTTTAATTTTTTCTCATTAACATCGCCAATCACCGCTAAATTTAACCCCTTATTTATAAATATTTTTTGTGCTACCATCCTCAAATCTTCAGCACTTATTTTTTTAATCTTTTTTAACATTTCTCCGGGCGTTAAAATCTCTCGTCGAGAAATTGCTTGTTGCGCGTACCAAACTGCCAAATTATCACTTGCTTCCATTTGTAAAACGACTCTTCCTTGTAAAATATCCTTAGCTCTTTTAAGTTCGCTTTTTGAAACAAGCTCTTTAGCCATTTTTTTATACTCTTTTAAAATAATTTTAAGAGCTAAGGCTATTTTATCTTTAGGAACACCCGCTTGAGTTACTAAATAACCGGAATTTTTATAAAGTTCTGTGCTAGTTCTAACAAAATAGGCCAAACCCTGTCTTTCACGCAAATTAATAAATAAACGAGAACTCATTGACCCGCCAAGAATAATAGAAAGTAATTTCAATTTAAATTCATCTGGATGACCGACCTTAAAAGTTCTAACTCCTAGAGCCAAAGTTAATTGGTCAGTCTTTTTATAAACAACTTTTAACTGCGGCTTAGATTGTTTTTCCAAAAGAGACGGTTGCTCCTGAAATTTATGAGAAGAGAAACCAGAAAAAAGAGTTCGCATGGTCTTTTTATCACTTGGCTTTATCGCTCCAGCTAAAATTAAATAAGCACTACGCGCTCCATATTGTTTGTTTAAATATTTGATAAAATCTTCTCTTTTAAAACGCAAAATATTTTCTTTAGTGCCAATAGTATCCCAACCAGCCGAGGTATCACCATATAAACATTCTTCAAAAACATCTTCAATGTGTAAGCGGGGATTATCTTGATACATGTTAAGCTCTTCTATTATTACCCCCTTTTCTCGTTCAATTTCTTCTTCTTCAAACTTAGAATTGAAAAGCATATCACTTAAAATATCCAAGGCCTTAGTTAATTTATTATTAGCTACCTTCACCCAATATCCAGTATATTCTTTAGAGGTAAAAGCATTATATTCTCCGCCCAAAGAATCAAGTTCTGATGACAAAATTAAAGTATCGGGTCTTTTTTCGGTGCCCTTGAAAAACATATGCTCTAAAAAATGAGAGATGCCATTATTTTCTTTGTTTTCATGGCGAGACCCCGTTTTAAAGATAACCAAAACTGTGCTTGTTTTAGATTCTTTTATCGGAATTGTTATTAATGGTACCTTGTTGCCCAGAAGTGTTTTTTGATAATTATTCATGTTTTTTATGTTTAATGAGTATAGATGTTCTAAACTTATCACATTTTTGCTATAATTTAAAGGAGTTAAATAATTACTTTTTTTCTAAACTAGTTTTATATGTCCTACAAAATAAAAGACCAAAACATTATTATTAATCATGGTCGTCAATACAAGATTTTATCAGTTCGAGACCTGCCAAATGAAGAAAGGCCACGAGAGAAATTACTTCAGACAGGTGCCAGCGCTTTAAGCTCAGCTGAACTGCTAGCTATAGTCCTAGGAGTTGGAACTAAAAAAGAAGAGGTTTTGTTAATGGCAAATCGTTTACTACGCGAATACGGAGAAAAAGGCATTGTTTATCAAAAAGATCCAAAGATAATTGAAAAAGATTTAAAAATACCACTTATTAAAGCTTGCCAAATAGTTGCCTGCTTTGAACTTGGCCGTCGTTTTTATCAAAAGAAGCCAGGAGCTTCAATAATAATCAGAAACTCAAAACAAGCCCATATTCACTTAAAAGATATGGCGATTTTAAGAAAAGAACAAATTCGCTGTCTATATTTAAACGTCCACTATCAATTAATTCATGATGAAGTTATCTCTATCGGCACTCCAGATGCTTCTCTTTTACAAATAAAGGAAATATTCCGTCCCGCTTTAGAATATTCAGCTGCCGCTATTATTATCGCCCACAACCATCCATCAGGAGTTTTAAAGGCTAATAAAGCTGATTTGGAAATAACTGAGAGAATAAAAGAGGCTGGCAATTTATTAGATATAGAAGTTTTAGATCACCTTATTATTGGAAAAAACAAATTTATTAGTCTAATCCAATAAAAATTAACACATGTCTCTTAAATATAATATAAAAAACAAACTTCACCTTTTAAAAGACGAGGAAAGTGTAAAATTCCATGTTACTAACAATGATTATTTTGGAACTATCGCTACCGTCATCAGTCTTTTAAAACAAGGTTGTAAAAAAACAAACCGTCAGCAAAAAGAAAAATTAGACGGCTTGTTTGATGAACTAGAAAAAGATTTGTTAATTTTACAAAAAAACTATCAAATAAGCGC
>CAZQJT010000013.1:18627-21210 GCA_964593665.1 uncultured Gammaproteobacteria bacterium
AGCATAAAGACCAACAAAATAAAAAACAAATAAAAAAATAGATGACCAAATTTGCCGTGAACCGTTTAAGACTTTCTTCTTCGCTAATAAATAGGCTACTAAAATTAAAGAAATAGCTAAAACTCCTCCTAAAATATTAGGGTGATCAAAACCACCATAAGCTCTTAGCCACCTACCACTTATTGTTTCTACTACAGACTCTCCTAAATTGGTAGGGTTATGACTAGCTAAACCTAAATATTTACAAGCCGGGGCAGATTGAGTAAAAAACTGATATATAGCTAAACAAGAGTGTAAAAAAATACTGCTTAAAAAAACATAAACTAAAGTTATCTTATCAACAACAGTATCCTGATAATTTTTTTTCTCCACCCCCAAATAAATAATAGAAAAAACCGACAAAGCTGCTAAAAGAATAAAAAAATGAAAAAAACCTAGTGGCTTATCGACTGCTTTGAGAAGAGATAGTAGAGAGAAAAAAGAAAAAATGACGAGAGAATAGAAGATTGCTTTATCAAAATGTTTAAACGTTTTTTCTTTAAATTGTCTAAAGATAAAAAGGATAAATATCAAAATCAACAATCCATGGCTAATATAAAAACTAATCTCCTGATAATTTATCTCCCCTGGTCGCAAAATAAATTTAGTTTGTAAGGGAAGAAGAAAAACAAAAAGATAAGTAAGATAGGCGATTGTTTTACGCAGATATTTGCTGAAGTTTGTTTCCATATTTTTCTAAATATTCTTGGCGATTATCATGTAAATAAAGCTTTAAAACTTTATCATTAATCACTACGCCAACAGAATTATTAGCCGCCCTTTTCAATCCAGCTGCCATAATAAGTAATTGAAAACTCTTGGCTAAACTTTCTAATATATTAAAAAATTTATAAACTAACACATTATTTTTCTTTTCATTTTTAAAATCAAGCTGATTTTTATCATTAAGGGGTAGCTTATTGGCTTGTAAAAATCTTTCGTAAGTCTTGTTTTTATTATACAACACAATCAAGCTTCTCAGCCAATAAAAAAAATAAGGATCTTTTGGTTTTAGCTGTAAATTATCTAAATTTAAAGAATCAGCACTTATATAGAAACTTAAACAAATTTTATCTCGCTTATCACCCCTTTTTGGACGACTATTTAAAATCGCTGCTAAACCAGCACAATATAAACGCGTTAGCCATAAACGCTTAGATTTACTAATAATTACAAAATCAATATCACTACCATCGCGCAAATTATATGATCCTAAAGAATTCCCTAGTAAAATAAGTTGGACAAAAGGACAAAGAGAAAACAAAAAAGAAAAGTGTTTAGCTCTTTTTAATTTTCTCTTGGTGTAATTATAGCGTTTTTTACGAACATTTATTATATCATCTCTTCCTGGCAAAAAGATAAATCCCTGTTTTTTGGAAACGTCCTCTAATTTGTCTAATAAGAAAATTATCTCTTGTAAAGAAAATTGGCCATCTAAATACTGTTTAATCTCTAAAGAAGTCAAAGGGTAATCAAACAAGTCAAAAAAGGCTAGTATTTCTTTTATTTTTCTTTTCAAATCAATTTCTTGATCTAAAACAGCTATCATTTTTATTAAGAATTATTTTTAGGTTTATCAATTTTTAAAATTTCTACCTTTGCTTCTTTTCCGGTAATTTTTGTAATATCTTTGTCTATTTTTCTAAATTCAAGATAGGCGTTATTATAATGATTCACGGTAGTTGACATGCTTAAGCCAAGCTTCTTCATAAATTCATCGTAACTATTCATATGCTTGCCCAGTTTTTCAATATTAACCCTTATCTCTTTAGCTTTTTCTTCAATTTGCATTGCTTTTAATCCCTGTAAAACAGTTTGTAGATAAGCTAAAAAGGAAGTAGGTGATACTATAATCACTTTCTTGTCTCGAAAGGCATATTCAATCAAATCGCGTGTATTTACCTTTACTGCTCCTACTTTGTTTACCAATAAATCATAATAAATTGCCTCAGAGGGGATAAACATAAAAGCAAACTCCATGGTTTTTCTTTCTGGTAAAACATATTTTGCTGTTTCATCAATACGATTTTTTAAATCTTGTTTAAAGGAAACTTCTAATTTCTCTCTTGTTTCTGAATCAGTAGCATTTAAGATTCTTTCATAGTTCTCTAAAGAAAATTTAGCATCAATTGGGATAATTTTATCTTTAACAAAAACAACTGCATCAACAATTAAATCTTTGCCGGTTTTTTCATCTTTACCCATCTTATATTGCATTTGATAGGAATTGGGCGGCAAAACGTTTTTTAAAGTTTCTTCTAAAAAATATTCTCCCAAAACACCTCTCTGTTTTGGATTTTTTAAAATATCTTGTAGATTTTGTAATTGAGCAGAAAAATTAACCACCTGTTTATTTGTTTCATCTAATTTAGTTAATTTTTCTGTCACCTCTGATATCAACTTAGCGGACTGAGCACTTATATCTTGAACTATTTTAGTTGTTTGCCCAAATTGTTCCTGGCTCGTTCTATGAGTTTCAGATAACTTTTTATCTAATTCCTGACGTAATTCACTATTTTGTACAGATAGCTGTGATAATTTTTC
>CAZQJT010000014.1:0-6699 GCA_964593665.1 uncultured Gammaproteobacteria bacterium
GCTCGGGGACTAGGATTCGAACCCAGATAGCCAGGACCAGAACCTGGAGTCCTACCATTAGACGATCCCCGAAAAACTATTTCTTATTATTAATTATTCTTTCCCATTTTTCAATAGGTCCTTTTATCTTTCTAAAAAGATTATGTGTTTTTATCTCCTCTAAATTAAAAACTTCTTTATATTTATTTATATCTCTCGTCTTTAATTTTTTTAATAAATGTTGAAATTCATAAAACAACTGGCCTTCGTTTATGGTAATTTTCTGTAAATTAGTTTTAACTTTTTCTAGCTTCTCAAGAGAAAAATTATAACCACGGTTTTTTGCTTCTTGATAAATAGAATGAAGATAAGAGTTAATATATTCAAGTGGTTTTTTTGTCTCTTTAAAACGTTCAAGTTGCGGATGATTTTTATAACCCTTGGTCTTCCCTGCTAAAACATTTTTAGCTAATAATCCTTCTCGCCAAAGAGCAAGCAGTCCCTGGCGATCAAGATGTTTAGGATCAAGACTCCAGAGTCTCATATTATTATTCTATCTTAAGTATTTTATACTTAACTATTCCGCGTGGCGTCTCTACTTCAACACTGTCTCCCTTTTTTCTTTCTAAAAAAGCTACACCCAAAGGAGATTCATTAGATATTTTTCCGTTTAAGGGGTCAGCTTCATTAAAACTGACGATAGTATATTGCTTTTCGTTTTTATCTGTTTTTACTGTTATCGTTGAACCCATAACCACCTTGTCTTTTGATTTTTCATTTTGAACAACGGTAACGTTTTTTAAAGTATTGGTTAGTTCTAAAATTCTGCCTTCATTTAAAGCCTGAGCGTCTTTTGCTTCACTGTATTCAGCGTTTTCACTTAAATCACCAAGCTCTTTAGCTCTTTCTATTCTTTCAGCAATCTCTTTTCTTTTAATCGTGCTTAAAAAAACCATCTCATTTCTTAATTTATCGTATCCCTCTTGGGAAATAATTTGTTCATTCATACTTTTTTATTTTCTTTTAAGAATAATTAATGACTAATATACCCTATATTTATTGATAAGACAAGAGACAATTATAATCACCCCTATTCCCAGGGGATGATTTAAATATGGGGTAAAAAAATTAACAATTAATAGAAAAAATAAGATACTGGCGATGCTTAGAAGAATTGGATTATTTTTCTTAAAACCTAAAATCAAAGCTTCCTTTATCAAAAAGAAAAGCAGTAATAAATAAGCTATTACTCCACCTATCCCTAATTTAAGCCAAGTATCAAGATATCCCCATTCAAAGGCGTAAGTAGTATAAAATCCATTAGGATTATTTTCTAAAACCCTTGGATCTTGTGAGAGATAAGTGACGGTTGCGCCATAGCCTTGGCCGAAAAATGGTTCTTGCGATATCTCCTTCATTAAAGCTGGTAAAAGTGACCAACGCGAAGAAATGGCCGCCTCATTTTTATCAGTTACATTAACCCGGCTAGCAAAATCAACATTAAAATTTCCAGAGCGAGGCCAAGGGATTATAGTTGTTAGATAAAGAAGACTGAAGGCGCCAGCAAAAACTAAACCCGTCCATAAAGCAGCTAGAAACATTTTTTTCCAAGAGTAAAGCTTGGCAGTTAAAATAATAATAAAAGCTAGGACTAAAATTAAAGCTAACCA
This sequence comes from uncultured Gammaproteobacteria bacterium, assembly GCA_964593665.1. Lineage (GTDB taxonomy): Bacteria > Patescibacteriota > Patescibacteriia > Patescibacteriales > UBA12465 > UBA12465. The sequence goes on from CAZQJT010000014.1 coordinate 1,650, forward strand.
AAAGCTCCTTGAAAAACTAATTAACAAAACGCCGGCAAAAAGAGAAGCTAGTAAAAAATTAACCGATTTTTTTAAATAATCATCTTTTTTTATCTTAAAATTCTGCCAGAAAGAAAAGAAAAGACCAGCGGCGGCAAAAATTTGACCTTGAATAAAAATACGTGGCCAACCAGATAAAGTATTTGTCATCTCGCCAACTAAGGTTTTGCGTAGCCAGAAATAAACTTCTGATGAAAAGCTTAAATTATGGGTAAAGACGTATAATAATAAAAAAGTTTTGAGACTTAACCACAGAAAAGAAATAAAAAATAATATTTTTATATTTTTTAAACTCTTTTCTTTTTCTAAAGTGTAGATAACTATAGCTGGGAAAAGAAGAAGAAAATAAAGCCAACCATTAAAATCACTAAATACTAAACCCCAGGAGTTTCCTTTAAAAGCAGCGTTTATTACTCCAAGAGTTATAAAAATAGCTAAAACTAAAAAATATTTGCGAAAATGAAAATCTTTTATCGCTTGCAAATATTTTCCCTTTAAACCTTCTTGACGCAAATTTACAATAAATTTTCCGGCAAAAATAAGCAGGAAAATCAACCAAAAAGCCATGCGGATACTTAAGGAAAAACCACCCATCTCCAAAGAAAATAAACGCCCCATTGATCCTATAAGTAACTCACCAACTACAGCTAGCAAACCGTATTCAAGTTTATAAAGAGTTAATAAAAATAAGCCAAGAATTAAAGCTACAAAAAATATTTTATTAAAAACTGGATTAAATAATGAAAAATAAGAGGAAATTTCTATAAAAACAAAAAAACTAAGATATAAAAACCCTGGATTAATATTTAATTTATTATTTTTTTTATTTTCATCCATATAATTTTTAGCTATTTATCTGAAAAAATAACTTTTTGTCCTATTTTAAAGCCATACTGCTTGCTTATTCCAGCGTTTATCTCTAAAACATTATTAACTGGCTGTTTACTTGAATATATTGCCTTGGGATCATTCCCTTCTGGTTCTAAATTTTCTAAAATTTCAACAATGGTATCGTTTTTAATAAAAATAATATCTAAAGGAAAATTCATGTTACGCATTACAAATTGCCGTATTTCTAAACTAGGAAAAACAAAGAAAAGCCCACAATCATGGCAAATTGCTTCACGATTACTTAAGCCAATATAATGCTCTTTGCTGGTTTTAGCAATTTCAACGTTTATAGTTTTCCCATTAATTATCAGCTTATCTATTTTCTCTGCCTGGTTCAAATTATTTTTTATTTCTAAAAATAAAAAAATAAACAAAAACGAAACAAGAGATAGAAGGATGATAATTTTTCTTTTTTTTCTATAATCCATGTTTATCCTTAATAATTTGCAAAGCTTTTTTATATTTCTTTACTACTGGCAGAAATGGCAATAATTTATAAGTAAAAGATGGCACCCAGGAACTCATGGCGCCGCCAGGAGAAACCGTAAATAAAACTTGATTGACAAAAATTCCAGTTCTTCCCTCTTTAAGCATTGTTAACCACAAATCCCAGTCTTGAAACTTTTTTATACTTTCATCCCAACCAGAATCTGGATAATCGCTAGCTCTAATAAGAGACATAGTGTGAATATACGGCTCCTTTTTTAACTTATCAGCATCAAAATCATGTAATTTAAACAATTTTCTTCCCCAATTAAAAGAAGAATAAGCATAGCTAGCTTGGGGATTATATATTAGAGCTTGCTCTAAAACAGATAAGGCGTCTGGCTTTAAAATAGCATCGTCATCACAGAAAAAAAGATACTCGCCCTTAGCTTCTCTTCTCCCGCGATTACGAGCGGCTGGAGCACCAGCGTGACTTTGATTTAAAAATAAATAACTTATATCTTTACTCCCTTGATCTGATATCTTTTTTAAATACTCAGCACAAATACTTTCTACGTTATCAATTGATCCGTCATTTACAATTATAATTTCTATATCACGGTGTGTTTGCTTTTCCAAGCTAGCAATTGTTTTTAAAAGCTTTTCTACTCCGTTATAAACTGGAATTATTACTGATATCATAAATTTATTTTTATTTTATAAAATCAAAAATTTCTTTAGCTCTTTTTTCCCAATTAAAATCATTTTTAGCACGCAAGCGACCGTTTTCTCCAAGTTCGCCACGTAATTTATCATCACTGACTAATTTTTTTATAGCATTTTTTACCTCTTCTATATTTTCTGGATTAATTAATAAACCTGTTTTTTCAGACAAAACAGCATCTCTTATCCCTCCTGAATTTCCAGCAATAACTGGTTTACCACAAAGAGCAGCTTCTAAATATACAATACCAAATCCTTCAAAATCACCAGCGATATCTAGCGAAGGCATGATAAAAATATCTGCTAAGTTGAGCCATTTCCATTTTTCTGTTTCTGATATAGATCCTAAAAAAATTATTTTTCGAGCCAACTCAAGCGGAATTATTTGTTGTAAATTAGCTTCCTCTGGTCCCTTGCCGGCAATGAAATAAATTAAATTTTCCCTTTCTTCTCGGCTAAAACTTATTAAAGCTTCTATTACCTTATCAAACCCCTTACGTTTAACCAGGCGTCCCAAACTAAATAGAATTGTTTTCCCTTTTAATCCACGCTTTTCTCTTAATTCCTCTTTTTCTTTTTCACTTATTGTCAAAGAAACGCTTTCTATGGCTGGGTTAAAAATTCCAGTTTTCCCTGTCGCTTCTTTATAAAATTCTAAAACTTTTTTTTCAACGTAACTATTGGCACAAATAATTTTATCCGCCCTTTTTATAATAAGTTTAGTTATTATTTTCTTATGTAAATTTTTAAGAGTTAATGGTAAGTCCATGCCATGAAAGAAAACCGCATATTTAAAATTATTAAATAAGGAAGCAATAAAAGTGGCTGTTCCAAGCGGTAGTACTTGACCTACTAAAACATAATCTATTTTGCTTTGCTTTATTTTTCTTCTTAAAGCATTTATTGCCGGAAACCAAGCACAACAATAATTTTTATTTACTAGCTCTTCTTTACTATTATCTAAAACTAATAATTTTTCATCAATTGGCCAATATTTAGCCATATTACCATAATAATTAGCAACACCGCCGTTAAAAGGAGGGTATTCTAGTGTAAATAACAAAGTCTTCATAATTTAAAATTTAAACTTTCAATTTAAAAGATTTAATAATACTTTTTATATCTTCAATTTTTAAAGCACGGAAAGCAAATAGACAAAGAAAATAAACAATGGCACCTAAAAAAGTGATTATAAAAATATTGATATAGTCTTTTCCTAAAAAAACAATTAATCCCATAACAATGGAAGCAAAAATAACTTTCAAGAAAATAGAAAAATTGTGTTTAAAATGATACGGAATAATTTGCTTTACCCAAACAAAGCCAAGAATAGTCATTAAAGCATTAGTGATTAAAACAGTAATGCTAGCCCCCAGCGCTTGCCAGTGTGGTATAAGTAAAAGATTTAAAATTAGACTAACTATCATTACTACCCCCATGTTTAAGGTGTTTTTCTTTTGTCTATCACAGGCATTAAGTAAGGAGCCAATAGGAAAATTAATAAAAATGAAGAAAAGAGCTATAATTGATATTCTTAGAGGCCAAAGAGCCTCACCATAGCCCTCTTTAAATAATGATATTATTTTATTACCTAAAATAACTGTCCCAACAATAATGGGCAAAGAAATAATAAGTAAATAATTTAAAGCCCGAGTAAAAGAAATTACTAATTGCTCACGATTATTTTGCCAATAAGTGCTCATGGCCGGATAGAGAGAGGCGACAAAAGCCATGGGTAAAAATTGTAAAGCAAAAATAATTTTAAAAGCTACTTGATATAATCCGACTTGTAAATCACCGGCTAAAATTGATAAAAGAACTGAGTCTAAATAGGTATACAGTCTTTGGAAAATAGCATACATGGCAAATGGCCAGCCTAAAATTATTATTTTTCTAACAAAAGGTGTATCCCAAGCTAATTTTATACCTACTTTTATCTTGTTTTTTAACACTAATAAAGAATAGAGAAAATTAAAGCTACTAGCTAAAGCTAAGGCAGCCATGGCCATTATGAGCCCCCCGCCCAAAAGAAGAGCACTATAACCTGCCAGCAGCACTATTAATTGAAATATAATAGAAGCAGAACTTTCATACTTTAAATTATGAAATCCCCTGATAACAGCAAAAAAGGTGTTAGTAAAGGAATCCAAAACCATGCAAATAGCGGAAACATAAACAAGATTTTTAGTTAAGCTGTCATAACCTAAGACATTAATCAAAATAAAAACGACAGCTAGAGAAACAAGAGCAAGCGGAATCTTTAAGGCCAAAACATTAGCTAACCAACGGCCAGCATCACCCGCTTTTTTAGCCACTTCCCTTATTAAAACATTTCCCAATCCCAAATCTATAAAAATTGCAAAAATAGTAGTAAAAGAAATGGCAAAATAATATTTACCAAGACTAACAGGGCCAACGTATCTAGCTAGAAGAGTGAAATAAGTAAAAGAGATTATTTTTTGCAAAATTAAAGCCAGAGTTAGGTAGGAAGTGTTTCTGGCGATATTATTTATTTTAAGCATAATGTTTCAAAAATCACAGTCTTGTCTATTATAGCAATTTATTTAAAAGCTGTTAAGCGAGGTTATTTTAAAAAAGCAAGCTTTACTTAGCTTAAATTAGCTAATATTTGTCTTTTTAAAAAAATTTATCAAAAATTAAATTACTCTTGCTTAAATTTAAAAGTTGTGATAGCATTATATTAACACAATTTAAAGATATTAAGTAGTTGAAATTTTATTATTCTTAATAAAATTTTTATATTTTTATGAAGAAAGAAGTCCATCCTAAGTATTACCCGAATTGCAAGGTAAGTTGCGTTTGTGGAAACACTTTTATAACCGGCTCAACAGAACCGGAGATTAAAGTTGAGCTTTGTTCAGCTTGTCATCCTTTTTATACAGGTAAGCAAAAACTAGTTGATACCGCTCGCCGAGTTGAAAAATTTGAAGCGAAGGTAAAAGCTAAAGAT
>CAZQJT010000014.1:6799-20509 GCA_964593665.1 uncultured Gammaproteobacteria bacterium
TTAAAAAAGATAAGCGACATGATATTGATTCTTGAAAAAACGGAAGAAAATATTAAACAAAACAATGAGATTGTAAGAGGTGAAAATGATGATGAATTAAAGGCTTTAGCCAGCGAAGAACTTAATCTTTTAAACCAAAAAGCACTTGAATTAAAAGAGGCTATTAGTGAAGAAATAAACCCATCTAACCCAAATGACAAAAAGAACGCTATTATAGAAATAAGAGGCGGGACTGGTGGTGACGAAGCCGCTTTATTTGCTGGTGATCTTTTCAGAATGTATGCACGTTTTTGTGAACGACAAGGTTGGAAACTAAGTCTAATAGACGCCTCTGTTATTGGAATAGGTGGCTATAAAGAAGTAATCTTCTCTATAGACGGTGATTCAGCTTATGGATCATTAAAGTTTGAAGCTGGCACACATCGTGTTCAGCGCATCCCTGAAACTGAAAAACAGGGGCGTGTCCATACTTCAACCGCAACTGTGGTTGTCCTCCCAGAAGTAGAAGAGGTTGACGTAGAAATAAAGGCTAATGAAATAAGGATTGATACTTTTTGTTCTAGTGGACCAGGTGGACAAAGCGTTAATACAACTTACTCCGCCATCCGCATTACTCACTTATCAACTGGCATAACTGTTTCTTGTCAAGATCAAAAATCACAACATCAAAATAAAGAAAAGGCTATGCAAGTTCTCCGCTCTCGTCTTTTTGCAAAAAAAGAAGAAGAACGAATGTTAAGTGAATCAAGTACTAGAAAAAATCAAATTGGTGCTGGCGATAGATCTGATAAAATTAGAACGTATAATTTTCCTCAAGACAGATTAACTGATCATCGCATTAATACTTCCTGGCATAATTTATCTCGTTTGCTAGACGGAGAAATATTAGAGATAATAACAGCTCTTAAAAAAGCTGAAAAAGAAAAAAGGGATTAATTTAAATATCATGCAAATTATTGATGTTTTACGCCAAAGCCATCTTCCCTCTTTAGAAACAGAGCTATTGCTTTCTTTTCTTTTAAAAAAAGAACGGGAATTTATTTTAGCTCATCTTGATTATAAAATAACAAAAGAAATTTTTCGTCGTTATAAAAATTTAGAAAAAAAACGCTTAGCTAATTGGTCAATTGCTGTTTTAATTGGTTATCGTGAATTTTATAGTTTGAAATTTTCAGTAAATAAACAAGTTCTTGTTCCTCGACCAGAGACAGAATTATTAGTAGATGAAACCTTGGAAATTATAAAAAAAGACGTTAAAAAAGAAAAGATAAGCATTGTTGATATTGGCACGGGTTCAGGAGCAATAATCATTAGTCTAGCGGCATCATTATCTTCTTTTAAAAATATCAATCTAGTAGCCAGTGACATTTCGTCTTCTGCTCTTAAAATAGCGAAAAAAAACGCTAAACTTCATGGGCAAGAAAAAAACATACTATTCTTTCAAGGAAATTTACTTAAACCATTATTAAAAGAGATAAACAGAGCTTCTAATTTAATAATTACAGCTAATCTCCCCTATTTAACACCCTTTCAGGTAAAAAATTCCCCTTCAATATCAAAAGAGCCTCGGCTTGCTCTTGTTGCTGGAAACGATGGACTTAAATATTATCGTCTACTTTTTGAACAAATTAATTCTTTATTAAAAAATAAGAAAAAAAAGATAGCTATTTTGTGTGAGATAGATCCAAGTCAAGATGAAAATTTTGCATTACTGGTAAAAAAATTTTTACCAACTGCTTCACTTATATTTAAAAATGATTTAACAAATCAGCCGCGTCTAGCAATTGTTTCTATTTTTAAACAAAAATAAAACCGTCTCATTGAGACGGTTTTATAAATATCAATTCTTCGGTTATTATTTCTTTTCTTCTTCCTTTTTTTCTTCCTTATTAGCACCTTCTTTTTCTTCAACTGGCTTCTCTTCTTCAACCTGGGCTTTTGGTTCCATAACACTGGCGACAACATCATCTGGATTATTTCGTAAAAGTTTAAAGTCTTCAGGGATAGGGAGATCTTTTATTTGAATCATGATATCAAAATTTTCAATTACTGAAATATCAACATCAATATGATCTATAAGATCGCTAGGTAAGCACTCTACTTCAATTTCATTTAAATTACGCATTAACATACCACCAAGCTCTTTTACAGCTTTTGATTCGTTAATGAAGTGTAGAGGAATAGCTGCGTTTATCTTTTCTTTCATATTAACTTGATAAAAATCAATATGTGAAAAAGTGTGTTTTAAAACATCTCTCTGAATAGCTTTCACTAAAACTTTTATCTCTCCGTTTCCAAAATCTAAAGAAATAAGATTTGATTCTCCGGCGGCAGAGAAAGCTTTTTCAAATTCATTTTTTTTTAATTTCAAGCTTTGGCTTTCTATTCCTTTTCCATAAACAACGGCTGGGATATATTCAGCACTTAATTTTTCATTTGCTTCTCTTTTTTCTGCTTTTAGTTTAAATTCCATACTTTTGCTATTAATATCTAATTTTTGATTTAATAATAATATTTTCAATTATCCCCACTATAATCATTAAGGATAATAAGGAACTACCACCATAACTCACAAAAGGCAGTGGTAGACCGACCACCGGCATAATTCCTATATTCATACCAATATTAATAAACATTTGAATAAAAATCAAGCCCACTGAGCCAATAATAAAATAAATGCCGAAATCATTGGGGATATTCTTTAAAGACAAGAAACAACGAGAAAAAAATAAGCCATAAAAACCCAAAATCAGTAAAACACCTAATAATCCTAACTCTTCAGAGATAACAGCGAAAATAAAGTCATTTTGAGCCTCAGGCAAGAATTTTAGCTGTGATTGTGAACCAAAACCAACCCCCTTACCAATAACTCCACCAGAGCCAACAGCAATTATAGCCTGAGAGACATTCCAGCTTGACTCTAGACTATTAGCGCTTGGATTAACAAAAGTCATTATTCTATCTTTTTGGTAGGGTTTAAAGAGAAAAAACCAAGATATTGTAAAAATAAGGATACCACTGGCACCAATTATAAGTAGATATTTCTTGGGGAAACCAGCTGCGATTAACATTACTAACCAAATAGCTATTAAAATAAGGGAGGAGCCAAAATCGGGCTGGAAAAGAACTAATAAAACAAGAACAAAAACGCTAAAAGCGGAGATAAAAAAATGACGGAAAGTTTTGACCTTGGTTGCTAAATTAGAAAAATAATTAGCTAAAAATAAAATTAAGGCTATCTTTACAAACTCTACTGGCTGCAGACTTAAACCAAAAATCTCAAACCAACCCTTGGTTCCACGATTCACCGAACCAAAAACTAAAACGGCAATAAGTAAAAATATAGCCAAAAAATAAATATAGCGACTAGCGCTCTTTAAGAGATAAGAGTCAGTAAAAGTAAAAAAGAATAATAACCCCAATCCTATCCCAGAAAATATTAATTGCTTCTTAAAATTTTGTGAATTAAAGCTTTCTTGTCCTAGAGCCACGCTATATATTTCTACCAAACTAAAGGCTATTAAAAGAATAACTGATATAAGTATCAGCCAATCAAAATTTCTTAAATACAATTTTAAGCGTGCTATCATAAATTAAACCATTTTTTAACGATTTCCTTGGTATTTTTTATAAACATTTTCATCTAAAACATTAAGCTCAGGGGTAATCTCTGTCTTGTTGACCCCAGAAAGATTAGCTATCCAAGAAAGTCTTATTGAACGTGTTTCTCCGGCGGTAAAATCGGTAACTATATGACGATGAATTCCAATTAAATCACCTTGTCGATAAAAAGAAATGTTAAGCGGAACTTCATAGTAAGAATAAGCACTATTATTAGTGATTTCAAAGCTTAAATTATTTAAATCATTGTTAGCGTCTAAATTAATGTCTCTTAAAGAAAAATTTAAACGTTCATTTAAGTATTGTTGCCAATTAGGAATTTCCCTATTATCAATGCGCTGCCAAGCAATATTTTCTATTTCTAAACTAACATTAGACTGCAAATTACTTATTTCTTTATTAAAAGCGGCCAGAACCTTTCTCTCGCCAGGAAAAATAAAGTTATTGTCACACAAAAATTGAACCCCGTCTATTAAAAAACAATATTTAAAGGTGGCTGTAAAACGTTCATTGGGGTTTTCTAAAAAAGCACTAAGATCATAAGAACCATTATTTCTAAAAGCTTGTGGGTTTGAAACAATAAGGTCAGCTACTTGGTTTTTAGGAGAAGATACTACCACTAAAAACTGATTGTCATCATCTGAAGAATTTAAGAAATAAACGATGTAGTTATAAATTGAATAAGAAAAAAGAGAGACAGAAATTATTATTAAAAAAAATATAACTATTTTGTTTAAAAGTTTTCTTTTTTCAGAAAACCACAAACCAAAGCTAAGCTTGCCTAAAGACAAGCCGCCAGATTCACCGTATCTACTTAGATCTATTTCATTGTTGTTTTTATCTTTTGACATAACTATGCTATAATTACGATAACAATTTCATAATAGCACAACTTATTAAAATTTTAAATAAATATGCTAAAAATTAATATCCCCTTAAGTGTTCCAGCCAATAAAATGGCAGAATATCAAAAAAACTATCGTCTAGCAACTAATAATAGCGGACATCTATTGCTTTTTGCTGGTGATCAAAAAGTTGAACATTTAAACGATGATTTTTTTGGACCAAATATTAGTCCAGAAGATGCTAGTCCAGAACATCTTTTTGAAATTGCCACCAGAATTCCTGGCAGCTTGCTAGCAACTCATCTTGGTCTACTTTCTCAATATGGAGCTAAATATAAAACACTTCCCTATTTAGTGAAGGTAAATGGGAAGAGTAATCTTGGCCAAAATGAAGAAAAAGATTCTAGTTCTTCTTGGTGGAATATTAAAAACATTGTTGATTTTAAAAAAAATAGCAAGCTATCTATTGTTGGTATTGGCTATACCATCTATCTGGGCGGAAAATATGAGGCAAAAATGTTAAAGGAGGCTGCTTCCCTTGTAAATGAAGCCCATCAAAACGGCCTAATAGCTGTTATTTGGATGTATCCACGGGGCAAAGGTATAAATGAGGATAATATTCATATTATTGCTGGCGGTGCGGGAATAGCCGCTTGTTTAGATGCCGACTTCGTTAAATTAAAATATCCATATAATACAAGTAATCCTAAATTAACGGCTGAGAAATATAAAGAAGTGGTGCTAGCTGCTGGAAAAACAAAGATTATTTGTGTTGGCGGATCAATAAGAGGCGAAGAAGAAATGCTCACAACAACCAAGGAACAATTAGAAATCTCAAAAACCTCAGGCCTAGCGATTGGTCGCAACCTTCATCAGCGTTCACTAAAAGAAGCAATAATCTTAGGAAAAAAACTTAGCAAATTAATCCATAAAAAATAAAGATAATACACAAAAAAAAACTCCGGAGTTTATCCGGAGTTTTTATATTTATCAATTTATAGTTATTATTTTTCAAGTCCTTTTATTTCAATTTTTATCCTTTCTGGTAATTTTGGCGAACGGTTAATGAAATCTGGGAAGAAATCAAGTTCGTACTCTTTTATTTCCTGAAAATTCTCTAAATAATTTTCTAGTTGCTCCCGAGTTAAACTGGTTAATTGTTTCTTATCAAGAAAATTAGTATTACTCTTTAAAATCATGGTGCCATTAAAATCTAACTTTAAGGTAACTTCATTTTTTTCCTTATCATAATTTTCAAATTTATAGGAAAAATTAATGCCATCTTCTATTAAGCGTTTATCATCTGGAACTAAAAGGCCAAGGCGCGCACCAGCTAAATTATAGATATCATTTTTTGAAAAACTGACAATAAGTAAAGAACTGCTAGCTTTTATTGTAAAAGACTCTAAATCATCACCGGCCTTAACATCATAGTCAAAATCAGTTGAACTTAAAAACTCATACAAGACTTCCCTGTCTTTAGATGCTCCGCTGGTTTCTGCTTTAGCTTTTGTTAAAATTATTGATTGCAGCTCGTTTATTGCTTTTTCAATATCGGCTGCCTTAACGTACTTATTAGCCTTTTGACGATAAGAAAAAGCCTCTTTGTTTTTAGCATAAATTTTATCCTGTAAACCAACCCAAAGACCAGGAATAGTGAAGGTGGTTGGGTTGATAGCGAATTCTGGAGCCGGCTTTTCTGTATAGATATCAACTTCTACTTCCCCACCAGCTGGAACATTAACAGCCTCTTTTATACGGAATAATTTATTATCTTGAGTTAGCAACCTGGTTGTAGCAACTAAAGCCTGATTTTTAGCAGTAGTATTTACAATAGTCACCCGACCAACAATTTCTTCACCAATATATTCTTCTCCGCTGGACATAAAAACTTTTTCTTCGTTAAAAGCAAGTTCCTTTATTTCACCTTTTACAATCTCACGAAAATCTGTTTGAACTAACTCTTGGTCTTTTATATCGCCTTCTTTTTCAATCTTTACTAAAAAATTGTCGCTTATTATTTCTCCTTTAGGGGAAATAGCAATAGTTAATTTTGTAAAAGAAAAATAAAAAATAGCGGCAGCAGCGACAATTAATATTAAAAGAAAGCGCCAAACTAAACGACGATACAAAACAAGATTCTTTCCTTCTGAAAGCGGAGTTCCTTCTTTTTTAGATAATTGTTTTGGATTATTGGTTTTTATTTCAGTAATCAATTCTGAAAAAAATTTCTTTTGCTGATCAATTTCAGTTACTAAATTTTCTTCTTCTGGTAAGTCAGGAATTTGTTTCAATGGCGGAAGATCAGGAAAAGCGGTTTCTTCTTCATCTTCAATAATATCTATTATCACCGGTTTTACTTTTTTAGAAGCAGAAGACGACTCACGCTTTCGAGGCTTTTTTAGGGTAGATACATTTTTTTTGTTAGCCTTTTCTTTTTTAGAAGATTTTTTTTCTTCCGTTGTTTTTTTTGTTTTTGGCATATCCCCAATTTTATTGAAATTTAAAAAATCCCAGCTATAAAATAATCTGATTAATTTTATTATACCAAAATTTATCAGTCGTCGCAATAATTTTTTTATTTTATAGAGACAACCTTGATGGTATTTTTAAAACTATTTTCAAGTTCACTTATCAATTCTTTGGTGTTTGAAACTTTAAAGGCAGTTTTTATTACCCTTGCCTTCCCTTTTTCTATAATTTTAAAATAAACGTCATCATATCCAGTGTATTGCGCAAAAATACTTTTTAAACGAAGCAGGCCATTATTTTCTAAATCATCTGCTAATATCAAGCGCAAAGGATTATTTTCTTTCTCTATGGTTATTGGCTTTTCTTCTTTTTTTTCAATACGCTCACTTTTTTGATAATGGTTTTGATAGTTCTTTTTTGGTGGGCCAGCTGCTAACATTAATCTTTTAAAGTCATCTATAGATTTGCTAGGATTTTTTGAATCAAGAATAGCAACGTGATTAGCTAAAAATTTAACCTCTTGGTCTTTTTCCGATACAGTCCCTTCAATTATTAAAGCTTGCCCATCAATCCAAAGATCAGCGCTTTCTTTGTATAGGTGTGGAAAAACCAAAATTTCTACACTAGTGCTAGCATCTTCTATTTTAACAAAAAGCATAGATTCTCCTTTACGAGTAACTATTTTTTTTACAGAAGAAACGATGCCAGCAATAATAACGCGATTACTACCACGATATTCTTTTAGTTTTGCCAGTATCGTTGCATAACCACTTAAATAAGATCGAAAGTTATTATATGGATGTTCGCTGACATAAAGACCTAGCAGTTCTTTTTCCCAAATTAATTTTTCACTTTGGTCAGCTGGGGCAGATGGTGTTAGGGTAATTTTTTGTAAACCACTTTCTTGAGATAGCTCACTAAATAAACTAGCTTGCCCATTTTCCTTACTGCGAACGGATTCTTTATTGTAGTTTAAAAACTTTTCAACATTAGCTAAAAGATTCCCTCGTTCACCGAAGCTATCCATAGCACCGCTTTTTATCAAGCTTTCTAAAGACTTTTTGTTTAAATCTTTGTCAGTTATTCTCTCTAAAATATCAAAAGCATCTTTAAACGGCCCGTTTTCTTTTCTTTCTTTTATTAAGACATCAACTATATTCTCGCCAACATTTTTAATTGCCTTTAATCCGAAACGTATAGTATCTAACTTTTCTTTAGAATCAACCGCTCTATTTTCCTTTGTTCCTGCAGTAACAACGGTAAAGGTTCCAAAAGATTCATTAATATCAGGCGCCATAATTTTGATTCCCATATTACGGCATTCTTCAATCTCAATTGCTATTCTATCCGTATCGCCCTGATCAGCTGTTAGAAGAGCAGCCATGAATTCAACTGGCCAATGAGCTTTTAGATAAGCGGTTTGATAGCCAATTAAAGCATAACAAGCCGCGTGGGAACGATTAAAACCATAGCCAGCAAAAGGCTCTATAAAAGAAAATATTTTTTCTGCTAGCTCTTTATAAACACCATTTTTTACACAGCCATCAACAAACTTCTCTTTTTGTTCAGCTAAAAGAGCGGGAATTTTCTTTCCCATGGCTTTACGTAAAACATCGGCTTGTCCCATGGTAAAACCGGCTAAATTACGAGCAATTTGCATGACCTGTTCTTGATAAATAGCAACTCCGTAGGTTTTCTCTAAAATTGACGATAGTTTAGGATGAAGATAGGTAACTTTTTTCTTTTTATGTTTCCCGTTAATATAATCCGGAATCCATTCCATGGGCCCTGGTCTGTACAAAGCGACCATGGCAATAATATCTTCAAAAACACTAGGTTTTAGTTCTCTTAAATATCTCTTCATGCCTGAAGATTCAAATTGAAAAACACCAGTTGTTTCACCATCTTTAAATAATTGATAAGTCGCCTTATCGTCAAGTGGAATGTCATCAATATTAATTTCTAACCCTCTAGTATTTTTAATTATTTTCAAAGCTGATTCTATAATAGTTAAATTTTTCAAACCTAAAAAATCCATTTTTAAAAGACCTAAATCTTCAACAGGATGAAGCGAGTACTGAGAAATAATACTTTTATCAGAAGATGAAGCATATTGGATAGGAACATAGCTGGTAAGGGGGTCTTTAGTTATTAATACGCCACAGGCATGAGTTGAAGAATGACGTGCTACACCCTCAAGGCGAAGAGCATAATCTAATATTCTTTTAGCAGCTGTATCATTGTTATAAAATTCTTTTACCTCTGGAACATTTTTTATCGCCTCTTCAAGTTTCGTAAACATTGGAATACTTTTAGAAAGACGATCACAAAATTCATAGGGTTCATCTAAAACTCGACCAACATCACGAACAGCTGCTCTGGCTGCCATTGTCCCAAAAGTAATAATTTGCGCGACGTGATCATGACCATATTTTTCACCAACATAGTTTAAAACTTCACCACGACGAATATCGGCAAAATCCATATCAATATCAGGCATGGAAATACGTTCTGGATTTAAAAAACGTTCAAATAATAACTCGTAATGCAAGGGGTCAAGATTGGTTATCCCTGATAAATAACAAACCAAAGAACCAGCGGCACTACCACGTCCAGGGCCAACCACGATCTTATTATCTTTTGCCCATTTAATAAAATCAGCTACGATTAAAAAATATGAAGGCCAGCCCATTTTAGAAATAACAGAAAGCTCATAATCTAAGCGCTCTCTTATAACTATTTCTTCTTCCTGATTAATCTTTGGGAAACGTTTAATAATTCCGTCTTCACAAATTTTTCTAAGATATGAATCGCCATCGTAACCATTTGGCACTTCAAAATAAGGTAATTGAATATTGCCAAGCTCTATTTCTAAATTACACATCTTAGCAATTTTTAAGGTATTTTCTATTGCCTCTGGAACGTCTTTAAACGCATTTATCATTTCAGAGTTAGAGCGCATTGAATAATCACCATTTCCTATCATTGTCATTCTATCGGTATCAGCCAATTTCTTTTTATTCTGTAAACACAATAAAATATCTTGCGCCTCAGCATCTTCTTTTTTAAAATAATGGATATCATTGGTGGCAACAAGTGGAACTTTTAATTCTTTAGAGAATTTAATCAGTTGACGGTTAACCTTTTCTTGTTCTTCTAATTCTGGATGATCCTGTATTTCTAAATAAAAACTATCATCTCCAAAAATTTGTTTATATTCTAAAATTCTTTTCTTAGCTTCTTTTAGCTTATCACTTCTAATAAGTCGCGGTATTTCACCAGCCAAACAAGCAGTTAAAGCAATTAACCCCTGACTGTGCTCCTTTAAAAGTTCAAAGTCTATACGTGGCTTATAATAAAAACCCTCTAGATGAGCTTTGGAAACAAGTTGAATTAAATTTTGATAACCAATTTTGTTTTTGGCTAAAAGAACTAAATGAAAATTTCTAGCATCTTCTCTAGTATTTTTGTCAAAACGAGAATTAGGAGCTAAATATATTTCCACGCCAATAATTGGCTTTATCCCAGCTTTTTTTGCCTTTTGATAAAATTCAATAATGCCATACATGGTACCATGGTCAGTTAGAGCCACGGCTGGCGAACCTTGTTCTTTAGCATAATCAACAAGCTCGTCCAGCTTGGTAAGGCCGTCGAGTAAAGAATAGTGGCTATGATTGTGGAGATGGACAAAAGACATTATTTAATTTTCTTTAAAATACCATTTAATTCATCTTCGGAATAAAAATCAATTATCAACTTTCCGCCTTTCCCATGTCGCTTGATTTCAACCCTGGTAGCTAAATATTCACCCAACTCTTCTTCTTTAGAACGATCAAAATAATCTTTAGTTGGTTTACTTTTAAAACCACTTATGCGTTTTATTTCCCTATCTGTTTCAGCGACTGTCATGTTTTGGCGTAATATTTTTTTCAACATGACAACTTGTTTAGCGCTATTTTCCAAGCTTAAAAGATACTTAGCATGTGCTTCGCTTATCCTTCCTTCACTTAAAGCATCTTGCACTTCTTTTGGCAGACTTAGAAGGCGCAAGGCATTAGCCACGCTAGAACGAGCCTTGCCCACTCTCTTAGCCGCTTCTTCTTGAGTAATATTAAACTCGTTCATTAAACGACGATAGGCGTAAGCCGTTTCCAGTGGATTTAAGTTCTCTCTCTGCAAGTTTTCAATTAAAGCAATCTCTAATTTCTTCTGCTCTTCTTCTTCGCGGATTATAACTGGTACTTTTTTCAACTCTATCATTTTTGCCGCCCGTAAACGACGTTCACCAGCAATAAGCTCAAACCCCTTATCCAGGCGTGTTACTAATAAAGGAGAAATTATCCCATGCTCTTTGATTGATTCCGCTAAATCTTCAAGTGCTTTTACGTCAAAACTAGTTCGCGGTTGTTGCGGATTAATAGAAATAAGGTTTGGGTCAACTTTTAAAATCTGGTCTGAATCATGAAGAACTAGCGCTTCTTCTTCTTGATCAAAATCAGATTTAAAGGGATTACGCCCATAAGTTACCGTTTTTTTAGGGATTAAAGAGCCGAGTCCACGGCCTAAACCTTGAGGCATATATTTATCACTATTTACTTAATTAACCATATTAAATAATACTTAAAACTTCACGAGCTAAATTCTCATAAGCCTTAGCTGCCCGTGACTTGGGATCATATTGTAATATACTGCGGCCATAACTTGGTGCTTCAGCCAAACGGACACTACGTGGGATAACTGATCTAAATATTCTATTAGGAAAAAATTTATACAACTCTTCCATAACTGCTCCTGATAGTTTATTGCGTTTATCAAACATGGTAATAACCGCCCCCATAATCCCCAGTGACGGCTTTAAATTTCCTTGAACTAAACTAATTGTTTCTAGTAACTGACTTAAACCTTCCAAAGCATAATATTCACTTTGAATAGGAATCAAAACCTCATCAGCGGCTACTAAACTATTAACAGTTAAAAGTCCAAGTGACGGCGGTCCATCTATAATTATAAAATCAAAATCCTGACGAACTTCTTCTAGTATCATAGACAAGCGAAATTCCCTATTTTCTAAAGCAACCATTTCTACACCAGCTCCGGCTAAGGCTAAGGTGGCTGGAGCAATTTTTAAATTATTTTGCAAAGTTCTTTTTATAACCTGACGAATAGGTTTTTTAAAAATCAAAGACTCATACACCCCCGCCTCCAAATTACGATGATCCAAGCCTAAGCCAGAGGTCGCATTTGCCTGCGGATCAAGATCAAGTAGCAAAACTTCTTTGCCTAAATGAGCCAAATAAGCGGCTAGATTAACCGATGTAGTGGTCTTCCCAACCCCGCCTTTTTGATTAACAATTGCAATAATTTTACCCATAAAATATTTATGATATGTTCATTATATCCTAAAGAACTCCCTTTGACAATTGGTTTTTTATTTATTATACTTGACTTTGTAATTCAATTATAAGTTGAGCCGCGGTGGCGGAACTGGTAGACGCACATGACTCAAAATCATGCGGAGGCGACTTCATGAGGGTTCGAGTCCCTCCCGCGGCACAATAAAAAACAGGCTTTTATACAATTAGCCTGTTTTTATTTATATTTAATTAGTTTTTTTAAACCTAACGGTAAAAACTGGCTCATATTCAACTTTATTCTCATCAACTATCTTTATCGCCTCACCTTTTGTTAACTGATTAAGGGCTAAATCACTAAGCAATTGATTATCGCCAGCAATATTTAATTTTAAGCCTTCAAGCTTGTCAAATTCTTCTTTAAGTTCAGCTTGTACTCCAATTAAAATTTTCTTTTTCTTTATTTTCAAAGCCTCTAATTCCTCTACTACTCTTTGGTATTCACCATTAACTGATAAAACATCGCGATACATTGCTTTTAAATCGCGTTGTTCTTTTTTTCTTTCCTGGATTCTTTTAAAGACATCGGGAAGTTGTTGTGACATAATATTTTTGTAAATTAATTTTAAATACAAAAATCATTATAGCACATCAATAATCCCGCCGCCTAATAACTCTTTTTTATTATAAAAAACAACACTTTGTCCGGAAGTAACTGCTCTTTGTTTTTCTTTAAATAAAACCAAATAATCAGTTTTATTTTTAGGCTTAACTATGCATTTAACTGCTTTGTGACCATAACGAATAACAGCTTCACAATTAAATTCCTTTTTAAAGACTTTTCCACTTAACCAATTTACTTTTCTAGCTATTAAGCCTTTTTCATATAAAATATCTTGATTCCATTCTTTAACAACATAAAGAATATTTTTTTTATAATCAAATTTGGCCACATAATATGGCCCCTTGCCGCCTGTCAGCCCTCGTCTTTGTCCTATGGTATAAAGTGGCAAACCCTGGTGTTCACCAATTTTCTCGTTACTATCTAAAATTCTAATATCGCCTGGCTTTAATTTAAGATATTTTTTTAAAAAATTATTATGATCACCGGACAAAAAACAAATATCTTGGCTTTCTGCTTTGCTGGCGACAATAAGTCCAAACTTAGCCGCCATTTTTCTTATTTGAGTCTTACTATATTTACCAAGAGGAAATAAAAGACGCTTTAAATCTTCCTGCTTAAAATTATATAAAAAATAAGTTTGATCTTTTTTACTATCTTTAGCTTTAAAAAGTTGATATTTAGAACCTGTTTTTTTTATTTCAAGATAATGTCCAGTAGCTAAATAATCAAAACCCAAAGCCTGAGCTCTTTTTAGAAGCATACCTATCTTTATTTTCTTATTGCAAATAACACAGGG
>CAZQJT010000015.1:0-5781 GCA_964593665.1 uncultured Gammaproteobacteria bacterium
TTTGAAAAATTAATCAAAACAGCCATTAAAATAAGTTTCGGCAACCATGTTTTATAGCTATATTTTTCTTGATTTAAAATAGTAGCTAGAGCAATAATAAGCAAGACGACAACAAAAAACATGTTACAAACATCTCTTACTATCTTCCAGCCATGATTTATCGCTTCAGCGTTTATAAAATTATTATACTGAGCAACTGCAACTAAAGCTTTCATGACTAAAACCATGATAATTCCTAAAGCAGAGATAATCCAACCTATAAGTCCTCCTAGTATTTTTCCGGCCCATTCAGCACCAGCTTGGACAGGAGCACCTAAAAAAAGAGTACCAACTCCAACCAGCAAAAGAATCAGTAAAAAAAATTTTTTCTTATTGCCCAGTTTTTTCATATATTTTCTAAAATTATTGGCAAACGTTCTTTATTATTTTCGACAAAGACCCAATAAACACCAGAGACTTCCAAAAATATCTTTTATCGCTTCAAGTGGATTACTAAGACCTGTTATAATCATTGAGATAACAGCTAGTACAGCTAAAACTATAAGCAGACAACCAAAGTTAAGACATCCGACAGCCATTCCCTCCGTCATTCCTACCGCCTTTTTCGCTCCTTCAACATTATTTGAAACTCCTTTTGATAACCATTCTTCACCCAAAGAACAAAACAAATTCTTACCAAACACCATGCTTAAAAAAATATGTATATCTATCCAAATAAGCGTTAATCCCCAAGAAGGAATTAGGTTTTGCCAGGCCGATCTTAATAAATTTGCCGTAGCTTTACTAGCCGGAGATATTTTGGAAACAGAACTTTTATCTTTACTAGCTATAACTATTTGATTTTTCTTTTCTTTTAACACCGCCGATCTTAAATCTTCTTCATCTTCTTCCTCTGATTCATTTTCTATCTGCCCATTTTTTGCCCGCATTCTAGCAGCATTAAAGTTGCCGACGTTTTCTTTGGCCTGGACATTCCGTGAAATTAGTTGTTCGTCTAAAGCCATAAATAAAAAAATATTCTGAAAATTCTACTCTAAAATTATACAATAAAAACAAGATAAAAGCAAAAAGAAAAAGCTCCTTTTAAAGAGCTTTTTCTCTAACAATTTATAATAATTATAAAATGTAATTATTCATTAGAATAACCCCAATTATCAGTAATTTTTACTTTAATTGTTAGATTATTAATTGGATTTTTATAATAATGATAAAAGACGTGAGGATTCTTAATATCCGAGAGACTATCTTGACCATTTATAACTTGTTTATTACCATCTCCCCAGTCAATTATAATCTCTTTAAGCGGCTGCTGTTCTGGATCAATATTGGTAGTAAAAGAAAAACGATGTAAACCAGGGTTTTCTAAATTAAAACTAGTAAGTCCCATTAAAGACGTGTTATTAAACATCATATTCCCAACTAATGGTAGGTTATAGCAACTATTTAATTCTCTGTCAGTAGTTAAGGTGCAAGCTCCAAGTGAAAGTTGTGGCATGGCAAAATTTTCAGTCACATACCTTTCTTTTTCTGTTGAAAAAGAATATGAACCATAAATCTTTAAGAACAATCTACTTAAAATCGTTTGATAATCCTCCCAAGAATTTGTATTACTATTTTCCGCTCCTAAATGTTTGCTCCATAAAGGAACACAAGTTCCGTAACCACCCTCAGAACAAGACTTGACTGAAACATATTGATCTGGTTTGTTGTTTATAAAAGAATAACGACAATAAACAGTTGTTTTCTGACTCTCTACCCCACTGGCCCAGATCTGTTTAATATTAGAGAGATACTTATTTTTAGTTGAATCATTCTTATCACTAACAAAAGCAGCTTGTGACCAAGAACTATCATTAAAATTAATCGTATTCCAACTATCAGGTGGTTTATTGGTTGTACACTTCCAACCATCAAGACTATTAGTATTAGAAATGTCATCAATTGAAGCAGCAATTCCCCATAATGATTCATCGTCTGTTGCCTTAATAGCTAAAACATTTTTTTCTAAAGGTAAAAGTGAAACTTGATACTTCCCAAAAGAAACATCATCTTCTATTTCACCACTTCCTAAACTATTATTGTTAAAATAAGCATCAAACTTGTTATCAGCAAAAATACTAACATAGGTTTCAAGTAGAGGAGAAAAAAGACAATAAACATCTGAATTTAAACTGCACTGACCAATATTATTACACCCATTTAAACCTGAACAACCATACGGTCTGCCAGCAAAAATTGTTTCTTTATCCTTTAAAAAGAACTGATCTTTTAGAGCAATTTTCCCTTGGCTATTTAAAGGATTAAAACTGTCTGGCCAAGTAGCCGCACCAAAAGGGATGCTATCCCTTTCTCTTCCGTAAAATAATAAATTATGAGCACTTGTTCCATAAAGACTGCTAAAAAATGTCGTTAAACTTGAAGATTCTCCTTTATCAATAAAGAAACGTGGAGTATTAATCAAATAATCTGAGCCAATCCCAACCCGAGCTGCCCAAGCTTGATTTTCACCCTTTTCATTAACTACTTGAGCAAAATTATTACACCCTAAACGGAATCTTTTGTCGACGTCACTACCAGAAATAAGTTCTAAATTATCTTCACTTCCAGCTGGACGATTATAATCATAAACACGGACTGGATTTTGATAATCAGCTTCATTGAATGTTCCGGAATAAGAACACCAAGAGTCAGAAGGATAATCTGTGCAGAAATTACTACTTTCTTTACTATAAGCTTGTTGCCAAAGATTACCATCATAAGTAGCCCAACCATCATAATAATATTTACCATCATCAGAACATTTATTCATATCTACAACCGTCTTCTTCTCTCCTAAAATAACGGAATTTTTATTTGGAACACACATTATCTTTCCATAAGAATGTTCCTTTTTGTAATTTCCGAAGGCAATAATAGGGCGATATCCAGGCAAACATCTCTTTTCAGGATCCTTTTTTAAATTGGCATAATTTTTCTTATCATCTTTACCACTTATATCTCCTATATTATCCGATTCTATCCAATCCTTTGTAATATTATCATACTCAATACAATAATGTGCTCCCTTTTTAGTGAAGACACCGATCCCGAAAGACAAAGAACTTTTATGCCCCGTAACCTTCTTCTTCAAAGAAAAATTACCATCAACTTCTGTACAATAGTTTAAAGGGAATTTCCCTTGATAACCGGTTGTGTTACCAGCAGTTTGAGCTGAAGAAATTTTATCAATCGGATACCAAAGCAAACAAACGTTTTTATTAGCCGCATCATGTTCCAAACAATATCCTTCTAAACCATTTTTTACAACCGCATTTTCTTTATCAACACAAGTTAGACTATCGCTTGTTGGATACAGACGACACTCACGAGAAACGTAACTGTTTGGACCGGTTTGTAAAACTGGTTCAATATTTAAATCATCAAAATAAACAGCTCCTTCAGAACTCCCGCCCATACTTAATTCTATTTTTATCTTTTGGCTTACGCTAGAATTAAAATAAACTATCTTTCTTTCCCAACCATTATTAGCAGTAATATTGTTTTCTGATTTTATTATTGACCCATTAATAGCATTTTTAATAGTCACAACTGCTAAGCCACCTCTTTGCGTATTGACTAAGAAATTTAAATAATAACCACTATTCTCAACAACTGATACCCCGTCTTTGCTATGTGGAGTAATTATGTAACGATATGGGACTTTAAGATAAGCTTCACCTTGAGCTGGATAATTTACTGGCGAACCCTGTGGCTCTGTTACAAGCAGAGATTCACTACCACAAGCAGAATTATTATTTAACTGACAATTTATTAGTGGCGCATCTTGTTCAAAATCATAATGAGCCTCAGTATTTAATCCAACTTCCTTCATGCCAGCTAAATTATACTGATTAAGTAAAGAATAGCCAGAAGAATTAGGATTTATTTTATAAACACCACTAGAGTCAACTTCTTCAAAATTAGAACACTGGTTTTTATCATCTAAGCGATTACACAAGCCAATGGTATAACAATATTTCTCTCCATTATTATCAATCACATAAGAAAGGCAATCTAACCACTTAGCACAAGTTCTATCAGGCGCAACTTTTATAAGCTCATTAGCGCTACAGTTATCACCACTACAATTTGTTGGCGCTTTATTCTCTTCACTTAAGAAAGCATCAATATTTAAAGAGCGTAAACCATTAGAACCGGCAATACTACGTTCATTAAATAAAATACAACCATTATCAATATTAACTGAAGTACAATCTTTCTTTACATCTGATTCTAATTTATAGTTGATTATTACTTCTTTTAAACTAATTTGTTTATTTTGTTCCCCTAAACCAATTATAACCTTATTATTATTTAGAGATAGGAAAATAATATTCTTAGTTTCACCACTATTAATTGAGATTTCTTTTGTCTTATCGCCTAAATTATTATCACTTAAAAGCAAGCGGACATCTTCGTTAAAGTTTAAACTTGTTTCCAAACTACCGCCAGCAACTGAGAAGGCATAAAGTTTATTTGGATCAATTTCCACGGTTTGATAACCGCTATCCCAAGAATCAATTTTGCCATCAACCTCCTTGTACTCATAATTGCTTATTAAGTTAGGAGAAATTTTACTAACCGGATCTATATATTCAGTACAACCAGAAGAATTTTGTTCACATAGAGCAGCTTGTTTATACGGAGTTGGAATATTATTTCCATAACCACCAAAACCAATAGTCTTGTCATAGCTTACTTCGCAAGGATAATCATTATTATCAAGCAAACAAGAACCCGAAGAACAATCAGAATCTTGACTACAAAGAGGACTGTTTAAATTAGTTTGACCAGAGTTATCAGCACAACGTTTAACCGGTGTTAAATACCAAGCTTTTCCAGGATTATTTTGATCATTGCTATTTCTATATTGACAAACATTTGTTCCTGGATCTTTAAAATAGCTTATTGTCCCATCTTCTGAAGACCAGGCAGAACAACCAAGCTCAGCCGAAGAACAAAGTTCTTTGTCATAAAGATTAGGATTATTTTTCTTAAAGACATCAGACCAGGCGCCCTGCGACAAAGATTGTCCTAAAAGACTGCAACCTAAATCAGCTGAATTACAAACCTTACTTTGATCGTATATTACATAAACGGCTTCGTCGCCAGAGACAGAAACACAATCAAGTTCATTGCTATCACAACGACCATTATTATTGCTATCATTCCAGACATTAGAACCAGAAGGATTATAGTTTTGAGTCTTTATCATCTGCTCGCAACCAACTGAAGAAGCAGCGCATAAATCAGAAAACTTACGTAAATTATGTTGTTGCCCGAAACGATCTGTATAAGCCTGACAACCTAAATTATATACTTCCCCTTGATAGTTACTATTTACATCATAAAAACAAATATCTGGAACCTGACTACTTCCTTCTATTAAATAATAACGGTTACTTATTTCTCTTAGAACAACATTATCAAAATAGAAATCATTATCAGCGGTAATTACTAACACTTCATTTTCACTTACTTCGTGATCAAGAATAGGAAGATTAACTTGATATAAATCCCAAGCCCCGCTGCTAGAAATAATCAGAGGCTCACTTGTAAAATAAGCACGGGCAGGATTGGCTTGATTGTTATTATAAAAATAAATATTTAAATTAGCTTTTACTCCTTCAGTTCTAGCTAAGAAACTTAGAGTATAAGCTTTGTCGCCAGAAACAGAAAAACCAAGCGGAAGCTGAGCAGCAACATTATCAGCTGCAAAAACCTTATTAATCAATCTTAAAG
>CAZQJT010000015.1:5881-19903 GCA_964593665.1 uncultured Gammaproteobacteria bacterium
GGAAGCTGAGCAGCAACATTATCAGCTGCAAAAACCTTATTAATCAATCTTAAAGAAGCAGCTGCAATATTAGCGCCTACCACTGAACAATCATTAGCGTCACTATTATAGCGTAAAGAATGACCATCACGATTATTAGAAACAGTAACTCTTTCAAGAGCATCAGAGCAATTAGATGACCAGTCTTGCATGTCAGTTTCAAAATCATAAGAATTTATCAAACGAACATTACTACCATCATTACCATTATATTCACGGCAATTGGCTTGATTTGCTTGACAAGTCTTCCCTTCATAAGGAATTGCATTATAAAGACAAGCGCCTTGTTGAGAATTCCATGTGCCGCCATTAAGACAAACCTGACAAGCGTTAAGTGACGTGCTCCAATTAGCAGAAGTCCCTAAAGCGCTACATTGAGCTCGACTTAAGGTGTTATCAATATTGTTATGTGACAAACGATAAGCATAACAATTCTCTGAACAAGTAATAGTCTTGGATAATAAATGATATGAAATAGAGCCACCACTAACTAAGAAAGCACTACAATCTGGATTATATAATGGATCGCCTGGTAATTTACGGAAAATTTCTTCACTACACTCGCCGCTATCATCAACCACGACTTTTGGTTCATTTTTATTTTCTAAATTAACCTGTAAAGAATAGGTTCTAAGCTCAACGCCATTAGTGGTTGTTTCCCAGGTATAAAAGGTGGTACAAGAATCAGTGCTTGGTTTTATACATTGTCTTAGCTGAGAATAATATTCTCGGCTTTCTCCACCCTGAGAAGCTAAATCTAGATTAGTGAATTCACTACAACCAACTGCTTCAGCCGAACAACTTCTTGCTTTACTAGGAATAATATTTTCCGCCTTGGCTGAATGGAAATAATCTTGTTTAGAAACATAAACATCATAACCCAGACAATCGCCAAAACAATAATCATCGCTAGTTACTTGAGCTGACAAAGAGATAGCCTGTTTATTATTACTAAACAACTCGCAACCGACCTCACTGGCATTACAATAACGAGTAAAGCTGCGACAAATATTAGGCGCGTCACTCTTTAAGGTATAATCTTGACCCGGATTTTCATAACAGACAGATTCTAGGTAAGAAGGAATAATTTTTTGATAAACCCGATAAGCTCCATAAATATTATCAGCAATATTGACGGTAGAAAAATTACTAACCTCAAATTTTAGATTGCGAATATAGACAATAACAAAACCATTGCTGCTGGAATCTATAACTTGAACGCCGAATTCTGGTTCATTATAAGAACCAGATGCTTTTCTGGTTACGCTAATTGTCTGCCAACTATCTAAAACTTTAGTTTCTGTCTTTACAGCTTCATTGCTATTCCAACTTGAACCTAAATAAACAACCGCCCTTTCACCACTATCAACATAAACATCAGCCGTTAGAGTATAAGACTGGCCCTCTATTAATTCAAAATTTACCGGTAAAAGAGAATTTTTAGGATTAGAATAAACACCAGCTGAAATAATATCTCGCGACGTCATTATTCTATTAGCAGAAATACGTAAAGCTGCTTCACCATTGTTTATGGTATAGTTATCAATAGAAGCTTTCCGTGAGCTAGAAATGGTATTAGGAGAATAAAACAATGGCCAATTATTAAGTTTTTGACCATCTGCAACCGTAATGTTTCTACCATCTTCACCAAAATCAGAATTCATTATTAAATTAGAACCTTGCGCTGGTTTAACTCTAATAAATTCATTACAAGACTCACTTTTGCTACTACAATTTGAAGCATTTGTTAGATAAATACTATCTGCAGGCTCCCAACTGATAAGACCAGTTGAAGAGGAATAACTACCATTAGTTGAATATTTATTACAACCAACACTATCAGCATTACAATTTTGATAATCTAAAGTATTTTCTAAATAAGAAACCCTTGCTCTAGTTTGGCTGTTTGTAAAAGTCTGACAAGTATTGTAAATCGGTTCACAAGATTCTGAATCAAAATTCCAAATTCTCTTTTCCTCAGTACAATAACCATAAGCAGCACAACTACCATTTTCATTTTCTTTTATGCAACTTTTCTCATCAGCACAATAATCTTCATTGCGCGTTAGACTATAAACACTTGGGATTCTAACTCCCTCTTGATTTGTGCCTTCACTATAATTAAAAGCAATAATTTGTGAACCAACCCCTTCTTTAGCGCAATAGCTAAGTGGTGCCTTTAAAACCCAATTAGGATCTATTAACCCAACACACCAAGCCGAATCATTTGGATTAAAATTCTTACTAAATTCCCGATATTCATCATTAGGATCAAAACAAGAAACTAAATCTAATAGGGTTGCTTTTTTAGGAGCAGTTGTATTATTTATTTTTTCAACCGCTTCTTCCCATTTTGCTGGTAAAACACGATATTTTCTTAAAATAGAAATGTTTCGCAAAGTGTAAGCATTGCTAACATTATCCTTAGTTAAAGTCCATTCCTTATTTAAATAACCATTTTTCAAAGCTTCAGCCACGGTTTTCTTTTCAGTAATAGCCTGCATGAAAAAATTATCTATCACGCACTCTGTTGGCCCTGGATTATCTTTATTTGGACAAGAACTTAAACCAACAACAACATTGTAGTCAGCATCTGTATCAAAACTAGGTTTAATAATTTTAGAAATAACCTCTTGAGCAGTTGACAACCCCAAAGCAGCAGTTGAATCAAGAGAAGGATTGGAAATTGAAGAAGAAATATATGAACCGCCACTATCTTTAGAAAGAAGGCCACCTAAATTAGCCATTAATCTATTATAAGCGGTAAGCCCTAAACGATTAGTAAAGATATTAGCGACATCTACTAAAATATCGCCCGTTGTCTCCCCTAAGGCATTCCAGTAACTTTGCGTAGCTAAATCAGCTTGTTTTTCAGCTGCATTAGGAACACCTAATTTCTTTCCAGCTAAATTTACAAGATCCGTCCAGCCTTTATTAGCTGATAATTTTAACTTTTCATTAACTACATCTTCTTGCTGCTGACTGGTTAAATCACTTTCTAAAGTTAAAAATATCCCCAAATCATTAGACGTCGGATTAAAAGCATTTTCTACTTTGTCTAAAAAATATTGATCAGAAAAAGAAGTTAATCTCTTTGCCTCATCGCCCCAATTTTGTATCAATTCAGTTGCCGAACAATTAGGCATCTGTGGCTGACTTTGGTCAGATAATCCTAAAGAAATTCTCAGTCTCGCCTGCAAAGAAGATGGCTGACAAACATTAACTATTTTTCTGCTAGTAGCCTGTGCTTTTTTAGCCATTTCAGTACTAGAAGCATTTATGCTTGTGGTACAACCAGGAATACAATTTTCCCTTTTAGTATGGCAATCTTTAACAGCTGCTTCTAATTCCTGAAAATTAGCATACTCTTTTTTACTTACTTCCTCTGTGCAACTTTCAAAAGCATCTTCGCAGCCCTCCTGACAATCTCCTAATGCTACCTGTTGTTCAGCATTTAAAAGATAACTTTCGCCAACATTATTAACAAAAGTTTGAATAAACTCTCCGGCTACATTATCACCAATGTCTTTTAAGTATGCCCCCCAATCTTGAGTGATAAAAAGAGGTTGTTGCCCTTGTCCTCCTGTTCCTATCCAAGTAGCAGTATCATAAGCCACTTTATTTAAAGCGGTTCTTAAAACTTGAAAAAATGAAACTGAGCCAGCTTTAGCTAATGCTTTCCAAACCTTATCCCAGAATTTGTCATCCGCATTGATTAACAAATCTTTATTAAAATTAATCGGATCAAAAACTGCCATTTGCGCCTGCGCCTTAGGAACAGGTCTTAAAAGCGGGGTAAACACGAAGGAAGAAAGAAGGCAAAACGATAGCAAAAAAAACAATAACTTTCTGCCAATTGGAACTTGGTTCTTCTTTTTATTAAAGCTTGAAAAAGGTTTCATTTTTTTATATGCGAGTTAAAATAAAACAAATATTTTTATTCTCCTAAATTTTCTGTCTGAATATTTTCGTCAGATCGCGACTCTAAAGCCTCAAAATAACTATTCATTAAATCCTCATCACTAATTTGCTCCAAAACAGAAGCTTCATAGCCACTTTCAAGTAGTATCTCGCGAAGCAGTGCCGGTGTCATATCGTTTAAATTCACTTCTACATTTTCTTCCACTCCTTCACTAACTGTTTCTTCTAAATAATTTAAACCAGTCAATGGATTTTCCTCAGAAGAGGTTATTTCAGATGTTAAACAATTTTCTCCAACCGGACAATTAGGGTTACTCCCCTGACTCACTTCTTCAAAATCACTTAAACCATCACTATCTGAATCTTCAAGATAAGGAGATGTTTGATAAATATAAAGCTCGTCATAATCACTTAAACCATCACCATCAGAATCAAGTAATGCTTGATCTAATTCGGTAATTGCTTCTTGTGATGATTCAACTGAAAAATCAAAAGGAGATCTTATTTGATCCACTATTTTTATTATTCCAAAAACAACTAAAATAGCAGCAAACAAAATAAAAACAATCGCCATTCTTTTCTGGCGCTTAGAAAAGTCTGCGCGGGAATTAAAGTTATCTAAGCGTTTTAAGTTTTCCCGATTTGACATAGAAAAAAATCAAATAAAATTTTCTCAATTTGATTTAATTATATCATAAAAATGCGCAAAGCCGCAAATAACTTTTGCCAATCATCAAGACTTAAATCTTCAGCACGTACCTTAGAATTAAAATTATTTTCTGCCAAGAGTTCGGCAATTCTCTTCCCCTCAATTTTTAATCCACCCGAAAGATTGTTTTTTAACATTTTTCTCTTAGCGCTAAAGCCAATTTTAGCCAAACGAAAAAACATTTTCTCTTCTTCTCTGCTTTTTTCATTATCTTGATTTGTCTTTAAAAATTCCGGCTTCACTGTTAATTTTATTATTGCACTATCCACTTTTGGCTCTGGCCAAAAATTACCAGCCTTAACTTCACGAACAATTTCTGCCTGAGCAAAATACTGAACCGATAGAGCAAGTAGGCTCATATCAGGTGCTGTAGCTACTATTCTTTTCGCTACTTCCTTTTGAAGCATTAGAACGAGTGATTTAGGACGACGTGGATTTGATAAAAACAAACGAAGAAATATTGAAGTAATGTTATAGGGAAGATTGGCTACTATTTTATATTCTTCAAGTGGTGATAATTTTTCCGGCAAGTTAAAACGAAGTATATCTTCATTATATATCTCCAAGTTTTCAGTATTTTTAGCAGCTGACGCCATTTCTAAATATCCAGCGAGTTGACTATCAATTTCTACCGCCAAAACTCTTTTTGCTTTTAAAGCTAACTTAAAAGACAAAAGACCCAGACCCGGACCAATTTCTAAAACAGTATCATTTTCTGTTATTTCAGCCGCTTTTACTATCTCATCATAAATTTTTTCATTTATTAAAAAATTCTGACCCTTACTGCGACTGGGTTTTATTTCAAACATTCGACAAGTTTCTCTTATCTCTCCTAATAGATCGGCCATTTTATTTAATTACTATATTTAAAAGTTTAGCAGGAACAAAAATAACCTTAACAATTTTTTTATCAGTCAACCACTTTTTTATTATCTCTTCTGATTTAGCAATCTCTAAAGCCTCAGATTCTTTAATATCAAAGGGAACCTTTAAAGAAGCTCTTAGCTTGCCATTTATCTGAATGACTAAATTAACAATTTCGTCTTTTACCAGTTTCTCATCATATTTAGGCCAAGAGGACAGAAAAATACTTTTTGAGTTATTTAATTTCAATGATAATTCTTCGCTTAAATGAGGAGCAAAGGGTGCTACTATCTGAAGCAGTATAAAAAAGTCTTCACGACTAAGCGGTAAACTGCCAATCTTTTTTCTTTCATCAATAATTTCATTAGTTAATATCATTAAAGCAGAAATAGCAGTGTTAAAAGCAAAATTTTCAATATCACTACTTACTTTTTTAATAGTTTTATGAAGTAAAGATTTTATCTTTTTATTTTCTGAAAATTCAGTACTTTCTCCTAAACTATGAATTTTCTCTAGAAATTTTCTTGCACCAGATAATCCACGATTACTCCAACTACAAGCCTGGTCAAAGGGTGACATAAACATTTCGTAAACACGTAAAGCATCAGCCCCGTATTCAGAGACTATATCATCTGGATTAATTACATTACCCCAACGTTTGCTCATTTTGCGATTATCTTCACCAAAAATCAAACCAACATGCTTTAATTTTACAAAAGGCTCTTCTTGACTAACAACGCCAATATCAAATAAAAATTTGTGCCAAAAACGAGCATAAATTAAATGACGAGTAGCATGCTCAGCTCCGCCGACATAAAAGTCAACCGGCGACCAATATTTTTCTAGTTCAGGTGAAACTAATTTTTCGCTATTACGTGGATCCATATAACGTAAATAATACCAGCAAGAGCCAGCCCATTGAGGCATAGTATTTGTTTCTCTTTTAGCCGGCCCCTTACATTTAGGACAAGTTGTTTCTACCCAATCTTTAATCTTTGCCAAAGGAGATTCGCCTGTATCTGTTGGTTCATAACTTTCCACTTCTGGTAATAATAAAGGTAATTCTTCTTCTGGAACAGGGACTACTCCACAATGTGGACAATGAATTAAAGGAATTGGCTCTCCCCAATAACGCTGACGAGAGAAAACCCAATCTTTTATTTTAAAATTAATTTTCTTTTCTCCTAATTTATTATCTAAAAGCCAGTCAGCCATTTTTTGACGAGCTAAGGCTGTTTCAAGTTCACTAAAATCACCAGAATTACGCAAATAACCTTCTTCGGTATAAGCACTTTTACCCTCATACTCGCTAAAATTATCTGGAAAAACAACTGCCTTTATCCTTAAACCAAATTTGCGGGCAAATTCAAAATCACGCTCATCATGAGCCGGCACGGCCATCACCGCTCCTGTGCCATAGGAAAACAGAACATAGTCAGCGATAAAAACAGGCACTTCTTCACCGCTAAAAGGATTAATTGCTTTTAAACCCCTTAAACAAACCCCTGTTTTTTCTTTATTTAAATCAGTTCTTTGTAAATCTGTTTTATTTTTACATTCATTAATATAATTTTCTACCTCTTCTTTGTTTTCTATTTTATCTTTTAAGCTTTTAACAAGCGTATGTTCTGGCGCTAAAACTATGTAAGTACATCCAAAAATGGTGTCTAAACGGGTAGTAAAAACTCGAGCTGATAATTTATCATCATCTTTCGATTTTTCCTCTACCAACTTAAAGTCAACTTCAGCTCCATTACTGCGTCCTATCCAATTACGCTGCATTTCTTTAATAGAATTCTCCCAATTAGGCAGTTTATCTAAATCCTCAAGCAAGCGATTAGCATAATTAGTAATTCTTAAAACCCATTGTCTTAGTGGCCTTTGTTCAACTGGTGTGCCACAACGCTCACATAGACCACCCTCCAAATCTTCGTTCGCCAATCCAGTTTTACAAGAAGGACACCAATTAATTGGCTCATTTGATTCATAAGCCAAGCCCTTTTTAAACATCTGCAGAAAAATCCACTGTGTCCATTTATAATACTCTGGATCTATAGTACTTATTTCTCTATTCCAATCATAAGCTAAGCCTAAAATTGACAACTGTTTTTTATATGTTTTTATATTCTCTTCGGTGTTAATTTTAGGATGGACTTTATTCTTCAGAGCATAATTTTCTGCCGGCAAGCCAAAAGCATCAAAACCCATGGGATGTAAAACATTTACCCCTTGCATCATTTTAAAACGCGCTAAAACATCAGTGGCAATATAGCCCTTGGGATGCCCAACATGCAACCCAACGCCAGAGGGATAAGGAAACATGTCTAAAATATAATATTTCGGTTTAGAAAAATCATTTTCTGTCCTATAAAGATTAGATTCTTCCCAAATCTTCTGCCATTTTTTTTCAATTTCCTGATGATTATACATATTATTATATCAAATCTTATTTAATCTATTTCTAGCACTACGGGCGCATGGTCTGAACCCTTTATTTTATCTAATATATAAGATTTTCTTAGTCTTTTTTTAAGTTTAGCCGATACGCAGAAATAGTCAATCCGCCAACCAACATTACGTTCGCGCGCAAAAGAACGATAGCTCCACCAAGAATATTGAATCTTATTGCCATTTAAAAATCTAAAGGTGTCAACAAAACCATTGGCGATAAAACTATCCATCCAAGCTCTCTCTTCTTTGGTAAATCCAGGACTGCTAACATTTTCCTTAGGCCTAGCCAAATCAATTTCCTGGTGAGCAACATTATAATCTCCAGTAATAATAACTGACTTCTTTTTTTCAAGTTTTTTTAAATACTTTAACAACTCCTTATTAAAATCTAATTTATAATCCAAGCGTGACAGTTCTGAATTAGCATTAGGAAAATAAATATTAAGGAGAAAATAGTCTTTTAACTCTACCGTTTGTACCCTTCCCTCATTATCATAAAGAGGGTTTTTAAAGCCATTACTAATAGATAGCGGTTCATTTAAAGATTCTTTTATAAATACGGCTGTCCCACTATAACCTGGCCGCTTAGCCGAATTCCAATATTCTCTGTAGCCAGAAAAGTCTAATTCAGCAGATAGGCGAGCAGATGAAGAAATTTTTACCTCCTGAACACAAAAAATATCAGGTTTTTCCTGATTTAAAAAATCCGCTAATCCTTTTTTAGCAATCGCCCTTATTCCATTAACATTCCAAGAGATTATTTTCATAAATTATGTTATAATAAAATTATACTTGATAAAAGCTTATTTTTCAATTTATATGAGTTTAGATGAACGCTTAAAATATGCCGAGATGAAGGCACGCCATAAAGGAAAAACTGTTCCTTGGCACAAAAAGTTGTGGGGAAAAATATTAATTATTTTTCTGTTTTTTTTAGCAGCTCTTATAATCTTATCAACTATTTACGTCTTTAAAGAGGTAAAAAGAATACAAAAAGAAGGTTTTAGTACACAAAATGAAGAGATGCGCCAAGCATATTTAGATGCCGTGGCCGGACCCAGTGGATATTCTTTGGGAAGCAATAACCCAAAAATAAATATAGTTCAATTTTCTGATTTTTCCTGTCCTTATTGTCGCCAAGCCGCCTTAGAAATAATTCCATTAGTAAACGAATATCAGGATTCAGTTAAACTAACAATTCGTGATTTTCCTGTTCATGAAAACTCTATTGACTTAGCGCTAGCCGTCCGTTGTGCCGGCGAACAGGGCAAATATTGGGATGCCTATGCCCTAACTTTTAGCCAACAAGATATACTTTTAGATACAGGGGCACAACTTAAGGCCGATCTTTTAGCTTGGGCGGAAATATTAGAATTAAATCTAAGTCAATTTGAAACTTGTTTTGATGAACGTCGTTATATAACTTCTATAAAACGCGATTACGATGATGGAATCCTCTTAAAAATTAGTGGAACACCGACCTGGTTTATTAATAATTATCCTTTAACCGGTTATTATTCGGCTGATAAATTTCGTGAAATGTTTGATAACATACTGAAAACAATGGAAATACAAGAAAATGAATAAATTATAAATAAGAAATAACTATATGGAACAAATCCGTATTCACGGAAGAGGCGGACAAGGTGTTGTTACCGCTGCTGAAATAATTGCCCTAGCTGCTTTTTATGAAGGCCTAGAAACACAAGCTTTCCCAAATTTTGGAGTAGAAAGAAGCGGAGCACCCATTCAATCTTTTGTTCGTTTAAGTCGTCAACCAATAATTACTCGCTCACAAATATATAAACCTTCTATTTTAATAATTCAAGATGAGAGTTTATTAGAAAACAAGGAAATTTTTGCTGGTAGCGATAAAAACACAATATTGATTATTAATTCTTCTAAAGATTCTTGGCCAGAGATAGAAAAAAAATTTAAAAAAGTCTTTTTTACTCCAGCGACAGAAATTGCCTTAGATATCTTTGGAAAAAATATTGTTAATACGGTAATTTTAGGTGCTTTTGCCAGACACACCAAACTCTTATCACTTGCTTCTTTAAAAAAAGCGATTGCTGAAAAATTTCAAGAAAAAGGAAAAGAAATTATTAATAAGAATAATATTGCTATTACCAAAAGCTATGAAAACACCAAATAAAAAAGTAGAGTTAATTACTAAACCAAGCAGTAGCTTAAAAAACAAAACCGGTTCATGGCGAACAAAAAAACCAGAAACAGATTTGAATCTTTGTATTAGTTGTGGTTTATGCGCCAAAATATGTCCCGAAGGTTGTATTGTTATGGAAAAAATGAAAAACCATGAAAAATTAAAACCAAAAACTAATTATGATTATTGCAAAGGTTGTGGTTTGTGTGCTCGTGAATGTCCAGTTAAAGCAATAAAAATGGTAAAAGATTATTAAAATAATATGGATTATAGAAAAAAAATTCTAGAAGGCTCACAGGCGATTGCCGAAGTAATAAAAAACATAGAACCAAATGTAATTTCTGCCTATCCCATTACTCCGCAAACACACATAGTTGAGAGGTTGGCAAAATTAAAAGCAGATGGCCTAACAAATTATGAATATGTTAGAGCAGAAAGCGAATTTGCGGCCGCTTCTATTGTCTTGGGTGCTAGTGCTAGCGGTTCACGCACCTATAGTGCCACCAGCTCACAAGGGTTACTTTTAATGACAGAGGTTGTTTATAATATTGCTGGTCTTAGATTACCGGTAGTAATGACTTGTGCTAACCGCGCAATTTCCTCTCCTATTAACATTTGGAATGATCATAGTGATATCATGGCGGTTCGTGATGCTGGCTGGATAGTTTTGTTTGCTAGTGATAATCAAGAAGCAGTTGATCTTCATATTTTAGCCTATAAAATAGGCGAACTTCTACATTTACCAGTTTTTGTAAATGTTGATGGCTTTATTTTAACCCACGCCTACGAACCAGTAATTATTCCCGATAAAAAAACTATTAAAAAATATCTTCCTAAATACAGACCAGAAAAAAATAATTTTCTTGATCCCTTGTCTCCTGTCACCATGGGTGCCTTCTTTACTCCGGCTAACTATTGGCAAACCAGAGCTAGCTTACAGCACGATTTAATAGCTAGCTTAAAAACAATCAAAAATGAATATAAGAAATTAAAAATTATCTTAGATAGAAAAAATGAAGATAATGGATTAATTGAATACTATGGACCAAAAAATCCTGAAACTATTTTAATCTCTCTTGGTTCAGTTATTGGCACTATTCGTGAAACAATCAATAAAGACAAATCTTTATCTAAGAAAGTGGGTATTTTGAAAATAAAAACATACCGTCCTTTTCCAAAAGATGAAATTAATAAAATAATTCTCCCAGCTAAAAACATAGCTGTTTTAGAAAAAGCCATAGGACTGGGACAAAGCGGTCCATTGTTTTCAGATATAAAAGCCGGGCTAAAAAACAACAAATTAAATATCAATAATTTTATCATCGGCTTAGGTGGACGTGATATCACCGAAAAAACCATTAAAGAAATAGTAAATAAGGCAAAAAATAATTATAAAGAACCCCAATTTATAGAAACAATATGAAGAAGAAAAAATTTTTTATCTCGTTTCAAAAAATAAAAATAACTTTGGCTTTCAT
This sequence comes from uncultured Gammaproteobacteria bacterium, assembly GCA_964593665.1. Classification (GTDB taxonomy): domain Bacteria; phylum Patescibacteriota; class Patescibacteriia; order Patescibacteriales; family UBA12465; genus UBA12465. Next base: position 17,508 of record CAZQJT010000015.1, read on the forward strand.
TGTTGCTATTTCTTGTTTATTTTCTTTTGCGAACATAAGCTCAGCTCAATCCAAAAAAGACTTGGGCACATCACTTAATTTCATCCCCCAAATTACCATTCCTGGATCTGAGTTTATAAAAGGAGCCTCTACTTCCGTTGGCCAGTTAGATGAAGAAACTGGAAAAATGGAAAGCGATCTTTTAGCTCGTTATATCATTGCTGTTTTTAATTATGCTTTAGCGATTGTTGCTATTTTAGCAACAATAGTTTTAATGGGGGCTGGTATTATTTGGCTAACATCTGGCGGTGATTCTGGAAAAGTGTCAAAGGCTAAACAATTAATAGCTGGTAGCATAACTGGAATGATAATTTTAGCTTGCTCTTGGATTATTTTAAATACCATTAACCCAGAACTAACCAAACTACAGGTAATAAGCATGGAGGTGACTGAACCAGTTGTTTTGGGTTATTTAAATTGTTGCAATCCTAACGATGGATTAATAAAAATACCATACAAAGAAGAAAATGGTAAAAAAATAATCACTCAAGGTGAAAATACTGGTAAAGAAGCTGTTTGTCCAACAACATCGCCGGAATGTTTAAATGAAAATGTTTGTGTAAAATATGGCAAGGCAGAACTATTCTCTTGTTCTCCTAATAAAATCTGTTGCCAATGTTCTTTTAATTCTTGGGAAAATCTCCAAACTAAAACTATTTATAGATGTGTAAGAACGCCAGTAAGCGTAGAAGAGTGTAAAGAAATCTGTAACAAAGAGGATAATTGGTTAAGAGGAACTATTTATTACGAAGGTTTTAACGCAGAAACACATGCTTGTGATGCCACCTTCACTGGCCAATGTAAAATAAAATAAATATGACTAAAAATAATAATACTAAATTCATCTCTCCTGGACATAATGCCTGTGCTGGCTGCGGACAAATGGTAGCTGTACAAGCTGTTATGCGAAGCCTTACTAAAAATACCATCGTTGCCAACGCAACTGGTTGTTTAGAAGTAACTACCACCGCCTATCCGCAAAGTGCCTGGGGTCTGCCCTGGATACATTCTTTATTTGAAAATTCAGCCGCAGTCGCTTCTGGTATCTCTGCGACCTTAAAGCAAAAAAAAGACAAAAAAACAAAAGTAGTAGTCCAGGCGGGTGATGGTGGTACTTATGACATCGGATTAGGATTAATTAGTGGCATGTGGGAAAGAAATGAAAATATTTTATATATTTGCTACGACACTGAGGCCTATTCTAATACCGGCATCCAAGCATCGGGTGCCACTCCCTACGGTGCTGATACAACCACTTCCCCATCTGGGGCATCCTCTATTGGCTCAACACAGAGAAAAAAAGATATGCTGGGGATTGCTCTAGCACATGGATTGAGATACGTTGCTCAATCTACCGCTGGTTTTCCTGATGATATTAGTAATAAGGTAAAAAAAGCTTTGGCTACTGATGGCCCAAGTTATATTCAAATCCTTTCTCCTTGTATTCCCGGTTGGAAAATAAATACTGATGAAGCAATAATGATGGGAAAATTAGCTGTTCAAACTGGCCTTTATCCCCTTTTAGAATACACTGACTTAAAACTTACCTCTTCCAGCGTTACCACCAACTTTCAAGCTAAACCGGTTCAAGAATATTTAAAAAAACAAGGAAGGTTCAAACACTTAAAAGATTCTGACCTTGCAACAATTCAAAAAATAGCTGAAGAAAATATTAAAAAATATAAGCTTTAATATGAATAAAATCTTCTATAAAATATTTATTTTAATAATAGCTGCTTCTTTTTTATTTCCATTTATTACTAGTGCTGAGACTCTTGATAGTTGTGTTTGGAGAGAGGTTAGTGCCTTATACCATCCTGAAACCGGAGGATTAATTTCCGAAAGTGGCGGTTGTCTAAATGGAGAAACAAAAATTAATTCCTTGTCCAAAGAAGCTGAAGAAAAATGTGGATCAAAACCAGCTGGTAGATATGGCGGCACGCATGAATGTTGTTGCGCTACTGTAATTGAAAATGCGGAAACAGTGAAAGAAAATGGACCTCTTTTTAAAGCTCCTGATATAAAAATAAAAATACCGGGCATGGAAGCGCTTAGCGATATTCAATGCGTAGAAGGTGAAGCTTGTTACATCCCCTGGCTTGGGCAATACATCAAGGGCTTTTATAATTACGCTATTGCCATCGCTGGTATATTAGCAGCCATCATGCTTATGGCTGGCGGTGTTTTATGGTTATTATCAAGAGGAGATGCTTCGCAAATAGGAAAAGCAAAAAATTTAATAATTGGTAGTATAAGCGGTATAATAATTTTAGCCGCTTCATACATAATACTCACTATTATCAATCCTGAGCTAGTAAACTTACAGAGCATTAAGATAGTAAGCATTAAGACAACAG
>CAZQJT010000016.1:0-18367 GCA_964593665.1 uncultured Gammaproteobacteria bacterium
CGACCTCCAGGTTATGGGCCTGGCGAGCTGCCAACTGCTCTATCCCGCTATATTTATTTTTTTCGGTGTGGGCAATGGAGGATTCGAACCTCCGACCTCAACATTATCAGTGTTGCGCTCTAACCAACTGAGCTAATCGCCCAATAAAATTACGAATAAAAATATAACAAATAATAAATAAAAAGGCAAGTTATTTACTATAATTCAGAAATAAGAAGCATTAATTCCGTTTTTGTTTGGCTGTGGCCAGTTTTATTAGCGAAATCAAGGAAAATTAATTTGTTAAAAATTTTTAAAAGAGATTTCTCTGAAAAATTATTTACTTGGACTAAGCCCTTTTTTATTACATAAGGATGTAATTTTATTTTTTCTGCCATCTTTTCCGCCTTTACCCCCGATATTAAATGATTTTTTATTTGTAAAAGGATTTTAAATTGACGAACTAATATGGAAATTAGATATTCATCACTTAAGCCGGCGGCGTATTGTTTTTCTAAAAGACTGATGGCTAATGTTTTATTTTTAGTGCTTAAAGCATCGGTAAAAGAAAAAATATCTTCATTGATAATACTAGCTGATAGTTCTTGAACATCTTTTTCAGTAATAATATTAGTTTGACTATAAAAAGATAATTTTTTAACTTCACTGGCAATAGTCCAAAGATCACCGTTACTGGCAAGTATTAATTTGTTAGCAGCGTTTATTATAAATTCTTTTTTATATAAAGCCGCTTCCTTTTTAATAAAAGCTAAAAGTTGTTGGTTGTTTAAGGGCTTAAATTCTTGAACAAATTTTTGTTTGTTTAGAAAATTAAATAAGGTTTTAGCCTCAATTTTCAAAGAAATATTTTTAGAGACAATTTCTTCATCTAAAAATATAATTATTATTTCTTCTGTTTGCTCAAATTTTTTTAGATATTCTTGAAGACTTTTTAGGATTCCAGTTTTTTTGTTTTTAAAAATATCTTTTATTATCACTAATCTTTTTTTTACAAACAAAGACCCGGTATTTATCTTTTCAGACAGTTCTTTTAGGCTAGTGCTTTGTCCGTCTATAAAAACCAAACTATGGGCATCTTTATCAGTGTCTTTTATAAACTTATTTTTCATTTCTTGGAGGAGACGATGACTGCGAAAAGTGTCTGCCCCGTGGAGGAAGATAATCATATTATAATTCAGAAATATCTATTTGTTTTAGATTTTTAATAGGTTTTTCTAAAAATTTTTCTGCTTGTGCACGAAAATTATCCAAAGAATCCGTAACATAATAATTCAAAGACGGAGAACTTACTTCTTTTAACTTTAATTCTGGATGATGATTAATATAATTTTTTAAGCTATCAGCAACTATTTCTCCGGGATGCGGAACTTTGATGTTTTTTCCCATTATTTTTACAACTTGCTTATACAAAAAGGGATAATGTGTACAAGCTAGTATTAAGGTATTAATTTGCTTAGCTTTAAGTGGACGAAGATATTTTTTTAAAATCATCTTTGTCTCTGGTTTTTTTAACCAACCCTCTTCAATTAAAGGAACAAGCAAAGGAGCACTTTGTTGATAGACTTCTACGCCCGGATTTATTTTTTGAAGTTCGTGTTTATAGGCGTTTGAAGAAACGGTTGCCTTGGTTCCCAAGATACCAATCTTTTTAAATCTTTTATTAGAAGCAGCTTCTACTAATGGACGGATAACCCCCAAAATGCGGCAGTTTGGATAATTTTTAGGTAAGTATTCTTGTTGTAGTTTGCGTAAGGCTTGGGCTGAAGCAGTATTACAAGCGATGATAATAAGATTACAACCTTTTTGAAAAAGAAAATCAACTGCTTGGCGGGTGTATTCGTAAATTGTTTCTGGTGATTTTGAGCCATAAGGAAGACGAGCGGTGTCGCCTAAATAAAGATAATTGTATTTTGATAATTTCTGTAGAAAATATTTTAAAACACTTAGGCCACCTAGGCCTGAGTCAAAAACACCAATAATATTTTTAGGTTTATTCTCTGGCATATTTTTTAAATAATTCACCTCTTTCTTTGTAATTTTTAAAGATACCGAAACTAGCGCAACCAGTTGAAAGAAGTATAATATCACCTTTTATCGCTTCACGTTTAGCAAATTTAAGAGCTTCAGACATGTCGTTTACTAGTTGTAATTTTTGTGGTGGAAATTTTATAAGCGATAACTCTTTTTTTATTTTATCGCTACCGCCCCCTGGCAAAAGAATTAAAAATTTAGTTTTCTTTTTTATTTCTTTAGCTAGATTTTTAAAGCAAGCTCCTTTATCAGCGCCACCAGCAATTTGGATTATTGGCGAGGAAAATGATTTTAAATCAAGGGTAGTACTTTCGGGGGTTGTAGAAAAACTGTTGTTAAAATATTTAACACCGTTTATCTCATTAACTAGTTCCAGACGATGTTCTAAGTTTTTAAAAGAAGCGATAGTTTTTTCTGCTTGGCTTCTTTTTATTTTTATAATTTCGGCTACTTTTAAAGCAGCCGCAATATTTTCTTGATTGTAGTTGCCGGTTAGTTTGCTTTTTATTTGTAGATTGGAAAAATATATTATTTTTCCAGGCAGACTTTCTTTATTTATTTTTGTTTTTAATTTTTCATTTATCACCAAATAGCGATTGGTTTTTTGTTTGGCGATATTTAATTTTGCTTGCCAGTATTTTTGATAGGTTTTGTGAAAGTTTGGATTATTTGGATCAGCTGGCCTTAGATGTTCTTTGTATAAGTTGGTTATAACTGCTACATAAGGAGAAAAAGAGATATCTTCTAGTTGAAAGCTGGATAATTCTAAAATAACATAATCATCTTTTTTTATTTTATCTACAAAACTTAAAGGTGATATGCCTATATTTCCACCCAAATAAACTTTTTGTTTACTGTCTTTTATTATTTTATAAATTAAACTAGCAGTTGTGCCCTTACCCTTGGTACCAGTAATGCCAATAATTTTTTTAGTTGGACATATTGCGAAAAAAAGATTAAGAGGGCTGCTTAATTCCGTCTTTCCTTTTTTTAAAGCTTCGCTTATCCCTGGGCAAGAAACTGGCCAGCCGGGAGACCTGAATAATATATCAAATTTGTGGAGATTTTTATTAAAATTTTCTCCATCTTGGCGAAAATCTTTTATAGTTATTTTTGTTTTTATTTTATATTTTTTAAGTAAAGCTAAAAGTGCTTGGTTATCAAGGCCTAGTCCCAAAAGAGCAATTTTTTTATTTTCTAATTTTTTTAAAAATGGATAGCGCATTTTGTTTATTTTATTTTAAATCATCCCAGTTATTACCACTATTTTCGTCTACTATAATTGGAACCTTTAGCGGTATTATATTTTCCATAATTTTTTTTATTTTTGGTGCATAAAAATTTAGCTTATCTTCTTTTATTTCAAAAATCAATTCATCGTGTACTTGAAGCAACATTTTAATTTCATCTTCTTTTCCGGAAATTAGTTGAGAAACTTTTATCATGGCTATTTTTATCATGTCAGCGGCTGTGCCTTGTAAAGGTGTGTTGGTGGCCATTCTTTCGGCGCTTTTTCTAACAAAAACTAAATTTGAATTTATTTCTGGAAGTGGGCGTTTGCGACCAAAAAGTGTAATAGCGTAGGAATTTTTTTGTGCTTCTTTTATTGTCTTTTCAATCATTTTTTTAATACTTGGATAGGCAAGAAAATATTTTTTTATAAATTCATTTGCCTGGTAATAAGGGATGGAGGCAGCCTGACTTAAACCATGTGGCCCTTGGCCATAGAGAATACCAAAATTAATAGCCTTAGCTTCACGTCGCATTTTTTTAGTTACCTCCTTTAAGCTAACATCGTTTATTTCCGCAGCAGTGGCAGTGTGGATGTCTTCATTATTTTTAAAGGCTTTAATTAGTTTTTTGTCGCCTGAAAGATGAGCAGCTAGGCGAAGTTCAATTTGAGAATAGTCTAGTCCAAGTAATTTATATCCCGGGGAAGCCACAAAAGCCTCTCTTATCTCTTGCCCCTCTTTAGTTTTAATGGGAATATTTTGTAAATTAGGGTCACTTGAAGAAAGGCGTCCGGTTGCTGTTACTGTTTGGTTGAAATTAGTATGAATACGGCCAGTTTTGGGGCTTATCATTTTTCCCAGGGCGTTAAGATAGGTTGTTTGTAGTTTATTAAGCTCTCTATATTCGCGTAAAAAAGGAATTATGGGATGATTATTTTCTAGTTTTTCCAGTTCATCTTCAGCAGTTGAAAATCCGGTTTTAGTTTTTTTAATATTATTAGTTGATATTTCAAGTTTTACAAATAAAATTTCTTTTAATTGTTTAGTGGAATTTATATTAAATTTTTCTCCTGCTAATTGATATATATTTTTTTCTAACTTAGTAATTTTTTCACCAACTATTTTTCTTAAATTAGAAATTAGGGGAAGAGAAAGTTTTATTCCATTTTCTTCCATTTGTCCTAAGACTTTTATAAGTGGCATTTCCATTTCATTAAACAATCCCCATAAATCTTCTTCTTGTAAGCGCTTTTTCAGGATTTTTGTTAGGCGATTTATAAAATCAGCTTCTTCACAAGTATAAAGACTAATTTTTTCTAAATCTATTTCTTTAAAATTCAGAGACAATTGTGTTGCTTCTGTTTTTTTAGTGTCTTGACTATTCATTTTTTCAAGCCCCAAATCATTAAAAGCAATAGATTCAAGGTTGTGTTGGCGGTTGCCGGGATTTAAAAGATATGATGCTATCATGACGTCAAAAGAAATTCCTTCTAGGTTTAGATTATTGTTTTTTAAGATACGCCAACTATGTTTTACATTGTGTCCATTTTTTTTAATTTCAGGATTATTTAAAATAGGGTGTAATAATTTTAAATTTTCTTTATTTGTTTTAATAAAAAAAGCTTCCCCCGCTTTCCAAGAAAAAGCTAAACCAATCAAGGTACTTTTTAAAGGATCTGGGTCTGAGGCTAAGACACTAAAGGAAAATTCTTTTTGTTTTTCTAATTTTTCCAAGAAAGAGATGAAATCTCTCTCATCAATAATTAATTCGTAGTTTGAAATTTTTTCTTTGCTAGCTAAGTTTTTATTTGGGTCTATTTCTGTTTTGTCAGTTTTTTCTCTTAAAGCTTTAACTTTAGGCAAAAGAGATTTAAATTCTAATTCACTAAATATCTTTAAAACCTTGTCTGAAGAAAAAGATGAAAAAGTTATTTTCTGCAAAGAAAATTCAATAGGTGCTTTTTTGTTTATAGTGGCCAATTCTTGGCTCAAATAGGCGTTTTTTTGACTAGCTTTTAACAATTCAATAATACGTGGTTTGATGTTTTTGTGGTTTTCTTTAGCCGCCTTGTAAACACCGTTTAAATCTTTAAATTCAGATATTAAATCACTAGCAGTTTTTTCTCCTATTCCCCTGACGCCAGGGATATTATCGCTAACATCACCCCTTAGGGCTTTGTAGTCAATAATTTGTTCTGGGGCAAGGTGGTAACGAGCATAAACAGCCAAAGAGTCATATAAAACGCTATCGTTTAAACCGCGGCTCATGGTGTAGACTTTAGTATTCTCATCTATTAGTTGCAGAGTATCTAAATCACCAGTAATAATTATTTTTTCTAAATTTTTTTCTTTTTTAGTTTTTTCGCAAATAGTGCCGATTAAATCATCGGCCTCAAAGCCACTTAATTCAAAAATTGGGATATTAAAAGCCGTGGCTACTTCTTTTACCAACGGAATTTGTTCATATAATTCATCAGGAGCTTTAACTCTAGTTGCTTTGTATTCAGTATAAGCTTCGTGCCTAAAAGTCGGCCCCTTTTTATCTAGTGTTAAAACGACATATTCAGGATTAAATTCATTTAAGGCTTTTAAAAGAAAAGAGGCAAAGCCATAAACAGCATTAACCAAAACACCCTTTTGGGTCCTTAAAGTTGGCGGCAAAGCATGGAAACTTCTGTGTATCAAGGCGTTTCCGTCAATAATTATTAATCTTTGTTTTGTTTTAGGCATGATTTAATTTTATCATCTTTAGGGCAGGGGAGCAATTTTCCTTTTTTTAAAAAATCAGTTTTAAAACTGATTAAAAGATAAATAAAATGGATTTTATCAGTGGATTATATTTGGTTTGAACCGCTGGCCTTTCCGATGTGAACGGGACGCTCTGATCAGCTGAGCTAATAATCTATTTTTGGAAGATATTTTAAGAGTGGGCAAGAGAGGACTTGAACCTCCATGATATTACTATCACTACGATCTGAACGTAGCGCGTCTACCAGTTTCGCCACTTGCCCATATTTTATTGTATTATCATTTAAATACTATTCCAGCTGAAAGATTTTTTCAACTGTTTAATATAATAAGATAATGTCTATTGTATTAAGGTTTTTTGTTTATTATAAAAATATTAAGAATAATGTCAATTATTCTATCATAAAACAAAATATTGACAGATTTTATATCAATTTTATGATTAACAAACAATCTCTGGGCAATAAAATTAAGGCTTTAAGAGAGTTCGGCAACATGAGCCAAGAAGAATTGGCTCAGAAAATTGGCTTATCAAGAGTCGCTGTGTCACAAATCGAACAAGGCAATAGAAGCGTTGATTTTTTAGAGTTGGCCAAAATAGCCGAAGTCTTTAAATTAAAAACTGATTATTTTTTAATTGAAGATGAATTGCCAGATATCAAACTAGTCAAGAGTCAAAAAAAAGTTAATAATTTTGATCCAAAAAAATTAAAAAATGTTATTTTGTATATTCTGGAAAAATGCGCAGGAAAACCGAACGTCGGAGAAACGGTATTATATAAATTATTATATTTTATTGATTTTGATAATTTTGAAATTAACAATCAATCAATCTCTGGATTAGAATATATTCATCTGCAATATGGTCCGGCACCAATAGCCATGCAATATTTGCCTGTTATTGAAGCGATGAAGTCTGATCAAGAACTTAAAATTATTATTTCTGATTACTTTGGTCTAAAAATAAAACGCTATATTAATTTAATCGGACACGATATTGATTCTTTGTGCCCCAAAGAAACAAAAGTTATTGATGATGTCATAGGATCCCTTTCTAATATGTCTGCTTCACAGATAGAAGAATATTCGCATGGCGATGCCCCTTGGCAACTGACCAGTGACAAGGAAGTCATTCCGTATAATCTTGTTTTTGAACGTCAAACACCTTATGCCAAAAGAAGCATTGATGATTTAAGATATTTTAAAATGACAGGAGCTAAAGACATATTAAACCAATTAGGCTCTATTTCTAAAACAGAGTACGATTATTACTAAAATCTATGATGACAAAAGACGAGATTAGCTTTGGCGATGTTGTTTGAGTTGAGTTTGATTCTAGTGTCGGACACGAATATCAAAGTAAAAGACCAGCAATTGTCGTGCAATCAGATAAACAATTAAAAAAGACAAATTTGGTTACTATAATTCCGCTCACTTCACAGAAAGACAATCGTATGCCGGATGATATTTTAGTAGAAGTTTGTAAAGAAAATAATTTAATGTCCGATTCGCTAGCTAAAGTGTATTGTATAATGTCTTTTGATTATGCGAGATTTGATAAAGTAATAGGAAAAATTAATGAAGATATTGCGACAAAGATTAAAGATTATTTAAGAAGACATTTTGATATTAATTAGATCTAGTTTTAATTTGAAAAGTAGTACTACTTTTCAGTTTAATTTTTTAGATTAGCCGACAAAATAAAAATCACCCAAGTAAACTTGGATGATTTTTATTTGTGGACCCTAAGGGATTCGAACCCTTGACCCCCTGCTTGCAAAGCAGGTGCTCTAGCCAGCTGAGCTAAGGGCCCATCTATTCTTAATGGGCATTTTGATTATAAACACAAAATAAAAATTTGTGAAGGGGACAACTCTACTAGTTGTGTCTAACCAGGGGACTGACAACCCAACTCATAAAATCAGAACCGCTGCCGGTCATAACTATTACACCAATTAAAATAGCTGCTAAGCCAAGAAGTTTATAGCCTAAACGACTGCCACCTTCAGCGGAAAGTTTAGCCTCGAACCAGGCGATACGGCCAAAATTTTCTAATAACCATTCGGTTTTAATAACTAAAAAAAGACCGCCTGCTAAAATAATTAAACCTAAAAATATTTGTCCCATATTTTTATCTTATATAATTTAATGGATTGTATTTAGTCCCGTTTATTATAACTTCAAAATGGATGTGTGGTCCAGTTGATCGGCCAGTTGATCCCATTGCGGCGATAACTTCGCCTCTTTTTACTGTATCACCAACTTTAACATATAATTTTGAAGCATGACCGTAGCGAGTTTTAACACCATCGCCGTGGTCTAGTAATATGGTATTACCATAACCACCATTATAACCACCTTGAGAAATTATTACTTTACCATCTTCGGCGGCATAAAGAGGGGTGCCAGTTTTATTGCCAATATCAAGACCAGGATGGCTCCAAGAGAAATATTGAGTAATGCGATAACCCTCAGTTGGCCAAGCCATTTTAGTAGTGCTTGGCTTAGCTGGCGGATTAACTAAATCTTTAATAACTGAAACACCGGTATAGCTAGTATTTGAAGTTGTTCTAATTGCCGGAGCGCTAATCTTTTTTGCTCCTGGTATAATGAGCTTAGCACCAACCTGCAAGGTATTACCTAAAGAATTAGCGGCAATAATTTTATCCATATCTACATCGTATGTTCTAGAAATCGCTGCTAAAGTATCACCTTTTTTAACGGTGTAAAGAAGTCCGCTTTGTGGAAGTATGGTTAATTTGTCGCCTATTTTCAATAAACTGTAGGTACTGAGATTGTTAGCCCACAAAACAGTATTTACAGTTATTCCAAAACTACGAGCAATTGAAGAAACCGTATCACCTTGTTTTACAGTGTAATAGACTATTTCTTGTCTGGAAGGAGAATTTGTTTCGCCAGTTTCCTCTGTTAAATTATTCGAGATTGATGGTTTTATTAATAAATCATGGTCTTCATTGAAGAACAAAGAGTCAATTGGTAGTATTTCTTCTTCATTTTCCGCAGTTAGTTGTTTTTCTAAAGCAAGAATATCGTCGCTATATTTATCCCCAACCGTTACCAGGCTGTTAATTGATACTGCCTCTTCTTCTATTAAAACTTCTTCAACTACAGCGTTGAATTCATTTTGAATTAAATTTGATAAAACAGTCTGCCTTATTTTAGTTTGCATGGCACTAGCTCTTTTTGGTCCGATAAGACCAGATAAACTAATTGCTATTGTGAGGATAAAAATAAAAAGGTAGGCGGGCTGACGCCAAAGAAGTTCAAGGGGAGAATTTTTAATAAGGCCACTATTTTTTAAGCGAAAAATTTGATAGTAGATCTTTATTAGGATTTTATAGAAGAAGTTTTTAAATAAAAAAAGAAAAGAATTAGTTATTAGTCTAATAGGCAGGAATAATATTTTTTTGAGCAGCATTAAAAATTTAAGAGAAAGAAGCCCAGATTCAATAGCCACCTTTTTTAATTGTCTTATCAACTTTTTCTTTATATGTGTTTATTTTAAAAAATCTTTTACTTTATTCAACAATAACCGGAAAAGACTTGGTTTGTCCATAGGCGCTTGGCCCTTCTTGGCAATATTTAGCAATATTTTTTTTAAAATAAGGCTTTTTTATGGATTGAATTTTACCAATTAAATAATAATTTAGAGCCATGGCTAAGCCTAATTGTATTTTTGAAGGAATTTTTATTTCCCATCTATTTTCTGGTAGACCAAAATATTTATTTTCGCCTAAGCTTATTACCAATTCTTCTTTAGAATTGTTAACGAATTTAGCATGACGCGCCTGACCAAAACTAAAAGCCCTGAGAAAAACAAAGGGACCAAACAATTCATCTCTTTTTATTTCTAACATTGGTGCGATTGAGGCAACTTTGTCTGGTAAAACAAAAGAATAAGCTTTATATTTTTTAAAATCTGGTAATTTTAACCCTATTATATATTTTTTTATATTAATTGCCTTTTCTCCACTGATTGATAAAAGCATGCCCAGATAAGTAGAAACATTGTAAGTATATGGTTCACTTAATTTCTGATAGACAATAACTTCATCGGCTAAAAGGCCAGCTCTAGAATTAGTAGCACAGGTAAGAAGAATAGTTTTTAACCTATACTTTTTAGCTAATTTAATTTCCCAAACGGAGTCTTTTTCTCCTGAGGCCGAAATTATTATAGCTTCACGAACAACCCCTGTTTTTATTAATTGTTTCTGCCTAGCTAAGGTTTCCTTGAAATCACTTTCACTGCTGATAGCTATTGCAGTAGAAGAAAAAATAGCGCGAGCAATGTTATAAGCATTGCCGCTTCCAACCACAATAGGGTTTTTATATTTTTTTAAATTTAATTTTTTTGGCGGGTTTTTGCTAAAAAAATCTAAGGCCGCTATAACGGTCTTATCTATGTTTGGCAGATCAATATTTGTCATATTTTTTGTTATTTTACTTGTTTTTTCATTATAATTCATCTTGATTTTTATTTCAATTTAAGATAGTATAAAAATACTAATCAATAAGAAAGCTTTCTATGTCAGGACACTCTAAATGGGCGACAACGCATCGCCAAAAAGCTCTAGTTGACGCCAAGAGAGGCGCTATTTTTACTAAGTTAGGAAATATAATAACGATAGCTGCTCGTAAAGGTGGCGATCCGGCTGCTAACCCTTCATTAAGGGCGGCAATTGATAGGGCGCGGGAGGCTAGTATGCCCAAGGATAATATAGAAAGAGCAATAAAAAAAGGAACTGGAGAACTGGGAGGAGAAATTATAGAAGAATTATATTACGAAGGCATTGTCCCTCCAGGTATACAAATAGTGGTTAAGTGTTTAACAGATAACAAAAATAGGAGCGGGGCTAGTGTTCGTCATTTGTTTACTAAAAATGGCGGTGCTTTTAGTTCAGTTTTGTGGAACTTTTCTCAATTAGGAGTGATATTGTTAAATCAAGAAGAAATAAAGGAAAAGAAAGTTTCTTTAGAAGACTTAGAACTGGAGTTAATAGATAAAGGAATTGTTGATTTTATAAAAGAAGAAGAGGGAATTAGCATTCAAACTGAAATTAAAGATTTGCAAATAGCACGTGATTTTTTAGAAAGCAAAGGATTAAAAATTGAATCAGCGGAAATAGAATATGTCGCTAAGGAGAAAATGGAATTAGATGAAAGCGATAAAGAAAAAATGGAGAAATTTTTTGAAGAATTAGAAGATAATGAGGACGTAAGCGACTATTATACTAATTTATTGTAGTTCTATAATTCTGGCCATTATGGTTCAAGAAAAAATAATTTTAGGAATAGACCCGGGAATTGCCGATACTGGTTATGGAGTGATAAAAGCCGAAGGGAGTCGCTTAACTTGTATCACCTATGGTTCTATTAAAACTGCTTCTAATCAAGATTTAATTACTCGTTTAGATATTCTTCATAAAGAGTTAGCTAAAATAATAAAGAAATATAAACCACATTACGCCGCTATTGAACAGCTATTTTTTAATAAAAACGTAAAGACCGCTTTAATTGTTGGCCAAGCTCGTGGCGTAGCCCTGCTAACTCTTAAACAAAGCAAATTACCAGTTTTTGAATATACACCCGCTCAGGTAAAATCAGCTGTAACTGCTTATGGGCAAGCTTCCAAGCTTCAAGTTCAAAAGATGGTTAAATTAATACTTAATTTGTCGGTCTTGCCTCGTCCTGACGATGCGGCCGATGCTTTAGCGATTGCTATTTGCGCTTTAAATTGTCGCTTATGCCAAAAAAAATAAAAATTGTTCATATTGTTTCTGAGATTGCCCCTTTTTCAAAAACAGGTGGCTTAGCTGACGTGGCTCGTAGTTTGCCGAAAGCCTTAAAAAGATTAGGCCATGACGTTACAATTATTACTCCGCTTTATGGAAGGACAATAGATAAAAATGAGTATCATTTAAAATTAATTTTAGAAAACGTTGATGTCCGTCTTAATTCTCAGGAATCGGTAAGAGTTAATTATTGGCGTGGATATTTAATGGATGGTTTGCCAGTTTATTTTATTGAAAACAAGAAATTTTTCTCTAAACATAAGAAGATTTATGGTTCAACGCGAGAAAATGCAAGATTTTTAGTATTTAGCGTAGCTGCTTTGAAGTTATTATCTCTTTTAAAACTATCAGTTGACATTATTCATTGTCATGATTGGCAGACCGGTCTTATTCCTCATTATTTAAAGACTGATTTTCGTTATTCTAAAACATTAAAAAATGCCAAGACTATTTTTACTATTCATAATTTAATCTTTCAATTGGGTCATAATTGGTGGGAGATTCCATTAGAAAAGAAAGATTACGGACGAGGCAAAGTGCCGCATCTAGATGACCCAAAACTAGAAACTATTAATTTTGCTAAACGAGCTATTTTATCGGCTGATTTAATAAATACAGTCAGTGAACAATATCGTGAAGAAATTATGACCAAAAAATTTGGTCAGGATTTGCAGCGGATTTTAAGGAATCGCTCCGATAGATTATTTGGTATTATAAATGGCATTGATTATAATACCTATAATCCAGCTAAAGATGAAAATCTTTACAAAAGATATTCGCTTGGTAATTTGCAAGAAAAGAAAGAGAATAAAAAATATTTACAAAAAAAAATTGGCTTACCTGTTTTAGATGTACCTATTTTATGCACAACCTCCCGGGTTACCTTCCAAAAAGGTTTTAACTTAATATTAAAAATAATTGACCATCTTTTAAAACTTAATATCCAATTAGTATTTTTAGGGGATGGCAATAAAGAATACATAAGTCCGATTAGAAAGTTGCAAAAAAAACATAAGGATAAATTAGTTTGGTTGCCTTTTTCCAAAAGGTCTAAAGACGAAAGTTTGCTTTACGCTGCTTCTGATTTATTTTTACTCCCCTCTAATCATGAACCCTGTGGAATTAATCAGTTGATAGCAATGCGTTATGGCTGTATCCCAATTGTGCGTGCTGTTGGTGGCTTACAAGATACAGTGGAAAATTTTAATCCTGCTTTAAACAAAGGAACAGGCTTTACTTTTAAAGCAGAAGATGAAATTCTTTTTTATGCAGCGATAATTAGAGCCTTGGAAAACTATAAACATCAAAAGGCTTGGCAGGGGCTGGTAAAACGAGCAATGAGTAAATCTACTAGCTGGGAAATTCCGGCACGTAAATATGTTAAGTTATATCAAAAAATGCTTAAGGTTAAATA
Organism: uncultured Gammaproteobacteria bacterium; assembly: GCA_964593665.1. Lineage (GTDB taxonomy): Bacteria > Patescibacteriota > Patescibacteriia > Patescibacteriales > UBA12465 > UBA12465. The sequence goes on from CAZQJT010000016.1 coordinate 13,239, forward strand.
AGAAAAAAAATTATTATGATTTGGTTAAATTTTTTACATCTTTATCAGCCAGCTAATACTGATTTTTATAATATCCGCACGGCTTTAGATAAAAGCTACTTACGTCTTTTACGCTTAGCCGAAGAACATCCTGACTTAAGAATGACTTTTAATATCAGCGGTTGTCTGCTAGAAAGATTAGTTGATGCCAAAGAAGATTCTTTTTTAGAAAGATTAAAATTTTTAGTAAAGAAAAAAAGAATAGAATTAACGAGCTCTGCCTATTATCATGGTTTTTTACCTCTGTTGCCAGAAAAAGAAGTAATAAGACAGATTAGAGCAAATGAAAAAATATTAAAAAATATTTTCGGCGACAACTTTAAGCCAACGGGATTTTTTCTGCCTGAGATGGCCTATTCTGCTCCCTTGGCCAAACTTGTAAAAAAACTGGGGTATCAATGGATTATTTTAGATGAAATTACTTTTAGTAAAGATTTAAAAAATAAACCAGATATTAATACTTTGTATGTTGATGAGGCAAGTGGGCTGAAAGTTGTTTTTCGTCATCGAGAAGCCTCTAGTGCTTATCCACCAGATAATTTACAAGAGCTTTTAAAATTAGAGAAAAAGAAAGAGGATGGAAAAAAAGAAAAAGTTGTTTTAACAGCAACTGATGCTGAGCTTTATGGTTTGCGACACGAAGATCCAACTGCTGAATTAGAAAAAATAGTCAAAATGGCTGATCTTAAAACAAAAACAATTTCTAGTTATTTGACAAGTCTTCCTAAAAAAGCAGAAAAAGTAAAATTATTTTCATCTTCTTGGGAGTCAACACCGAAAGAGTTAAAAACTTCTTGCCCTTATGCCCTGTGGCAGGATAAAAACAATAAAATTCAGGAGGGCTTATGGAGGGTGGCTAATTTAGCCTTGTCTTTAGATGATACTTATCGCAAGGATAAAAATTATTATTGGTATCGTTGGCATTTGTCCCGCGGTTTAGCTAGCTGTACTTTTTGGTGGGCTAGTGCTCGTGATTTTTCTAAGATTTTTGGTCCTTATGCTTGGAGTCCTGATGATATTGAGCGGGGTTTAGATGACATGGTAAGAAGCATTAGGTCCTTAAATAATAAAAAGACTAGAAGTAAAAAATTAACGGCTGAACGCTATAGTTTAAAAATTAAAAAATTAATTTGGGAAAAACATTGGAAGCACCACTGGGCTAAATAATATGAATAAAATTCTACATCTTCTTAACGAAGAGTTTGCTATTGCTTATTTACGTAGGAAAGCCTTGCCTTTTTATCCGCAGTATAAAGATATTGTGCGAATAAAGATAAAGCCTTATAAAAAATTAATTTGGGAAACTACTTATCATGTAGTCATTGGATTTGACGTCTATTTTGCGTCTCCAGATGGCAGTCAAAAAATTGTTCCTTTGGTTTGTTCAGCTCATAGCAATGAAATGAGAGATAATGTTTATCGGGCTTTGCGGTATTTATGGATGAAAAAATTTAATAATCATCAGATGCTTTTACCTCGCCCGCTATTTTTTTCCCATAGTTTTAATGGGACATTTTATGAGGCAATTGTTGGAGAAAGTTTATTATATTATATTAAAGAAAAAAATATTTCAGAAATTGAAAGAATAGCTGTTTTAGCCGCTCAATTATTTGCCAAATTACACTCTCTGGATGCAAGTAGCGATGCGAATTTTAATCCATTAAATGGGGAGATAAAAACAGTTTTGCCGGGCGTTGAAAATATTTTTAAGGAAATGACTTTGCGATATGACGGGAAATATACTGAAGATTTAGAAGAAATTTATGGTAAATTGATTAGTGCTGAAGAGAGTTTTTTCGCTAAAAAAATAAAATTAAGCCTAATTCATGGGGATGCTCATCCAGAGAATATTATTAAAACCGGCGAAGATTCAATTGGCTTAATAGATTTTACTGATTTGTGTTTGGCTGATTTTGCTCGTGATTTAGGAACTTTCATGCAACAACTTGAGTATAAGATTATGATAAAAATTGGCGATCAGAAAATATCTGATAATATTGCTGATCTTTTTCTTAGTTCTTATTGTCGCTTTGCTAAAATTGATGACAACCAAGATCTCCGTATTCGTATAAAACTTTATTATGAGTGGACGGCTATGCGTACTGCCACTTATCTTTTCCTAAAATATGACTCTAATGAAGAGCAGGCAAAAATATTACTTCAAAAGGTAAAGAGTGATTTAAAATTATGGAAGATTTAAAAAATAAAAAAAGAAAAATTACTATCGCTCACTTGCACGTTTGGGATAAAAAGAACAAAGGCGACTTGGCTATAGTTTTAGCCGTCCAAGAACTTTTGCGTTCTTTTTTTCCTGTTTGTCGCATTGTAGATTACCCAGTTTCTCTTTTAAAAGATGGAACGCTTAATGATGCTAAAAAAATAAATAAAGCAGATTTTGTAATTATTGGCGGTGGTGGTATTTTTTATTCTTATTTTTTGCCATATAGTTATAAATTTATTTCAGCTCTGACTTTGCCTTTATTTATTTTTGGAGCTGGTTATATTAAAGAAGTTGATGCCCCAGCTCTTTCTAAAAAAGCAGCTGAAAGCGTTGCTTTTTTAGCTAATTCGGCAAAAGCAGTGGGGGTAAGAGATAATAATACAAAAAAGTTTTTAGTAGCAAATGGGGTTAAAACTACAAAGATAAAAGTAATAGGCGATCCGGCTGCATTTTTAAAAGAAAAAAAACCAAACAACGCGTCTTTACAAAAATTAAAACTTTCTACTTTAGGTAAAAAAAATATTCCTATCAGGATAGGTCTTAATCTTAATTATTCCGGTTGGCTTGGTTTTGGGAAATGGCGCGATGATATTTTAAACTCTTATAGAGAAGTGATTAGTTTTTTTAAAGAATTTGCTGTTTTAAAAAATCGTCAACTTGAGATTTATTATTTAAAACATCATCCTGGGGAAGATAATATTTATAAAGAATTGGGGGTAAAAAATATTCGCTTAGTTGATTTGTCGCCAGCTGAACATAAATATATTTATGGGCAAATGGATTTAATAATTGGCATGATGCTTCATGTCGGCGTTATGGCTTTCGGTGCTAAAACAGCTGAAATTTCAGTTGCTTATGATTTGCGCAATTATAGCTTTGCTGAGTTTATAAAATGTCCAAAATTAGTAATAGATTTAAATAAATTAGAAAAAGGGATTTTACTTAAGAGAGCAAAAGAAGTTTTTAACAAAAAGGAGAAATATGAACAAATTTTTGGAAAAACTAAACTTGCTATCTTAAAAAAACAAGAGAATTTTTTGGGTGAGATAAAGACATTTTTATAAAGAAATAAAGTTAACGAAAAAACCGCTTGTTTTTTCTATTTTCTTACTTCTGCTATACTTATATAGTATTAGTTAGTAATAAATTATTGTTTTAATTAATTTGATATGGGAAGAAAAAAGAAAAATAATAATAACCCTTTGGATTATATAAGCTTACCTAGGCTTGATTTAGACGAAAGGGCTAAAAGAAGCATTGTGATTGTTTTTTTAATAGTCTTTGGATTAGTTAGTCTTTTAGGGCTTTTTAATTTATCTGGTCACTTTGGTAGTCTAGTTTCTAGGTGGTTAACTTTAATTTTTGGCTTTGGTCGTTTTTTGGTGCCACTTTTATTTTTATATTGGGCCCTAATGTTGATAAGACAAGCCAAGCGTCCTTTGCGATTTACTGATTACTTAGGTTTGATATTATTCTTTATTTCTTATCAAACTCTTTTCCACTTTTTCTATGACAATGAAATTTGGCGCAGTCTTATTGAAACTGGTGTTGGCGGTGGTTATGTAGGTTATAATTTAAGTCGTCTTTTTTATTACTTATTTGGTTTTTGGGGTGGCGTTTTGGTTTTAATTGCTCTATTTTTAGTTTCTCTTGTTTTAATGTTTAACACTTCTTTGTCTAGAATAATTGGAGAAGAAAGTTTTTTTGCCAAATTTTTTCATCCTTTCAAAATATTTTTTCAAAATCTTTTTTCTCGAGACTATGAAGAGAATGAAAGAGGCGATGGACTGGAAGAAGGTCGTAAGTTTGTATCCGATGCCAGAGAAGAGGTTTTAAGTGCTTGGCAGAAAAAAGAAGTTGGCCTGGAAGATGAAGAAGAAGCAGAAGAAACTATTCTGCCGCCTGCTTTATCTAAAGCTAGACAAAAGGAAACAAAACCTTTGATTCAAGAAAAAATTACTTGGCCGAAAAAAACGATAAAGATAGATTTACCGATTGAACTGTTGAACAATAAATTTTCTAAGGCAATTGGTGGCGATACCGAAACTAACGCTTTAAAGATACAAAAAACTTTAGAAAAATTTGGTATTGATGTTGAAATGGGAGAAACAAAAGTTGGTCCAACCGTTACTCAATATACCTTTAGGCCGGCTGAGGGGGTAAAGCTTTCTCGAATAACAACTTTAAATAACGACCTATCTTTATCTTTAGCAGCTCATCCGATCAGAATAGAGGCGCCCATTCCTGGCAAATCTTTAGTCGGTGTTGAAGTTCCAAATAAAGCCAAGGCGATTGTTGGTTTAAGAGAAATTTTAGAAGATCAGGCTTTTAAAGACAGAAAGAATAATTTATTCGTTGTTTTAGGAAAAGATGTTGCGGGTACGGCCTGGCTTTATGATTTAACCAAAATGCCTCACTTGTTGGTGGCTGGCGCGACCAATTCCGGAAAATCAGTTTGTTTAAACGCTATTATTGTTAGTTTGCTTTATCAAAACAACCCAGAAGATTTGCGTTTTATAATGGTTGATCCTAAGAGGGTAGAGTTGCCAACTTATAATGGCATTCCTCATTTATTAACTCCAGTTATTACCGATGTTAATAAAACTATTAATGCTTTGAAGTGGTGTTTAAATGAAATGGAAAGACGTTATGATCTTTTAAATAAAGCTGGTAAAAGAAATATACAATCGTATAATCAAACTACCAGAGAACGTTTGCCATATATCGTTTTTGTAATTGATGAATTAGCTGATTTTATGATGACCAGTGGTAAAGAAATGGAAGCCGCCATTATCCGTTTAGCGCAAATGTCTCGAGCGATTGGTATTCATCTTATCCTGGCTACACAAAGACCAAGCGTTGATGTTAT
>CAZQJT010000017.1:0-7529 GCA_964593665.1 uncultured Gammaproteobacteria bacterium
ATTTCTGGGCCTTACGACGTGGTAATTGCTCAAAACTCTGACCGACATAGTCAAGACAACTAGCTTGTGGGCTGTACCAAACCTGACCACCCATTTTATAGACGCTACGGCAAAAATCAACCTCTTCAAACCAGACAAAATAGCGCTCATCAAGTTTAAGTACTTGCCCTTTGCTTATCTTTGAATAATTTTCAGTATTAATTAAGAAAAAAGCACCACGAATTGAATCAACTTTTGCCGCCTTGCTATAATCAAAATCTAAAAACAAATAACGGCGGTTAATTTTAGGAAAAATATGTGGTAATTTCAAAACTATTGCTAACTGATCTTTTAGTTTAGGGAAACGGCGAACTTGTTTAATGTTTTGACCATTTTGATCAACTAACTGACAACCGCAGACGGTCGCCTGATGGTTATTTTTAGCAAAAGCAAGCATTTTAACTAAAGTATCTGTCTCAACCTGCATGTCGGGGTTTAAAAGCAGAATAAATTTTCCTTGCGCCTTTAAAAAAGCTTGGTTATTAGCAGCGGCAAAACCATAATTATCACTATTGGAAATAGTAATAACTTCAGGATAGTTTTTTTCTATCATTTCTATCGTTCCGTCCTGAGAATTATTATCAACCACTATTACCTCAAATTTAAAACCGCCTTGTGATTTAAACAAAGCAGATAAGTTGGCTTGTAGCTTTTCCCGAACTTTCCAGGAAACAATAACAATTGATAAATCCATATCCTCTAACGAGTAACTTTTATAACTTTTAGTTTGTCTGTTAGGCCGCTTATAATTTGTACTTGATATTTGCGCACTTCAAGTTCTTTGGCTAAATAATTAATTAAAGCTTTATTGGCCTCTCCTTTCTCTGGGGCAGCGACTAAAGCTATCTTTATCACACCATCAGACATTATGGTCTTAAGCTCTGTTTTGCTGGCACCAACAATAACCTTTACTTTAAAATAAATTTCTTTATTATTGGCTAAATTTTTTTTTAAATTCTCTAACATAAAGCTTATTAGTTCTTTTTTTAAAATTACCAGACCTTTTATCATTATACCCCCTTCTCCGTCTTTTTTCAAAGTCAGAGCAGGACGTATATTGATATCTGTCAAGATTTATTTTATTGCCAAAATATATTAAAATGTATATACTTACAAGTTAAAAATAAAACTATGTCTGAAAATTACAAACGTCCCACCTGGGATGAATATTTTCTTAAAATCATGGAGATGGTTGGTAGTCGTGGCTCCTGTGATCGCGGAAGAGCTGGTTGTGTAATTACTCGTGAAAATAGAATTATCGCTACTGGTTATGCTGGTTCTCCTTCTGGCTTGCCACACTGTGATGAAGTTGGTCACGAAATGCATACTGTCATTAATGAAGACGGTTCGCAAAGCCGACATTGCATTCGTACTGTTCATGCTGAACAAAATGCAATTTGTGAAGCAGCTAGAATGGGCAGCGCTCTTTTAGGATCAACCTTATACTGCAAAATGACACCTTGTTATACTTGTGCCAAGATGATAATTAATGCCGGCATTAAAAAAGTGGTTTGTGCTCAAGATCGTCATGGCGAAGAAAGAACAAAACAAATATTTAAAGAAGCTGATTTGGAATTTGTTCTCCTGTCGCCTGAATTAATTAAATACGATGATTAAAAATTAATTAAACTCTTATGAAAACCTACTTAGATTTACTTCAAGACGTTTTAACAAACGGCCGCGGCAAAGAAGATAGGACGGGGACTGGGACTATCAGCGTTTTTGGACGCCAAGTCCGTTATGATTTAAATGCTGGTTTTCCCTTACTTACCACTAAGAAAGTTTATTTAAAAGGAATTATCCATGAATTACTTTGGTATTTAAAGGGGGATACAAATATCAAGTACTTACAAGAAAATAATGTTCATATTTGGGATGAATGGGCGGACGAAAATGGTGATCTTGGCCCCATCTATGGCAAACAATGGGTAGCTTGGGAAGGAAAAGACGGAAAATTTATTAATCAAATTGCCGAAGTTGTCAAAACTTTAAAAGAAAACCCAAGTTCACGTCGCATTATTATAAATGCTTGGAACGTTGCCGAACTACAAAATTTAATTGCCGGACAAAGAACCGCCCCGCCACCTTGCCCCTTATTATTCCAATTCTATGTTGATGCTGACAACCGATTATCATGCCACCTGTACCAAAGAAGTGCTGATATTTTTCTAGGCGTACCCTTTGATATTTGTACCTATTCTCTTTTGACCATGATGTTGGCTCAAGTTTGTAATTTAAAGCTTGGTGAATTTATTCATACTTTTGGCGACTTACATATCTATAATAATCATATCGAGCAGGTAAAAGAACAATTAGGTCGCGAACCAAAAGAACTGCCAACTATGAAAATAAATCCAGAGGTAAAAGATATCTTTGCTTTTAAATATGAAGATTTCACTTTAGAAAATTACGACCCAGCTCCAGCAATTAAGGCACCTATCGCCATTTAAAAATATGATAAAAGTAATACTCATGATGGCGATTAGTGCTGACGGCAAAATCGCTAAAGATAAAGACCATTTTGCTAACTGGACTAGTTATGAAGATAAAAAATTATTTGTAGAAATTTCTAAAGACTGTGGTGTTATTATGATGGGAGAAAACACTTTTAAAACCTTCCCAGCTCCTTTAAAAGAACGCCTGAATGTTGTCTTTACTGAAAACCCAAACCAAGCAGCCATTCCTGGAGTAAAATTTGTTAGCGGTGAAATTGAAACTGTTCTAAAAGAACTAGAAGAGCTTGGCTACACTAAAGCCTTACTTGGCGGTGGCACCTTCCTCAATTCTTTATTTCTAGAAAAGAATTTAATATCTGAAATAATGTTAACAGTTGAGCCAAAAATATTTGGCCAAGGACTTTCTCTTTTTAACGTTTCAAAAGAAGCAGATTTAAAATTATTAGATTCTAAAAAGCTAAACGAAAACACAATACTGCTTCATTATCAATTTAAAAAAGACGAGTAATTATAAACCTTACCTATGCCTAAAATCATCATCGGCTTAGCTGGAGAAATTGCTAGCGGTAAAGATGTTACTAAAAAATATTTAGAAATAAACTATGGCGCTAGCTGTCATCGTTTTTCTACTATTTTACGTGATATTTTAAACCGTCTTTATCTCCCTATTAAAAGAGAGAATATGCAAGACATCTCCACTTTTCTACGCCAGCGTTTCGGCGAAGACTTGCTCGCTAAAATAATAACCGAAGATGTCAAAAATGATCCCCGAGAAATAGTTGTTGTTGATGGCATTAGAAGAGAGGCTGACATTATTTATCTCAGAAAACTACCTGGCTTTACCCTTGTCAAAATAGAAGTAGATGCTCGCCTACGCTATGAAAGGCTGATAAAAAGAAAAGAAAATACCGATGACGAAAATAAAACCTATGAACAATTTTTAGCTGATGGCCAGAAAGAAACCGAACTAGAAATTCCAAAGGTAATGGCCACAGCTGATTACTGCTTAAATAACAATGGTTCCCTAAAAGAACTCTACAGCCAAATTGAAAAAATTATTATTGATTTAGAGAAAAAATATGTCTAACTATTCTGGAAAATTAATTGTTATAGATGGTACAGATGGTAGTGGAAAAACTACTCAACTTAACCTTTTGAAAAATAAGCTGGAGAGCGAAGGTTATGAAGTGATGGTGGCAGATTTTCCACAATACAACCAAAAATCAGCCGGACTAGTTGAAAATTATCTATCTGGAAAATATGGTGAAGCTGATGACGTCACTCCTTATCAAGCCTCAGTCTTTTATGCTGCTGATAGATTTGATGCCAGCTTTGAAATTCGCAATTGGTTAAAAAATGGCAAAATAGTTTTAGCTAATCGCTATGTAAGCGCTAGCATGGGTCATCAGGGTGGAAAAATAACCAATCCACTAGAACGTAAAGCTTTTTTTAATTGGCTTTATGAGCTTGAATTTCATCTTTTTAACATCCCTAAACCAGATTTAGCTATAATTCTCCATGTTGAAGCAGAAATATCCCAAAAAATGGCTAAAGACAGGGCCCGCACCGATTGGTCAGGCAGCCAAAAAGATATACACGAAAATAATTTAAATCATTTAAAAAATGCTGAGAAGGTTTATTCAGAAATTACCCAAACCTATCCTGAATTCAAACTGGTAAACTGTACTAAAAATGGCGCCATTATGAGCCGAGAAGAAATTGCTGACCTAGTTTGGATACTGGCCAAGAAAATTGTCATAAATAGCCAAGATGATAATAAAACAGAAAAATATTTCCGACCTATTTCAGATATTATTGGCAGCCAGCTTAAAGTAAGCGACTCTAAAAAGATGTTTTTAAAAGAAGAAAAAGAAGAAGCGCTTATCCAAAATGAGAGCCAAAAAATATTAGTGGAAAAAATAAAAGAGAATGCTAAACTACCGCAAAAGGCTCACCCTGAAGATGCTGGTTTTGATCTTTATTCCAGTGATGTCTATTCTGTCGCGCCATATTCACAAGCCCTTGTTTCAACTGGAATAAAAATGGCTATACCCTCTGGTCACGCTGGCTTGATTTGGGATAAAAGTGGACTAGCCTCAGAAGGACTTAAAACTATGGGTGGAGTAATAGACTCTAATTATCGCGGAGAAATAAAAGTAATAGTAAAAAACTTAAGTGAAGATGTCTATAACATCATCCCGGGACAAAAAATTGCCCAAATTATAATCCAGGAAATAAGTCCTTTATCTATTTCAGAGGACAAAATAGATAATAATACTTCCCGTTTAGATCAGGGTTTTGGCAGTACGGGAAAATTTTAATATATGAAATATGACGTTATAATCGGCCTGGAAATACACGCCGAACTTAAAACAAAAAGTAAAATGTTTTGTTCTTGCCCAAACGACTCGCGGGCAAGCTCTCCCAACATTAATGTTTGCCCTATCTGCTTAGGTCATCCTGGCACACTACCTGTTCCTAACCAAGAAGCGATAAACGCCACCCTTATGGCTGGCCTGGCTCTTCATTGCAAGATAAATCGTCTTTCTAAATTTGATCGCAAAAATTATTTCTATCCCGACCTGCCAAAAGGATATCAAATTTCTCAATATGACCTACCATTATGCTACGAAGGATATTTAGAAATAGATGACAAAGAGATTGCTATTACCCGTATACATTTAGAAGAAGATACTGGCAAGTCTATACACATGAAAGATTCCGGTTATTCATTAATTGATTTTAACCGTGCCGGCACTCCACTTATGGAATTAGTAACTGAACCGGTAATAAAAGATGCCGCAGAGGCAAAAAAATTCTGCAGTACCTATCAACAAATTTTGCGCTATCTTGAAATCAGTAATGCTGATATGGAAAAAGGTGAAATGCGCTGCGAAGCAAATATTAGTTTGCAAACCAAGGGCTCTTGGGAATATAAAGACGGACAAATAAAGCCGCTTGGCAAAAAGGCTTTAAACAATAAGGTAGAAGTAAAAAACATTAACTCTTTTAAGGCAGTAGAAAAAGCGATTAGATATGAAATAGAAAGACAAAGTTCTATTTTAGATAATAAAGGAGAAATAATTGCTGAAACTCGTGGTTTTGATGAAAATAAAGGCGAAACTGTCAGTCAAAGAGTTAAAGAAAGTTCAGCTGATTACCGCTATTTCCCTGAACCAGATATCCCACCACTTGAAATAAGCGAAGAATTGTTGCTCAAGCTTTCACAAAAACTGCCCGAGATGCCTAAAGCTAAAAAAGAACGCTTTATCAAAGAATTCAAATTTTCTAAAGAAATGGCTGAAACGATAACAACTGATAAAAATTTAGCTAATTGGTCAGAAAATGTCTTGTCAGAGCTAGATGCTTGGATAGAGGCAAATGGTGATGAAGAAGAGCGCCAAGAAAGACGCTTATCTAAAGCAGCCGCTAACTGGATTACTGGCGAACTCATTAAACACTTAAAAATTGATAATCGCCAAATATCTGATTTAAAATTAACAGCTGAAAATTTTGCTGAACTTGTTTGTTTGGTCTATCAAGAAAAAATTAATTCATCTGCTGGACAAAGAATATTAGAAGAAATGTATCAAAATGGTGGCGACCCAACTGATATTATGCGCTCTATGGGGCTAGAACAAATGGATAATAGAAAAGAGTTAGAAAAAGTCGTTAAAATAATTATTAGCGAAAACCCTGACCAGGCCAAATCATACAAAGCTGGAAAAACTAATTTAATACAGTTTTTCATAGGCCAAGTTATGGCTAAAACCAGAGGCAGAGCTAACCCTAAAATAGTTCAAGAGATACTTGAAAAATTACTTGTCTGATACAAATTAAAAACCCGTTCAACTTTGAACGGGTTTTATGATACAAGAATCCTTTTTATCTTTTTGGCTTTCCCCAATTTTTCATTTCTAAATTAATTTCTGGATTAAAAATATTTTCAGAATTTTCTGAAAGATAAACATTTTTAATACCAGCTTTTATCATCGCTTCCCAACAATTTTGGCAGCACCACCAATGACCATAAAGATATAAATCAGCTCCTTGAGTGTCAAAGCCATTTTTTGTCGCATCTTTTACTGCCATTGCCTCAGCATGACCTTCTTGTTTGCAAACATTTTTGCAAGGACCATAATTGGTTCCTGTCGGACTACCCCAACGAGGACACTCTAGGACTCTGATACCGGCATTGGTTCCCTGACCAATTATTTTGCCGTCTTTTACAACCACGGCTGCTGTTGGTTGCTTAGCGCATCCACCCATAGCCCACAACTCTTTAGCCGATTGCATATAATTATTATCTTCGCCAACATAAAGAATGGCTCTTCCTTCTGGAAGATATGGGTATTTAATGATTTTTCTCATATGATTAAATTTTAATTATTAAAAGAACTTAATTGAGAACAATAACATAAAAACTAAAAAATTACTAGACTTTTAAAATTAAAATCCTTACTTCTTTAACCAAGCATTCACAAGCTTTTCTGCTTCTTTTTTTGTGTCACCTTCCAACCAACTTATCTTCTTGCCTTGTTTTTCAAGACGTTTAAACCAGGTTTTTTGGCGCTTAGCAAAGCGATAACTAGCCAGTAGCAGTTTTTCTATCATTTCATCATAACTCAGCTTGTCTTCTAAATACCAGGTGATAAAACGATATTCAAGGCCAAAGGAAATAAGCTTCTTAGAACTAACCCCTTCATCCAGTAAACGTGAGACTTCTTCTATCATGCCTTGTTTTTCAAGACGAGTAATAATTCTTCTTAAAATTCTCTCGCGCATTAAATCATCATCTTGGCGCAATCCTAAAATCAAAAAATCCATTCTTTTATCAACTTTAGGTTTTTCCAAAGAACCGCCGCTTGAAATAATCTCTAGATATCTAATTAAACGACGCGGATTATTTCTATCACTATTATTTAACTTAGCAGCAAAATCTGGCTTAACTTTTTCAAGTAAACGATAAAGTTCAGAAACACTTTTAGTCTGAAGTTCTTGCCGCTTATCTAAATCAGGTTTTTTAGGAAAAAG
>CAZQJT010000017.1:7629-8986 GCA_964593665.1 uncultured Gammaproteobacteria bacterium
AATTTTTTTGTTTTTTCTTTTTGAGAATATTTCATATTAATCTTGAACTAACTCACCGCTAAGAGCAAAGGGCAAGGCTTCTTTAATTCTTACCATTACAAAACAACCCAAAAGACAATCTTTTTTCTTTTTGCTTTTTTCTATCAAAACTGTCTGATATGAAGATGTTTTGCCATAATACTTTCCACGTTTATTTATCCCTTCTACTAAAACCTTAATTTCTTTTCCTATATACTTTTTAGTTTTTAAAAGAGCTTCTTTTTTGAGTAATGTATCTAAAACTTCTTCACGCCTCTTTTTTTCTAAAGAACTAACGTTATCTTCTAATAAAGATGAGGCAGTGCCATAACGCGGACTATACTGAGAAATATAGACTAGATCAAATTTAAGTCGTTTAAATAATTTAACAGTATTGTTAAATTGGCTTTTGGTTTCTCCAGGAAAACCAACGATAACATCAGTGGTAATAGCCATTTCCGGTCTCGCTTGTCTAACTTTTTTTACCAAGTCTTCATAATGATTAACTGTATATTTGCGATTCATCGCTTTTAAAATATCATCATCACCGGATTGAACAGCTAGATGAAGATGCGAACATATTTTAGAATTAGAGGTAATAACTTTTATAAGCTTGCTGCTTAAATCTTTAGGATGGCTAGAAAAAAAGCGTATCCAAAAATCTCCAGGTAAAGAAGCTATCTCTTGTAGTAGTTTAGGGAAATCGTAACTATCATTTTTATAACTGTTAACATTTTGGGCTAATAGCACTATCTCTTTGTAGCCATTATTTACCAAACTTTTAACATCTTTTACAATATCAGTCCCTTTGCGATATACTTCTCGTCCGCGCGCATAAGGGACGACACAATAGGAACAAAAATTATTACAACCGTTTCCAATCGGCACACAAGCACTAAACTGCCTACTATATTTCGGTTTTATCTTTAAATATTTTTCCCCAAATTTTAGACGAAACTCATCTAAGCTGAACTTCTCTTTTAACTTTCCTCCGGCTAATATAGCTGGTAGCTGAAACATTTCATTAATAGGCATAAAAGCTAAAACCCTTCCTTCAAGACGACGTTTTACATCCGCGCGCCTACTAAGACAACCCGTAATTACTATCTTCGCCTTAGGATTAACTTGTAAAATAGTATTTACCAAGCCATAAACTCTGTCCTCGGCCATCTGTCTGACGCCGCAGGTGTTGATAATAACTAAATCAGCTAAATAAGCATCTATTATCTTCTCTCCTAAAAAAATAGCTTGCCAACCATTTTCCTCTAAAAAAGCCGCCAAACGTTCACTGTCTGAAACATTCATCTGGCAGCCAATGGTAATAATATGATAATTGTTA
>CAZQJT010000017.1:9086-16426 GCA_964593665.1 uncultured Gammaproteobacteria bacterium
TAATACTGAGTAATAATAACAGAGTTTTCTTCAGTTAAAGCAATCACTTTTTGGGCCGTCTTTCTGTCTGCTAAATGATTATAATAAGAATTAACAAGACCCTCTTCTGAACCAAACAACACAAAATTTATACCAACGATTATAAAAACGAGTGCTATTAGAGATTGAATTCCGCCAGAAATTATTTCTCTAAAATTATTTTCGCGACGAATAATGACAGCGGAAAAGGCCTGGCTAACTTTAAAGATAGCAAAACTAGCTAGCGGCATTAAAAATAAATAAATAGGTAGCCAATAGCGAGTATATGAATTACCGATAGTAAATCTATCTGGGTCAGGATTATCATTAAAAAGCCAAGAGCCATAATAAAAAACTAAAATAATGCTTAATAATATCCCCGCTAAAAAATAAACTAAATATTTCTTCTTAAAATTAGTAATATTTTGTAGTAATAACAAAAAAGCACCAAAAAAGGCTACACTGACAAAAAGAGGAAACATTTTAAGAACATAATTTTCAAACATTTTAGCTGACTGGTCACCATCAAAACCAAAATAAAAGACATTGTTAAATAATGTTTTTCCATAATCCTTAGCTCTTTCTAGATAGGTGCCAGGCTCGGCTGTAACAAGTTGTCCGCCAACTACACTTATCTCCTCTAAAGAACGATTCATTTCATTATAACCGCCACGCCAAGGATTATCATATAAAGCACTGTTGTAATAGATTAGAGGAATAAACGTTAAAAGAATGCCAGCTAAAAACAAAAATAATTTTATAAACCCAAAACGACGTGAATAAAAAAGCCAAATTAAACCAACGGCTGGGATTAACCAAATAAGCTCTGATGTTCTAGTGATAATAGCTAAGCCCGCGAAAATTCCTGCTAAAAAAGTCCAGATAAATTGCCGCCAACGTTCACCCTCTTGCCTTAGACTAAAAAACTTTCGTTTTAGCTCCCTAAATACCCCCCGTGGACGCGGCGAACCAAGGGCTAAACTTAAAAGATAAAAAGCAATAAGACAAAAGACGATAAAAAGAATATTATGAAACATGCTCCTTACCGTATAATAGATATAAACCGGAAAACTGGCTAAGAGAAAAGCGGATATAAGCCCTATGCGTTCATTATTAAATAATTTCTTAATTAACAAATAAAAGAATATAATCCCTAAGGCTGCAAAAAATGGGGTTAAAAAAGGAATAACAAAACTGCCTAAAACTGACCCTATGCTACCATAGGTTAATATTATCCCCAAAAAACTAACTGGTTTGACCCAACCATCGTCGCTTCTTAGACTTCTGGGCATTATAATATTACCACCCAAAGCACTAGCATCTTCAAAATATTTTAAATCACCCTCTTCAGCAAATTTTTTGCTAAAAAAATAATTCGCTGTTTCATCAGGAGAATTCCATTTTATAAAACCATCTTTTTGAGTTAAAACATTAAAACTGCTGGTAAAAATAAAAAAAAGCAGCGCCAAAACGGTGATAATAAGCGGATTTATAATTTTTTTTCTATCTATTTTCATTAATTAAATGTTACCTAAAATTGCCATTTTAAGCAAGAATTTGCTATTATTAAATAATATGGATAAAAAGCATAAAATTCAAGAAACAGGCCTCTTAAGCCTCCTTTTAATCTTTATTTACGGAGCGATAATTTATTATTTTTACGCGCTAAATTACTTTTCTATTACCTTAATTATAATTCTAAGTGTTTTAAGCGCTTATTTTATAAAAAAACACTGGCTAAAAGATGATTCCAGCTTAGATGATCTTTTAAAAGAAGAGCTAAAAAAAGACCAGAAGCTAATTAACTTCTGGCCCGCAGTTCTTTATTTAATCTTTCTAATTTCAAGTTTCTTTCTTCTTTATAAAAATCAAAGCGACCAAGCACTTATTTCTCCTTGGCAAATAATAGGGACCGATTTCTTCATAAGCTATCTTCTTAGCGCTATTTGTTTATTTTTGATTTTAAAGAAAAAAATATTTTCGCACTTTAATAAACTTTTTTGTCTAAGTGTTTTTTATTTCTTAAGTTTTTCTATCGCCGCTATTTTATATAAAATTGCCTATGGCTATGATCCTTTTATTCACCAGGCCACCATGGAATTAATTGCTAAAGAAGGAGCCGTTTATCCTAAACCTTTTTATTATCTAGG
Source organism: uncultured Gammaproteobacteria bacterium (assembly GCA_964593665.1). Lineage (GTDB taxonomy): Bacteria > Patescibacteriota > Patescibacteriia > Patescibacteriales > UBA12465 > UBA12465. The sequence goes on from CAZQJT010000017.1 coordinate 11,255, forward strand.
ACAATATAGTTTTTTAGTAATTATCCATAAAATTAGTAGCCTGTCTTTATATTTTTTAAATAAATTTCTAGTGCCAATAACCGCCGCTCTTATTCTTCCCTGGTCTATATGGCGCCTTTCTCTTTTAAATAAACATAAATACTTAACTCAGCTAAACAATAAAACAGTTTATTTAAGTATTTTTTTCTTACTAACTATTGGTTTTTCTCCTTTTATAATTACCACTCCTCAAAGTTTAAGTTATCTTTTTTTAATATTAACTATAGTACTGGGCTTAACTAAAAAAAGTTTAATCTGGCCACTTAGCGCCTCTCTTGCAACTATTGCTATTCATCCTTTGTCCGGCCTACCAGCGCTCGCTTGGATAGCTTTTTTATTTTTAGAAAAAAGAAAAGAAAAAATAAAAAAAATCAGTTATCAGATTGCTAAATACACCCTGCTTATAATAAGTTCATTAATTTTACCCCTTGCCCTGCTTTTGTCTGGCGAAAATAGTTTGAAAGACTTAACTTTAAAAAACAACTGGCTGCCTAATTTTTTAAATAACTTTCACTTAGCTGGAAGCGAAAATTGGCTTCTTAACTTAAGTTATTTTATCGGCTATAATTACGTTCTTTGGCTTTTTCTTTTAATTACTGGCTCTTTTATATTATACAGACGCTCTTTTAAAAGTCTTTTATTTATAAATATCTCTCTTTTTATTTCCTTTCTGCTCTCTAGCCAAATCACTTTTAATAATGTAATAAGTTATGAACAAAATAACTTTGCTGATAGAATCCCGGTTTTAATAACACTCTTTTCCCTCCCCCTGATTGTTTTATTATTTAACAAACTAATCTCTTTAATTTTAAAAAAAGACAGACTAACTCAGTCAATCTGGCTTATTTTTTCTTTTATTTTTCTTTCTATTAGCCTATATCTTTCCTATCCTCGTTTTGATAATTATTTTAATTCTCGTGGTTATAGTACTGGTAAATATGATATAGAAGCGGTCCGCTTAATAGATAAGTGGACAGAAAAACCCTATATAGTTTTAGCTAACCAGCAAGTAAGTGCGGCTGCTTTAAAAGAATTTGGTTTTGACAACTACCGCTTAAGTGATCACGGCCAATTCTTTTTCTATCCGATTCCAACTGGTGGCAAGCTTTATGAATATTATCTAAAAATGGTTTATGAAAAACCAAGTAAGGAAATAATAACTGAAGCGATGGAGCTAAGTGGTGTTTCTGAAGCTTATCTGGTTATAAATAAATACTGGCACCAAAGTGAAATGGTGCGAAAAGAAGCAGAGTTAGAAGCTGATGAATTTAAAAATATAAATAATGAAGTTTATATTTTTAAATATTATTCTAATTAACGACTTTCTATATAATCCCAAACTGGTCCAGCAGAGATAAACTTTCCCTCACCTTCTTGATGAACTATAACCATTAATTTTAGTTGACTTAAATCTTCTTTTAAGCCATTTTTATAATAAGGAAAAGGGATAAGCAACTTCTTTTCTTCGGAAACTAAAACATCTCCTTTGTTCTTTTTAGAAAATGAGATTATAAAAGTATTATCTTCACCATTTAAACTTTCGCCCGAAAGCTCTTTTTTTACAATCTTCTTCAACTCTTCAAGATCGGTTGCTAAATTTTGCAACATAACAAAAGCCTGTGGGGCTTCTTTATTAATCTGCAAGGCTAAAAACATCTTACTTATCATCTTATTGTTAGCAAGAAGTTCATTTATTAATTCTAAATTAGGTTCTACATATGAATACTCACTATATGCAGCAAAATTATCAGCACTAACAGCTAAATTCCCCTGGCCATTCCCTAAAAACTCTAAAGGTAATTGTGTATTAATCCAGGCCGCTGTAGCAACTTTTAATTCTCTATCTCGCCATTTAGAAGTAGAGGCGAAGGAAGGCAAACCATTTTTGTCGCTATTTAAATAACGCCCAACATAATATAAAGTAGACCAATAATTATTAGCTTGCCAAGGATTATCTTCAACTAGTTTCAATTTTAAAGCTTCTACTTGGTTATTATAATTTAAATAATTAGTATTTTCTTCAAAATAAGGATGATTATCAATAGGTAAAACAAAGTTAATAAAATCTAAGGCGCTGCCAAGACAACGACGATTAAAAGATTTTTGTAAGCAGGCGGTAATGTTAAGCTCTGATTTTAAATCTTCACCTTCATAAGTATCAACTATTGGATAGGTTAAATTTTTAAAAACATATTCCCCGGGAGAATAAGGTAATGATAAAAATTTAAAGCCCCGCTGATAATTTTCATCGGGATTATTTAAATCAAATGCTCCTAAAAATGAAGAAAATTTATGGCTATCTAAAAGATCTCTTAATTTATGTAAATTAGTCTGAGCGTCTTCATTGTCATCTGCAAATAGCTTTTCTAAATCATACTCTTCGCCAAAAATTTCCCTCAAACTATCACGATATAAAACATAATTTAAATCATCACGAATGGGATTAAAAAATGACATCAACTTATAAATTCTGGCCCAACTATTCTTTAATTTATCAGACTCAGAAAAGTCTAAGGCAATATAGGAAGCCGCAATTGTAGTTAATCGCCAATCTTCTTTATCAAGCAAACAATTAGGGCAATTGCTATTTCGATAATGTAAAGGAAAATTAGAATTAAGCCATCTTAGAGTAAGATAAAGATTTTTAAGACGAGCACTGGTATTATACTCTTCGGGGACAGCAAATTCTTTTTTATAATCCCGCTTATAAAGCAAAGTTGGAGATTTAGTATTTTCTTTGGCTGCTTTAATCAAAGCAACTTCTTTTAAAACATCATCGCGGATATAAAGAGGTGGCGAAAAATAAAATTTTTCTGATTCTGAAACGGTAAACTGTTTAGATGAAAATGATTCTTTTGTAGAAATTTGACTTGCTTCTGGCTTTAAAAGTTCTAAAGAAACTGAGAAAAAAACTGTCTGTAAACGAAAAGCCTCTAATAGAGAATCGTTTACATTACCAATAGCCGCCAAACGTGTTTCGTAGCGTTTCTTAGCTAACAAATAAAGCTCTTTATTTATATCCCAAAGATTAGTATAAAATATTTTTTCTTCAATTTCCTTGTAAACCTTCTTCAAAGTATTTTGATAATCAGAAATTATAAAATCGGCGCTTAAAAACAAAGGAATTTGTCTAGATTCTAAGCTATTATAAAAAGATCTAAAATCTTTTGCTTCTTTGGGCCAAGGATTATCAATAATCGCAAAACCATATTCATTTAAATCATTAAGAGCTAAATCAAGATTAACTTTTCTAGTTAAAGTATAATAATTGGCAACATCTAACTTAGCATTTAAAGGTAAGGGATAATTTTGACTTCCTATTAAAATATCCTCTTCTTCTGGTTCATTATAAAAATCATTAAAAGACAGATATTCAATAGCGATATCATCCAAATTAGATCCCCCCTCTTCACCGCTTTCTATCTCTGCTGGCCCAAGAATAGGCAAAGACGGAGAAGAAGTGGCTGGATTTTCTGTTTCTTTTGATTCAACTAATTCTGAATTTTCTAAACCAGGTTTCTCTGATTCGGATTTAGATGATAAAAATATTTTTAACAAAAATAAAACTAAAGCTAAAACTAATAAAACTACCACGGCAATTATAATATAAAAACGAAGACGAGATGGCTTGTTTTTTTTCGTTAAGGATGATTCTATTTCTCCCTGGGTATTATTATTGACTGATTCTAATTCCCCAAACATATTTTTATCTTAAATATTTATATTTATTGTTTAAATGCTCTTCGTAGGTACGAGCGTAAATAACTTCCCTTTTGCCCTTTGGGGTAAGAAAATAATAGTAATCGCTTCTAGTCGGATACACGGCCGCTTCAATTGCTAATATTCCTGGGTTACAAATCGGTCCAGGTGGCAGGCCGCGGTATTTATAAGTATTATAAGGAGAGTCAACTTCTAGCTCTATGCCACTATGAGCCGGCTTATTATCATTAAAAATATAAGAAAGTGTAGCGTCTGCCTGTAAACCTTGGCCAATTTCAAGACGATTTAAAAATATTCCAGCGATTAGTTTGGCATCCGTATTATCACCTGATTGATAATCAATTGGCGCTTCTTTTTCAATTAGTGAAGCTAAAGTAATAACCTCATAAATAGTCCTGCCTTGTCTTGAAATTTCCTGCCGCAAATCAAGTGTTAACTTTTTATCAAAATTAGAAAGCAAACGACGAACAACATCAATGGGGGTGGAACTAGCATAAACACGATAAGTGTCGGGGAACAAATAGCCTTCCAGCCCGTAATGTTTCGGCTTATCAGTTAAAAAACTAAACTCTTCAGAGAAATCAAAGGGATAACTATCTTTAGCCACCCGGCGATAATCAGTTTGTGGTTTTCCAGTAATTTTGAAAAATTCATCTTCATTTGATATTTCCTTATCTTCTAAAACACCTGACACATCTCTTAAACTCCAACCCTCTAGAATGCGAATAGTTTTTTCTTCAGCCGGAACTATAACTACTGGCTCTGGCTTTTTTAGTTTATTTATTAAACTGGAAATAAAAGGAGGCTTGTCAAAATTAGCAATTGTTTTAATAAAAAAAACAACAATAACAATAGCCGTAGCAAATAAAACTAAGGCACTTAGAAAAAAGTATTTTCCTATTTTTTTAATATTCATTTCTTTTTATTCTTAGCCGCTAAAGCTATGATCTCTGAACTAGCTCTAATTTTACGACCCAAGCCATCAACCATTTTAATATTAAGCTTTTGGCAAATTGGCAACTCTGGAACATCGCCCAAATTTTTTCTATCACCACCATTAGCAAAAATATCTGGCCTTACCCTTTCTAAAGACCGACAAACAGTTTTATCCCTATCAATAGATAAAAAAACTTCATCAACGTCACGAAGAGCAGCTATAATTTTTAAACGATCAGCTTGTTTCATAAAAGGAAAGCTTCCTTTTAAACCAACTTGATAATCACTGTTTACAATTGCTACCAATTTGTCACCTAATTTTTTGGCGCGAGAAATCATCTCTAGATGACCAACGTGTAAGGGGTTAAAATAACCAGAGACAGCCACAACAATGGGCTTCTTTTTGTTTGAATTATTCTTATTTAACATGGTAATAAAATTAATAATCAAGTGTCTTTATTATAACAAAAAAAACGC
>CAZQJT010000018.1:0-12449 GCA_964593665.1 uncultured Gammaproteobacteria bacterium
TCTAATTTACTCCTTCCTTTCTTCTCTGTAACAGCAGAAATAATGCTTCTTTTACGCCTTGACCCTTTAACTTCTTATTCTCTTTTTTCCCTAAGCGCTGGATTAATAATATGCCTTATTTCTTATTTCTTATTAAGAGCTAATCACTTGTCTAAATTAGCAGCTATCTTTGGCATTTTATCTATCCCTCTTATTACCAATAGTAGTAATTTGCCTGGTATTTGGTATTACATTCCCTTTATCGGCGGTTTGATTTTTTTCCTAAATAGCTTATTAGCGGCTACTTTAAAAAAACCTTTTCTATATATTATAAACTGCCTTCTTGCTATCCTTATCTACCCACCATTACTTATTTTTGTAATCAGCAGTTTATTAGTTTTTGCTTTTAGTTATAGAAAAGGGATAAAAACAAAGTTAAAAATACTTAGTGGTGGATTTTTAGCTGCACTTACAGCAGGAATAATAATTATTATAAATCAAAAAGTTAATTTAATAGATCTGTGGCCTTTAATAAAAAAATCAATGTTCTATTCCTCTCTTGATAATGGAATAGTTAATTATTCACCGGAAAATATTCTCCCTATCATAATTTTAATACCGGCTCTTATTGGATTGCTTTATTTAGTTAAGATAAAAAATTGGTTACTCTTAATACCAACTCTAACTGGATTATTATTTTGGATCATTTATTCACATACTCTAGATTATTTTATTATCAGCCCAGAGAGAGTAGTAGTCACAAGCGCCTTACTGCTTACCATTTCAGCTGCTTTTGGCTTTAATTATTTTTTAAAAAAAATATCAAACAAACTTTTTAGACTTAAAAAAGAAACTTGGATTATCATCTTTAATTTTCTTTTAATAATTGCTTTTAGCTTAACAATTACAAATTATACTAATCGAGAAAAATGGAATAAGCTAAAACTACAAGCCAATATTAATGGTAAAATAATAGAAGTATCTCCTCTGCCTCCCGCCACTAATTATTTAACAAAAGATGATCTTGCTATATTTAGCTCTCTTCATAAAGAAAGTTTTCTCTCCCAAAATTGGAAAGGTTTAGTTATTGGGGCCTCAACGGGAAATTACCCCATGGATTCTAAACCATCTTTTATTGGCAACCGATTCTTAAGTTATAATGATTTTCTAAAAGCAGATTGTTCTGAAAAAAACAGTTTAGTTAAAAATCATAACTTTAACTATGTTTATTCCCCTCCTTTTTCCTGTCCTTTTTTTCAAGAGATATCAATTAATAATTCTGATAATCTCCGGCTTTATAAATTCAATCCTTAGTTAGATTAAAAACAAGCTCTTTTTAAAGAGCTTGTTTTTTTATAGATAAAAACTATCTTAATTATTTCTTTAAAACTAACCAGAAGTTATAATCATCTTTTAGAAAATAGGCTATCTTTAAACCTGAGCGTTTTGCTAAACGAATAAGTTCTTTTTTAGTAAACGCATGATAATAGCGATAACTACCTTCTCCTCTTTTCCCCTTCCAAGGGAATATTAAATCATGAACAGAAAAAGGATGGCGACCAAAAATTTTTTTTATATAGTTTTTGACAATAATGCCCCTATATTTAGGCTTAGCCCATAAATTCCAATTACTAATTACAATCTGACCAGAATCATCTATTAATCTTTTCATTTCTTTAATAACTTGGATTCTTTTACTTTCTTCGGGGATGTGTTGCAGAGCCGCCAAACAAAACAAATAATCAAAAGATTTATCTTTTAAATCTTTAAGCTCTAACATGTCACCAATAATAAATTTATACTGCGGATAATTTTTCAAAGCAAAGGAAATTAGTTCCGCGCTATTATCAATACCTAAATAAGATATCTCTTTCTCTGAAAAAGCTTCAAGCAAACGACCGTTGCCACAGGCTAAATCCAAAACCCTGTCACCAGATTTTACTTCAGAAGATAATTTTTTTATCTCCGGCCATAATTCCTTCTTGCGACTATAGTTAAAATCTTCAGCAATTTCCTGATAATTTTTTTTCACTAGCGCTAGTAATTGTTCTGCTCTTTCTTTTTTCATATACTCAAATACTCTTTGTGTCTATAGTCTTGGTGTCCCTTACTAATAGCTCTTTTTACCTTCAAACAGGAATCACAAAGTCCACAACTTTTTGCTTTAAAGTCACCAAAGTATTTTAAAATATATTCTTGACGGCAATCCTGGCTATAGACATAATTTTCCATTTCATTTAGTTTTTCATAAGCCCGCTCAGCCTTAAGTCGCAAAGATTTATAATCTATATTTAAATCACCTGTTTCTACTATTTTTAGAATTTTTATTTCTGTGCCACGAAAAGGTGGGCGGTATTCCAGTAATTCTTTCTCAGCCATTTTTTTAACTGCTCTTAGTAAAGATTCTTTTTTAACTTTTAAAACAACAGCAACCTCCTCTGGGTTAAACTCCCAGCCCGTCTTTAACTTGTCGCCATACTTTTCTCCTAACTTAGATAATATTTCTTGTTGGCTTTTAGCTCTTTTGCTGACAGAGGCCATAATCTCCGGCCACTCTTTTTCTGCTTTTAAAAAAGAATTACTAGTTTTTTCATTTGGACGAGAAATATACCCTTCTTTTTCCAAAATTTTTAAAGCAGTCCCAATCGCCATTTCCGGAACAGCTTCGGATAAATTTTTAGCTATTTCTGAATAGGTTACTAAAATAGAAGGATTGACAGAAATTTCTTCTTCAGCTTTATTAATTAAAAAATCATAAATCTCTAAAATTATATTCGGATCAGGGTTGTCTCCTTTGATAAAAAATTCTCGCAAATATCTATCTTGTTGGTTATAAAATAATAAACAAAAACTTGGTTGACCATCACGTCCAGCGCGGCCAGCTTCTTGATAATAAGCCTCTATGGTTCCTGGCAAATCATAATGAATAACAAACCGAATATCTTTTTTATTAATACCCAAGCCAAAAGCATTAGTTGCCACCACTACTTGTGCTTCTCCTTTCATAAAACTTTCTTGCACCCAACTGCGACTACTAGCATCAAGACCAGCATGGTAACCAAGCGCCTTTATTCCATTATTTACTAAAGTTTCTACTAATTCATCGGCCTTATTACGTGTTCCAACATAAATTATACCTGAGCCTAAATCATGATTAGTTGTTAAAAGGTCAGTGATTTGCTCGGTTTTTTGACTATTAATGGCAGTAATAACAGCAAACTGCAAATTGGGACGAGAAAAACCGGTAATCACTGTTTCTGAGTCAACAAGAGAAAGTTGTTTAGCAATATCCTCTCTAACTTCTGGTGTTGCTGTAGCGGTTAGGGCAACTACTGGCGGGGAGCCAACAAATTTTATTGCATCTTTTAGGCGTAAATAACTAGGACGAAAATCATGCCCCCATTGAGAAATACAATGTGCTTCATCAATAGCAAAAAGAGAAACTTTTATCTTTTTAAGTTCAAATAAAAATTCTTTATTATAAAATCTCTCTGGAGCAATATAGATAATCTTATACAATCCTTTTTTTATCGCCTCAAGTCGCTTTGTCGTTTCAGCTGAAGAAATAGAAGAGTTAATAAAAGTAGACGGGATGCCAACTTGCTCTAGCGAATCAACCTGGTCTTTCATTAAAGCAATAAGCGGTGAGATAACTAAGGTCACCCCTTCTAAAATCAAGGCTGGCAGTTGATAAATAAGAGATTTGCCACCACCGGTTGGCAAAACAACTATCGTATCCTTTTTTAATAAAATATTATTTAAAGCCTCTTCTTGCCCAGGACGAAAAGATCCATAACCGAAATGGATCTTTAAAAGTTCTTTTAATTGTTCCTTTTGTTTCTGTATCATTCCTTGATGTCTTTTTTTCTTTTATATATCTCTAAGACATTTTTAAACAAAAAAGCAATGGTCAGCGGTCCTATTCCTCCAGGAACTGGAGTAATAAAAGAGGCTTTTTCTTTTACATCTTCAAAATCAATATCACCTAAAACATGTTCATCAACCTTAGTTGTTCCTATATCTATCAAAATTGCTTTATCTTTTACTGTATCTTTTGTAACCACTTTTGGGGAGCCAAGTGCACTTACCAAAACGTCCGCTTTGTCTGCTTGATCAATTGGTAAAATAGTTAAACCCTTTTTAGCTAAAACAGTTTGAGCTGCCAAACCAAAAATTTCTGAGTTATAAAAAACACAAGCTGTCCTACTAGTAAAATCTAATTTTGTTTCATCAAGACAAGCATTAATTGCTGATAAAACTGGAGATAAAATATAATCTGGATGCTCAGGATGAAAACCATCTACGTCTTTTTTGGGATCAAGAGCAGAAATTATTTTATCCGTATCCAAATTTTCTGGCAAAGGAAGTTGTATCAAAATACCATCAACACTAACATCATTATTTAGAAAATCAACTACCTCTAATAACTCTTTTTCTGAAGTATTTTCTGGTAATTTATATAAATGTGTGTCAACGCCAACTTTTACCCCCTCTTTTTCCTTTAAAGAAACATAAAGTTTAGAATCTTCTCTTGAACCAACAAGAATAATTGCTAAGTTCGGACGCAATCCTTTAAAATTATAAATTTGGGTGGCAATTTCATCTTTTATTTTACTGGCAATTTTTCTACCATCAATTATTTCTACCATAAAAATTATTATTTAGATAAAAGCGGAAAGCGCTTACAAACATTTTTTACCTTCTCTTTCAATTCTGCTAATTCACTTTCTTCTTTAGATTTTAAAGCCTTATCAATATATTCAACTATTTCTTTCATCTCTGCTTCTTTGAGACCACGGGTAGTTACCGCTGGCGTCCCTATTCTTATCCCCGAAGGGTTAAAAGGAGGATTGGTGTCATTGGGAATAGTAGAACGAGAAACAGAAATACCAATTTTTTCTAAAATCTTTTCTGCTTCTTTTCCACTTATCCCCTGGTTACTTAAATCAACAACCAATAAATGATTATCTGTCCCACCTGAAACTATGCGGTAGCCACGAGAGATAAATTCACTACTCATCGCTTTAGCGTTAACAATAATCTGACGACCATATTCAATAAATTCTGGTTTTAAAGCTTCTCCAAAAGCAACAGCTTTAGCAGCGGTAACGTGATCATGTGGACCGCCCTGCATACCAGGAAAAACAGCACTAGCAATTTGTTTAGCATATTTTTCCTTACTCATAATAATAGCTCCGCGCGGACCACGTAAGGTTTTATGTGTTGTAGTTGAAACAACGTCAAAAATTGGTACAGGATTTTTTAATTGCTTAGCGGCAATTAAACCAGCAATATGGGCAATATCAGCAAAGGTATAAGCCCCAACTTCATCGGCAATATCTTTAAATTTTTGCCAATCAATTTCCCTAGAATAAGCAGAGAAACCAGCTACTATCATTTTTGGTTTTTCTTTTAAGGCTATTTTTCTCACTTCCTCCATATCAATTAATTCTGTTTTTGGGTCAACGCCATACTGAACAAATTGATACAAACGGCCAGAAAAATTAACGCTATGCCCATGAGACAAATGTCCACCATGATCAAGTTTTAAACCTAAAACCTTGTCACCGGGATTCAAAAAAGCCATATAAACAGCAGCGTTGGCTGGCGAACCTGATAAAGGCTGAACATTTACATATTCTGCTGAAAATAATTCTTTTGCCCTTGAAATCGCTAAATCTTCAACTTCATCTATATTATAATTACCTCCATAATAACGTTTGCCGCTATACCCTTCACTGTATTTATTAGCTAAAACAGTAGCTAAAGCTTCTAAAACAGCCGGACTAGCATAGTTTTCAGAGGCAATTAACTCTAATTCCTCCTCTTGACGACGCTCTTCTTTTAAGATAGCTGACCAAAGCAAAGGATCTTGCTTTGGCAAATATTCATGTTTCATAAAAATATTCTTATATCTTTAATCTTAGTTTAGCACTTCTCTTTTGTCAAAATGGCCACTTTTGATTATTTTAAGAAAAATTTGTCTTAGATTTTTTTCTCTAAATATGTATTTTTTAGACGATAGTTTTTTTTGCGATAATAATTCCTCACTCCAACGCCAGAAATAACAACAATTTTTTTTAAACCTTCTTGACGGGCTAAATCTTCAGCCATGGCTAACATCTTTATTCCCAAACCTCTGTGTTGAACTTTTTCTTGAGAGCCAATAGCCGCTAGCTCTCCATAAACATGAAGTTCTCTTATAATAGCTGGGGAAATTTCACTATTTTTATCTATTCTTAAGCGACAAAAACCAAATAAAGTTTTTTTATCATAACTATCTGCACTAATAAAATACTCTATTCCGCCGGAAGATTTATATTTTAAAATATTAATTCTGTATTTTTTAACCGCCCTGTCTTTAGCTTCCCGACAGCGTATACAATTACACTTAACACCATTTTGCTGCATTACTTGTCGTAAATTGGTTATTTTATTTCCAGCAATAATAGATTCAGAGGGAATATCACGAATTAAGCGGATAATTCTAACATAGGTAGGAACAAAAGATTTACAATCAACTATTAGTTTTTGTAAAACTGCATCAGAATATGGCTGATATTTACCTTTTTTATACCAAGTATAAAGCAGACTTCCTTTAGTAACCACCGTTGGATAAAATTTTATTTGATCAGGCTGAAAACGTTCATCGGTAAATAATTTTTTAAATAATTCTAAATCTTTTTCGGGCGTTGCTCCTGGTAAAGCTGGCATTAAATGATAAGTCACTTTAAAACCAAATTGTTTTAAAAGTTTGGTAGCTAAAGCAATTTCTAAAACTCCATGCCCACGTTTATTTAATTTTAAAATATCATCATCTACTGCTTGAACGCCTATCTCTACACGTGTACAACCAAGCTCTCTCATTTCTTTTACTTCCTCTAAATTAATATAATCAGGGCGAGTTTCCAAAGTTATCCCTATTATATTATACTTGGATTTTTCATTTCTTTTTTGTTCTTTTACTAAAAGCTCCTTTAATTTTTTTAAACTTAACTTTCTAGAATAAGCTTCTTTAGAATTTATTTCTTTAGAAGAAAAAGCATATTTTGAAAAATCATTAGCCGCCTTAAAACAATTTAAAATATAAAAATAACGATAATTTTTTGGTAAATAACTCCAAGTTCCACCAATAACAATCAATTCTATCTTAGTGGGCTGATGACCATTGTTAACTAAGGCTTTTAAACGGCTAATAGTTTGAATGTATGGATCATAGTGGCAACGAATCGCTCGCATTACCGCTGGTTCATTTGACAGATAACTGACTGGCACATCTTTTTCATGTGGACAATAAGCACAATGACCAGGGCAGGGATAAGATTCGGTCAAAACCGCTACCGGCGCAATACCAGACATAGTTCTAACACTACGTTTACGTAATATTTTCTCCAAAGCTTCATTTTGAGAAATTTTTTTTAAATTTAGTAAATTTCTATATTCTTGCAAAATATCAGCGTTTAAAATTGTCTTTAAACCTTCTTTTTTACAAACAGAACGCTTAATCGTCTCCAAATCAGAGCGATTTTTTATAATTTTCCCATATTTTAGCAATAAACACTTAATTGCTTCCTGCATATCTTCCTGTTATAATTAGATTACGGGTTTATTTAAAAACCTATCGTTCACTTAAGAATATCTTATTTTCTATAATTTAACAATCTTATATGAGAAAAAAAATTATTTTTTTATTCCTTCTTCTTGGCCTACTTTTTGTGCCTACTATAAAAAGCCAGGCGATGGAAACTAGCTCGGGTGATCTGAGCATAGTGGAAGCTAATGAGATAATAAACTCTAATTTTTACACTATCGCTGATAATGTGATTATTGAGGGAAAAATAAATGGAGATTTAGTTGCTTTATCAAAAAATATAATAGTAAATGGTCAAATAGAAGGAGATATTATTGCTTTAGCTGAAAAAATTGAAGTTAATGGACAAGTTGGTGGAAATATTCGTGCCCTGGGCTCAGAAATAAATCTAGATAGTCCGGTTGCTAGAAATATCACCGTCTTAGCAGATAAAATGTCTCTTGGAGAAAATAGTATTATAGCTTGGGATGCTTATGTTGCCAGTTCTTATCTTGAAAACAACGGTTTGATAAACGGCGAGCTAAAACACCACAATCTAAATAAAAAAAATACTGAAAAAATTAATCCCTGGTCGTTTATTTGGCCAATTATTTACAAATTCTTCTGCGCTTTAATAGTTGGTTTAGTTCTTATTTTTATTGGCAAAAAAACACTACCTATTTTATTTAAAACCTTGGAGAAAACCCCACGCAAAACATTACTTCCTGGATTATTACTTTTACTAATCCCTCCTTTTATCTTTTTCTTTCTAATATTAACCTTAATTGGTATCCCTCTAATGATGATTCTTATTGCTTTATGGTTTTTATTAATATATCTAACTAAAATATTTATTGCCCTTTTCGTCGGTAAAATAATTATTAAAAAGCTCTTAAAAAAAGAAGTTGATAATTTATTGTGGCCATTAATACTTGGGTTATTTATTGTTCATCTGTTATTAATCATTCCTTATTTCGGTGCTTTTTTCGGTTTTATTTTTACTATCTTAGGATTAGGAACTTTTTATTTATATGTTAAAAATAAATCCTGAAATTTTTAAAGCCTACGACATTCGTGGTATATACGGACAAGATTTTGATGATAATTTGGCCTATCTTTTAGGGCCCGCTTTTATCAAACTTCGTCAGGCTGATTTTGATTTTACCCCTGGGAAGAAATTAAAAGTGGCAGTGGCTACTGACATGCGCCTATCTTCCCCTAATCTTAAAAAAGGTTTAATAAAGGGGTTGTTGACAGCTGGCGCGGAGGTAATAGATTTGGGATTAGTGGCAACCCCTACTTTTTATTTTGCGGTTGCTAATTATCAATATGACGGTGGTATTATGATATCTGCTTCGCATAATCCCAAAGAATGGAATGGATTTAAATTAGTCAGAGCAAAAAGCTTGCCAATAAGTGGCGAGACGGGTATAAATTTTCTTAAAGAAGAAATTTTAAATAATAATTCTCTCTTGAAAGAAGATACTTCTGGAGAAATAATTATTAACGAAAAAGCTTTAGACGATGAGCTGGAATATACCTGGAGTTTAATTGATAAGAAAAAAATAAAAAAAATAAAGATTATAGCTGATGCAGCTAACAGTATGGGAGCTCTTTATTTAGAAAAGATATTTGCTAAACTTCCTGGAGAAAACATCACCCTTAACTTCAATCTAGACGGAAATTTTCCAGCTCACGAAGCTGATCCGCTAAAAGAAGAAAATTTAGAAGAACTAAAAAGAGCTGTTATTTCTGAAGGGGCTGATTTGGGGATAGCTAGTGATGGTGATGGTGATAGAATATTTTTTGTTGATGATAGGGGCGAAATTATTAACCCAGCAATTATTCGCGGCCTTCTGTCTCAATCTTTCTTAAAAGACAAACCAGGAGCAAAAATAGGTTATGATGTCAGGCCTGGTAAAATAACACCTGACATGATAACAGCTAGCGGCGGTGAAGCAATTTTAACTAGAGTTGGCCATTCTTTAATAAAAGAACAAATGATAAAAGAAGATATTTATTTTGCTGGAGAATCTTCTGGTCATTTTTATTTTAACAGCCCTATTGGTTGTTTTGAATTTCCTTCTCTTATGATTTTAAAACTACTTCTTATTTTTTCCTCTAGCAAACTAACAATATCTGAACAAATAAAACCTTTCCAAAAATACTATCTTTCAGGAGAAATAAACCGCCAAGTAAAAGACAAAGAAGCCGTTCTTAGTGCTTTAGAGAAAAAATATCAAGACGGGAAAATCAATAAATTAGATGGGCTCTCTGTTACTTATGATGATTTTTGGTTTAATGTCCGCGGTTCAAATACTGAAACAAAAATTCGTCTCAACTTAGAAGCAATTACACCAGAAATAATGGTAAAGAAGAGAGATGAAATACTTGAGTTAATAAAATAGACCCAAGCGGGTCTATTTTTTAATTGAAATATAATATCTACCGATAGGCTTTTTTTATATAATCTTCTAAAACCCTATCCGTATTAAAATAAGAAGCATTAAGAGAAATAACGCTACGCATCATTTTTAACCAAGTATTAGAATGATTATAATACAAAGGAATAATTTCTTTTTCTAATTTTTCATACAAACTATCAGCATCTTTTATAACCCAACCTGTCTTATTCTTTATGTAACCCTCGGGCCACCAACCATCAAAAGAGCTTACTTGTAAAACACCATTACAAGCAGCCTTCATGCCACTAGTAGCCGATGCTTCATTAGGAAGGGCGGGGTTATTTAACCAAATATCAGCACCGGATACAAGAAGTTTAGCTAAAGATAAATCGTAATTCTCCAAAAAAACAACTTTAATATCATGTGATATTTTTTTTAATCTTTTATTTACTTCACTAACTAAAGTTCTGCCTACCTCATCGTCGGGATGAGCTTTACCAGCGTAAATAATTTGTAAATTACCAATACTTTTATTAATTTTTTTTAACCTCTCTAAATCATCAAGTAAAAGAGTTGGCCTTTTGTAAGGAGCAAAGCGACGAGCAAATACAATGGTAAAAGTATCAAGAGAAAAATCAATATTCTTTTTCTCCTTAATGTATCTAAATAGTTTCTCCTTGGCTAATAAATGAGCTTCTTTTATTTCCTCAAGAGGAATGTTCTTAGCTTTTTTTAAATTACGGTAATTGTGGCGCCAATCTAACAAATACTTATCATAAACCCTAGAAAAAGAAGAGCTGGTCCAAAGCAGAGAATTAACTCCATTGGTAACAGCATCTATCTTGTATTCAGGAAACATTTTTTTAGAAACAAGGCGATGTTTTAGAGAAACAGCATTAGAATAAGAGCTAAAAAATAAAGCTAACTTGCTAAAATTTATAGTATCATTTATCACTAACTCTGACATTTTAATTGGAAAATCTGGCTGATATTTTAATAAAAATTCACCAAAATAAACATCGTGTCCAGCCGGAATAGGAGTGTGGGTGGTAAAAATAATTTTTTTTCTGACTGCCCTTATTTTATCAGTTAAACTTTTATGTTTATCATTTAAAAGAAGTTCTATTGCCGCCAAAGAACCATGACCCTCATTTAAATGAATTTTAGAAATACTATCTAATCCTATTTTTTTTAACAGTTTAACGCCACCTCTTCCAAGCAAAATCGACTGTTTTAATTTTTTGCGTAAATCGCCAGGGTAAAGGTTTTCAGTTAAGCGACGATGTTTTTCGCGATTTTCAGGATTATTTGTATCTAAAAGATAAATAGGAATTTCAATTCCTTCGTCTTGCTTTAAAAAATAACGCCAAACTTTCACCAAAACTTTATCAACACCTATGGGTAAATAAAATTTAATAGGAAGTAATTCTAATTTCTTTAAATTACTTTTATCTGGTCCTTCTATCTGTTTACCTTTTTCAGAAATTGATTGTTTAAAATATCCATTTCTGTTAAACAGGGTAACCCCCAGCATCGGAAAATTATTTTTTGAAGCAGAACGTAAAATATCACCAGCTAAAACACCTAATCCGCCAGCATAAGTTTTAAGATCATTTTCTAAAGCAATTTCCATGCTAAAATAAGCAATCTTTTGTTGTTTGTCTTTTTTCATATTTAATTATTGTAACATATTTTTTTTTAATTTAAAATCTAATTTTAGTTGAAAAATTAGCAATTTAAGGCTATTATAAAAATATTGATACAAACTATGTTTAAAAAAATTCTACAAAGTAGCCTGCTAAAAGATTTCCATCAAATTCTTTTTTTTATGAAAAAGTCGGGCGCGCGTTTCGGCTTTTTTTCGCTATCTATTGTTTTTTCTATAGGGCTAACCTTATTTAACCTTTATACTGTCTCTCTTTTATTTCCCTTGGTACAAGGGATAATAAAAAGTGATTTTAACCACGTAAAAGATGTCCAAGTGATAAAAGAAATAATTTCTCTTTATCCTAGTCTTTTTGACACTTCTATTAGATTATTTATTTTACTGGTTGTCTGGATATATCTATCTATTATTTTTAAAAATGTTCTGCGCTATGTTGCTAATGTTAGTAATGATAAACAGACAAAAATAGCTACACAAAATATTAGAAGTCTGCTTTTTAACCGTTGTTTATCCTTTGGTAAATCGTTTTATGACCAAAATAAAACTGCTGATATCCACAGAATAATTACGCGCTCAGCTGGAACCATTGAAGGTCAATTTAAGAATCTACAAAATTTTATTATTGACGGCCTTCTTATCTCCATGTATTTAGGCGCCATGCTTATCATCTCCTGGAAATTAACTATTATTTCAGTTATTGCTTTTCCATTTGTTAATTTAATAACTAAAAAAATAATTCTAAAAATACGAGCCGCTGTCCGCCGAAACGAAGAGCTGAGTATTAATTTAAATAATTGGATTTTTAACATTCTCTCCTGCTTGCCTATTG
>CAZQJT010000019.1:0-7487 GCA_964593665.1 uncultured Gammaproteobacteria bacterium
ACCCGCGACCTTAGCGTTATGAGTGCTACGCTCTAACCAACTGAGCTACCCAGCCCTAATCTTAATCTAAGTTTACTGATAAACGGTACTTGGCTATTCTATAATAAAAAGAAATCATTTTCAAGTCTTATAAGTGCGCCCGGCAGGATTTGAACCCACAACCCCTTGGTCCGAAGCCAAGTGCTCTATCCAGTTGAGCTACGAGCGCTATAAAACGCCCTAGTCCCAAATGAAAACCGAGGTTTCATTTTTGCATGGGGCGCTTGTTTTTATCTTTTTCCCTTCAGGGCTTGTTTCAGGTGGTAGCCAGTTTTGAATTTGGCTACTTTTACGGCGGGGATAGTAATCCTTTCGTTAGGTTTTTGTGGGTTAACTCCACCACGAGCATAGCGAACACGAGATAAAAATGTTCCGAAGCCAGCGATTGTTACTTCATGATCATTTTTAAGCTCTTCAACGATTGTGTCTGTTAAAACATCAATCATTTTTTCTGCTTGCTTTTTGCTGAGTCCTTCGACATCCCGATGGATTTTGTCGATTAGTTGCGCTTTATTCATATATTTGTTTTTAACAAATAAGTTTTTATTTAAGCGAAAACTGTTTAGCGGGCGTATTCTGTGACCCTCATTTCTCTTATAACATTAACTTTTATCTCTCCTGGATATTTTAACTCATTTTCTATCTTTTTTGCAATATCTCTAGCTAAATTATATGATTTCATATCATCAATGGCAGTTGGTTCAACAAAGACACGAACTTCGCGGCCAGCTTGAATAGCATATACTTTTTCAACTCCTTCAAAGCTAGAGGCGATTTTTTCTAATTCTTCTAATCTTTGTAGGTAGTTTTCATAGTTATCATTTCTAGCACCTGGACGAGCAGAAGAAATAGCGTCGGCTACTTTTACTATTACAGAGATAAGAGAGGCAGGGTTATCGTCGTGATGGGTAGCAATTGGGGCGATTATTTCTTCTGGTAAGTTAAATTTCTTAGCAATATCGCGTCCAATTTCAGTGTGATTTCCTTGAACCTCATGATCAACCGCTTTGCCAATATCATGCAATAATCCACCTTTTTTAGCTAAAGTAACGTCTGCGCCTAATTCTTCAGCTAACATGGCTGATAGGTGGGCAACTTCAATTGAATGACGTAAGGCGTTTTGGCCATAGCTAGTACGATATTTAAGTCTTCCTAAAATTTGTACTAATTTAGGATCAAAACCAGTTACTCCAACTTCATAAAGAGCTTCTTCGCCAGCCTTTTTTATATCAAGGGCAATGTCTTTTTTAGCGTTTTCCACTGCATCTTCTATTTTTGTTGGATGAATGCGTCCGTCTTTTATTAAATAATCTAAAGTTTTTTTAGCAATATGGCGTCTGATGAGAGAGAATCCTGAAATAGTAATAGCATTAGGAGTGTCATCAACTATTATTTCTACGCCTGTCATATTTTCAATTGCTTTTATATTTCTTCCTTCTCGGCCAATAATACGACCCTTCATTTCATCGCTTGGCAAATCAACTGTTGTGGTAGTTAATTCTACCGTGTAATTAGAAACCATTCTTTGCATGGCTAGCGCCATAATGTCTTTAGCTTTTTCGCCTAAAGCATCTTCAGCATAATTTTCTAATTTAGAAATTCTTGCTTTTAAATCTTCAGCTGAATTAGTTTCAATTTTTTCTAAAAGAATTTTTTTTGCCTCTTCTTGGCTTAAGCCAGAGACTTCAGCTAATTTTTCTTCTTGTTCTTCTTTTATTTTTTTTATTTTTTCTTTTATCTCTTGAACTTCATTAACCTTGTCATAAAGTTTTTGTTGTTTTTCTTGAAGATCAAGTAATTTTTGAGAAAAAGATGTCTCTCTTTGCTCTAATCTCTTCTGTAGTTGACTGATTTCATTTCGACGTACCGATTCTTCTTTTTTTGATTCTTCAATAATGTTTAGAGCCTTGTCTTGAGCTTTTAGAAGTAACTCTTTTTCTTTAAGCTTAGCGTCATTTATTAGCTTCTCTGCTTTAGTTGTAGCATTGCCTACTTTAGAAGTGGCTGCTTTTTTATAATAAACGAAACCAATAAAAAAACCACCAATAGCCAGGACAATATACAAGACATAGTTTAAGTATTCCATATAAATGAATATGTCTTCGGAGGGGCAAGTGGTGGAAAATAATCAATTATTAAATTAAAAAAATAATAAGCGCTTGAAAAAAAGCGATATTTTAGAAGATATTTTGTTTAGCTAATTTAACTTTTTTAGCTAATTTTAAGTAATAATTCAGATTAATCATAACTTATAGCTCCCAAAAATACTCTTATTAAAACAATAGGTGGTGATTATTTTATCCAATCTCGTTTCCGAAAACAGTGTTTTATTAATAAATTATAAATTTATATTTTTACTTTAGCACTAAATTTTGTTTTTGGGAAGAGCCTTGTCTGTTGACATTTAATAATTTTAATTGTAGTTTATATAATCACACTATTGTTCTTTTAAGAAATAAAAAAATAATTTTTCACTATGAAAACACTATTTTTTCTTTTTTTGGGATTTCAAATGAGTTTTTTAGTCCTCCAGAATACCCATTTATCATTTCCTCTTGAGCCGTTTCCAAAAAAAGAGGCCAGAGAGTCAATTACTAAACTAGTTGCTATTTTGCCGGAAAAGAGGAAGGTTTTTGTCCTGGTTGCAAAACAGCTTAAAAAAGGCCGTTTTAAAAAAGTATCACCCCAGATTTATATAGAAAAATTTGGGGTTTTTTGTAATTTAACGTTGACTAAAGCGATAAAGTGAAGTAATATTAAACAATAGATGAATAAAAAACAAAGGGACTAGTTCCTTTTTAGTAATATTAATAAAAGCTTATGAATATCAGCGAATTGGCCAGAATTTTAAGAATTTCTCCTCAAGAATTGCGTGATTTATTGCCGCAACTCGGTTTTGCAATTGGTCAAAAAGCGATAAAAGTAGATAATAATACGGCCAAAAAGATCATGAAGGAGTGGACTTATTTACGTCGAGAATGGGAAGAAAAGAAAGCAGCTGCTGAGCTAAAAAAACAAGATGAAGTTTTGCCAAAAGAAAAAAAGACTATCGCTGTTCCTAAGGTTATCACTGTTCGCGCCTATGCTGAATTAGCTGGAATTCCGGTTAATAGGGTTTTAGCAGAATTGATGAAAAATGGAATATTTACTTCTATTAATGAAAAAATAGATTTTGACACTGCGATGATAGTTGGAGAAAATCTTAATCTTGATGTTCAAGAAGCAAAAGTTGAAACTAAGGAAAACGAACAAGAGGATAAAAAACTGGAAGCTATTTTAGCAAAAGAGAAAGATGAAAATTTAATTGATCGCGCTCCTGTGATTGTTGTTATGGGCCACGTTGATCATGGCAAAACCAAACTTCTTGATTCTATTCGTAGTACTGATGTTGTAGCTGGTGAAGCTGGAGGCATTACTCAACACATAGGTGCTTATCAGATTGTAAGACAAAAAAGAGCCATTACTTTTATTGATACCCCTGGTCATGAAGCCTTTACCGCTATGCGTAGTCGTGGAGCCAAGGTGGCTGATATTGCTATTTTAGTAGTAGCCGCTGATGATGGCGTTAAAATGCAAACAGTTGAAGCTTTTCGTATTATTGAAGCAGCTAAAATTCCATATCTTGTAGCTATTAATAAAATTGATAAACCGACAGCTGATATTAATAAGACTAAACAAGAATTATCTTCTCAACTCAACATTACTCCCGAAGACTGGGGTGGAAAAATTATTTGCGCTCCGGTTTCTGCTAAAGAAGGAACGGGCATAGAGGATTTGTTGGATATGGTTTTATTATTAGCTGATACAGAATCTAATAGTTTAAAAGCAAATCCGGAGTCAGCTGCTGCTGGAACGGTAATTGAATCAAATGTTGATAAAGCCGCCGGACCGTTGGCCACTATTCTAGTTCAAAATGGTACATTAAGAGTTGGAGATCAACTTTGTTTTAATGAAGTTATTTATGGAAAAGTTAAGTCTTTGCGAAACTATAAAGGAGAAGAAGTTGAAAGTGCCGGACCATCTATGCCAGTTAAAATTCTTGGTTTAAAAATTTCTCCAGCTGTTGGTGATATTTTAAATGTTGGCGAAGGAGAGAAAGTAAAAGCAAAAAAGATTAGAAGTACTTCTCAAGTAGTTGATACTACTTTATCTGAAAATGATAATAATGTTGATGATAAAACTCCAAAAATGAATGTTCTTATTAAAGCTGATTTTTTGGGTTCAGCAGAAGCTGTAGACGAGTCTTTAATGAAATTAAATAACGAAAAAGTTAAAGTAAAGGTTATAAGTAAAGGATTAGGCTATATTACCGAGGGGGATGTTAAGAGGGCAGAGGATTCGGGGGCTGTTATTTTAGGTTTTAATGTTCGCATTTCTCCGGCAGTAGAAACTTTAATTAGAGAAAGGCAGATAACTGTAAAGATTTTTTCTATTATTTACGATTTAATCAAATACGTTAAAGAAGAAATGCAACTCTTAGTAAAGCCAGAAATAAAGCGCATTGATTTAGGTCGTCTTAAAGTTCTAGCTATTTTTAGAACAGAAAATGATAGTCAAATAGTTGGTGGCAAGGTTTTAGATGGAGAAATTGAAAACAACACAATAATTGAAATAAAACGTGGAGATGATTTTATCGCTTCTGGCAAACTTGTTCGTTTGCAATCAGGCAAGCAAGATGTTAATTCGGTTGAGAAGGACCAAGAAGCTGGCATCAAATTTGAAGGAAAACCGATTATTGAAGAGGGGGATATTTTAGTTGTCTATAAAGAAGAGCGGGTAGTTAATAAGATTTAATATGGCTAAAACAGAAAAACTGAATGGACTTTTAATGTTTGAGCTAGCACAGGCGGTTAACAGGGAAATTTCTCTAGGGAATGTTTTGATAACCATTACCTATGTTGACTGTTCGCCTGATTTAAGTCAGGCAAAAATAGGGTTTTCGGTTTTACCAGACAATATGGTTGGGACAGCTTTAAAAAAATTAAATTCAGCTACAGGAGAAATAGTTGCTATTTTAAGAAAAAGGTTAAAATTAAGAAAAATGCCTCATTTAATTTGGGAGTTTGATGTAACGGAAAAGGAGGCCGCTAAAATTGAAAGACTAATTTCTGATATTAAAGAGGTGTAAAAAAACAATTAAATTTTTAAAAAAGATAAAAAAGTTCAGCTTACGAAGTCTGGACTTTTTGTTAATTATTGTATAGAATGAAGGGTTATTATAAGGAGTATTTAATTATGAATTTTGTCGAAAAACTACAATTAGCCTATAAAAAAATAGAATCTGCTCAGAATATCTTAATTATTGGACACACCTCTCCTGACGCAGATGCAATCGCTTCCATGGGAGCAATAATGGAGATAGCACAGAAATTAAAAATTTCTTTTTATGCTTTTGCTGATAACAAGCCAGAGGGAGCTTATGACTTTATAAACAATGAAGCTTTTGTTTTTTCTATTGAGCCGGTAGATTTAAAAAATTATGATTTGATAATAATTTTAGACTGTGGCTCAATCGCTCGCACGGGAATGGAAAAACGTTTGCGTAATTTAATAAACGCCAGACAAGCTGGGAGATTAATTTCTTCTCCTTGTATTATTGAATTTGATCACCATGAAAGACAAGAGTCATACGCCGATTTGGAAATAAGGGAGGCAGATAAGGCGGCCACTACGGAAATAATTTACCATTTTTTAATTGTTAACCACTTAGAAATAACTAAAACTTTAGCTGATTGCATTCTAATTGGCTTAATGACGGATACTGGCCATTTTTTACACGCTAATTCTTCTCGAGAAGTTTTAGCGATTGCTTCAGAAATGCTTTTATATGGTGCTTCTCTTCCTAAGATAATAAACAAAACAGCTCATAATAAAAGCTTTGTTTCTCTTAAGGTTTGGGGACGAGTTTTAGAAAAAATAAAATTTAATTCTGATACAGGTCTGGCAACGGCTGCCTTACTAGAAGAAGAAGTAAATGAGCTGTTAACACCAATTGAAAAAGAAGCCAACGCTGATCTTTTTGGAGAAATAGTTTCTTTTATGAGTTATTTGTCTAATGTTCGCGTAGCCCTTTTTTTACGAGAAGAGAAGGGTTTTGTTAAG
The DNA here is from genome assembly GCA_964593665.1 of uncultured Gammaproteobacteria bacterium. Classification (GTDB taxonomy): domain Bacteria; phylum Patescibacteriota; class Patescibacteriia; order Patescibacteriales; family UBA12465; genus UBA12465. The sequence continues at coordinate 6,142 of CAZQJT010000019.1, forward strand.
GGTAGTTTACGCAGTAATGACCCAGAAATAGATGTCTCTTTATTAGCGGCTAATTGGGGTGGTGGTGGTCACAAAAAAGCCGCTGGATTTGCTGTCCGCGGCAGATTAAAACCAACTGAAAATGGATTTAAGATAATAAAGCAGGATTAATAATTTTTTTTATTTTTTTATTTGTCTTTTGTCGTTACGCCATTGTTTAATTTTTTTATGATCGCCACTTAAAAGTATCTTAGGAATAGGATATTTTTTATTTCCAGTTTTAAATATCTCTGGTCTGGTATATTGTGGGTATTCAGTAATACCCTCTTCAGAATGAGATTCTTCAATAATACTTTCTTTGTTGCCAAGCACTCCAGGAATAAGGCGAGTAATTGAATCAATGATAGTTAGAGCGGGTAATTCTCCACCAGTTAAAACATAATCGCCAACCGAAACTTCTTCATCAATAAAATGTTTAATTCTTGCATCTACCCCTTCATAACGTCCACAAATTATAACCAACTCTTCTAATTTAGAATATTTTTTAGCCAGGGCCTGATTCCAGGTTTTTCCGGCAGCCGACATTAATAGTATTTTTCTTTTTTTTGTTTTATTTTTACCACTCAATTTTTTTATAGCATTTAGAGCTTTGTATAAAGGCTCTATTTTCATAAGCATGCCGGCTCCGCCGCCGTACGGAGCATCATCTACTGTTTTGTGTTTATCATTTGTATAATCTCGTAAGTTATGGACTTTATATTTAACTATTTTTTTTTGAGCTGCTCTCTTTAAAATACTCTCATTTAAATAAGAGTCAAAGATTTGCGGAAAAATTGTTATTAAATGAAATTTCATAAAAGATTAATAATGTTTATGCTTTTATTATAACAAAAAAGCGCTAGTATTACACGGCGCCTCTTTGTTTTATTTAGTTTTGTTTGTCTTTAGATGTTTAAATCATCAATCGCGGAAGTATCAATATCTTCGCGGCGATCTTGAGATTGGTGACGATTGCCACCTTCTGGGTCATAAATCTTCAGATTAACGCGGGAATTGTTTTTAGCGCCGACAATTTTTAGTAAAGTGCGGATTGCTTGCGCTGTTTGGCCTTTGCGACCAATAACATAGCCCATGTCAGCAGGGTTGATTTTAAGAGTCAGCAATACGCCTCTCTCATCAATCGTTCTGTCGACAACTACGTCGTCAGGGTTTCCAACGATTTGTTTTACAACAGTTTCCAAAAACTGCTTGTCTTGTTCTACCATACGTTTCGTTTTAATGTTATTAAATAACTGCTATTTAGCAGATTTTATAATTTTATTATGACAGAAGAGGATAATTTGTCAATCTATTCAGCGACTTCTTCT
>CAZQJT010000019.1:7587-12286 GCA_964593665.1 uncultured Gammaproteobacteria bacterium
TAATTTTATTATGACAGAAGAGGATAATTTGTCAATCTATTCAGCGACTTCTTCTGTGACGACTTCTTCTTTTATCTCTTCTGCAATTACTTCTTCTTTTACTTCTTCTGTTTCTGGCACGTTATTGCTTTCGGGAGCAGGAGTAGCTGCCTTTTTCTTTTCTTCTTTGGCCTTAACTTGGCTTAAGCGCTTTTCACTAGGTTTCCCTGGCTTAGAAGCAGTCACCTTTTTACCATCAATAATCTTCTTTTCTATTAAAAGATTGTTAACAGAAGCGGTCATTTGCGCGCCTTTTGATAGCCAGTAATTAATTCTTTCTGATTTAGTGTTTAGTTCTTTTGAATGAGGGTTGTATGAACCAAGAATTTCTAAAACTCTTCCGTAAGGATCACGGCTCTTTTCAGAAATAACTAAGCGAAACATTTTCTTATTAGTTTTTCCAGTTTGGGATAATTTGATTGCTAACATAATTTTATTTTTCAGTTCTATTTTATCTTGTGAAATAATAGCTTAATAATGGTTTAAAGTCAATGCTTGACTTATCTTTTAAAATTAATTATGACGTTCTTGGTTTCTCTCGCCGAAATTAGGGCGATTATTTTGTCCACCTCTTGCAAAGCCAGGTCTTGGACTTCTGTTAAAATCAGGTCGACTTGTTCCATTTGATTTACCTTTTTCGTCTTTCCAGAAAGCAGAGTTTTCTTCTAAATTTTTCATGGTTAAATTAATTCTGCCTTGATCGTCTATTTCTTTTATCTTTACAGTTACTTCGTCGCCTACATTCAGAAAGTCGCTTGGCTTTTCAATTCTATATGGAGCTAATTCGCTGACATGAACCATGCCGTCTTGATTGGCATTTAAGGAAACAAATGCACCGAAGTCTAAAATTCTTACCACCTTGCCCTTTATCACTTCGCCTGCTTCAAAAACATGAACAATCTCCTTAACCTGATCAACCGCTTCTTTCACCTTTGAAGCGTCTGTTCCACATATCATAACCAAACCATCGTCTTCGATATCAATGCTAACCCCAGTTTCGTCGATAATGCGATTAATAACCTTGCCGCCTGGGCCAATAATTGCTCCAATTTTTTCTGGGTCAACATGGAAGCTGGTAATACGAGGAGCATAAGGGGACAACTCTTCTCTTGGCGTAGTAATCGCCTCTGCTAATACAGATAAGACTTCGTTTAAAGCTTCACGTCCCTGAATCAGAGTTTTGCGGATAATAGCTTCATCTAACCCGATTGTTTTAGTATCAAGTTGAATAGCGGTTAATCCTTGATCTGTTCCGGTTATTTTAAAGTCCATTCCACCTTCGCCATCTTCAAGGTCTTGAATATCAGTTAAAACTTCCCATTTGCTCATATCAGGAAGGGAAGCTAGCCCCATGGCAATACCAGCTACCGGCTTCTTAATTGGCACACCAGCATCCATTAAAGCTAAACTTGAAGCACAGGTAGAAGCCATGGAAGATGAGCCGTTTGAGCCTAGTGTTTCAGAAACAACGCGTATGGTATAAGGAAAATCTTCTTTAGAAGGGACAAGGGGCATTAAGGCTTTTTCAGCCAAGGCGCCATGCCCAATTTCACGTCGACCAGTTCCTCTTAAAGGAGAGACTTCTCCAACAGAATATGGCGGAAAATTATAATGATGCATGTATCTTTTTTTACTAGCACCTTCAATTCCTTCTAGTGATTGTTCTAATCCAGGAGCTCCTAAAGTTACAATAGACATAACCTGAGTTTCTCCACGTGAAAATAAAGAAGACCCGTGTACTCTTGGTAAAATTGATACGTCTGAAGATAGAAGGCGAATTTCATTTAAAGATCGGCCATCAACACGACGTTTGTTTTCCAAGATTGATTTAGTAATTTCTTCATCAACAAATTTTTCTACTAATTTTTTTATAACAAAAGAACGAGAATCTTTTTCTACGCCATCAGCAAACAAATATTCGTCTAATTTTGTTTTAATAGCAGAAACAGCTGCCTTCCTTTCGGTTTTTGTATAGTAGATAGCGTCAAATAAGATGCTAGAAACATTTTTCTTTAACCACTCTTCTCCTTTTTTTAATAATTCTTTTTTTTCTTCTTCTTTCTTTAATTCTTCAGAACTCTTTAATTCTTTCTTTTCAGTTTTTTCTTTAGGAAGAATTTCTTTTTTTAATTGATTAATTAAATCAATAGATTCTTTTAAGGCTTTTTGCCCGGCAATAATAGCATCAGCAATAATATTTTCAGGGACCTCATTTGCACCAGCTTCTAGCATTAAAACACGTTCACTAGTACCAGCAACAATCAAGTCTAGGCTACTTTCAGCTTGTTGTTTGTAGTTTGGATTAAAAACAAATTTATTGTCTATTAAGCCAACGCGAACGCCAGAAATAGGTCCAGCCCATTTTACCCCAGAAATTGATAAAGCGGCTGAGGCAGCAAGTAAAGAAACAATGTCATAATCGTTTTCTCCATCAACAGCCAGAACAGAGATAATAACCTGGATATCTCGTCTATCACTCTGATCAAAAAGAGGGCGAATAGAACGATCTATCATTCTTCCTGTTAAAACTGACTGGTCACTAGGTCTTCCCTCGCGTTTAATCCATTGCGATCCCTTAATAATACCAGCGGCATAAAGCTTTTCTTCAAAATCTACCATGAGCGGGAAGAATTCTATACCTTCGCGCTCCGTTTTTGCTTGAACGACATTAGCCATAACAACCGTTTCGCCATATTGCACAAGAACAGAGGCGTCAGCTTGTAGGGCTAATCGGCCAGTTTTTATAATAAGTTCTTGGCCAAGCCATTGTGTTTTAAACACTTTTTCGTTTTTCATTTTTTTATTAGCTTGGCCGTTAAATTACAGAACTGTATTTAATACAGCACTATCTATTTAACGGTCAAACTTTTATTAGATAAATTATATTAAAGCAAAAGCCGGCGCATAACCGGCCCTTACCTATTTGTTGAAAATTAAATATTTTTTATTAGCACCTAAATCTGTATAATCATCTGCTTCTTCAATTAAACGTGAAGAACAAGTTTTTCTAAAAGCCATTATTTCCACCAAACAACCTTTATTGTTTTGTAAGTAGAAAACAAGCGGTAAATAATCACCGTCACCAGAGACTAAAACAATAACATCTAATTTGTCGGCTAATTTAATGGCATCAATCGCAATCCCAACATCCCAATCAGCTTTTTTTGAGCCACCTGCAAAGATTTGCAAATCTTTCATTTTTACTTCAAAACCTTGTTGGTCTAAAGCCTCAACAAAAGGAAGTTCTTCCTTATTTTCCGTTCTGATGGCATAGGCAGTTGCTCTGATTAATTTTCTTCCAGCGACTGCTTTGTTGAGTATTTCCTTGAAATTAACCTTTCGATTGTATAGGTTCTTAGCTGAGTGGTACATGTTGGAAATATCCACCAGAATTCCAACTCGTTGTTCTTTGTGTTTTATCATTTTATTTTTCTTCTTCTATTTCTTCTTCCTTTGGTTCACCGTTTTCATCCTCAGGATCGATATAATTTTTTTCCTTTTTCTTTTCTTCTTCCTCTTCTTCTCTTAATCTTTGAGCAATTTTTAGTTTTAATTTTTCTGCTAACTCTAAAAATTGTTCAGCATTTTCTTTTTGTAAGTATTTTAACAATTTACGTCTTTCGCCAACTTTTTTTAATAAACCGCGGCGAGAAGAGAAATCATGTTTGTGATTTTTTAAGTGTTCGGTTAATTCTTTTATTTCCTCTGTTAAAATAGCAATTTGTACTTGAGGAGAGCCGGTATCTGTTTCGTGAACACGAAATTTTTTAATTACCTTTTCTTTGGCTTTTTTGTCTAACATAAATTCTTTGGCTTAATCCGAGAAAAAGGTTCAAAAAATACCTTTATCCCAGAAAAAGTTCCGTTATAATTAATTATTTCAAAGTATTAACTTTTTTCATTAATCTTGATTTCTTGCGCGCGGCTGTATTTTTCTTGATAATCCCCTTTTTTGCAGCTTTATCAATTGCTTTAATGGTTTGAGTAAAGGATTCTTTGACTTTTTTATCGCCAGCGGCAATTTGTTTCAAATTAGTCTTGGTTAGGTTTTTCAACTTATTGGAGACTTGTTTATTGGCAGCGTTTCTTTTTACGTTTTTACGTAGTTCTTTTTCTGCCGATTTCTTATTTGGCATAAGAGGTTTCTAAAATTAGTTAATTAAAATCAATCAAATGCTAACATAATACTAAATAAAAATCAAGGGAGGAATGGGAAAGCATATTATTATAAAAATAGGCTCTTTTCAAAATAGCCATAGTATGGCTGTTTGATTAATATCTTATTCATTTTTATTTATTATTAGCCATTTTATTTCTTATATAAAAACACCGCTTGAGACAAACGGTGTTTTTTTGTCGGGGTGGAGAGATTCGAACTCTCGATCTTCTGGTCCCAAACCAGACGCCTTAGACCAACTGGGCCACACCCCGTATAAAAATCAAACCTCGCAGATAACTACTAAGGCTAATTTTTTTTATTTTATTTTTTGTGCCCCGGGTCAGAATCGAACTGACGACACAAGGATTTTCAGTCCTTTGCTCTACCACTGAGCTACCGAGGCATTAGGATTTAGTAAAATCCTAATTGTTTTATTACTAAAACTAGTTGCGGGAGTCGGACTCGAACCGACGACCTCCAGGTTATGGGCCTGGCGAGCTG
>CAZQJT010000020.1:0-12095 GCA_964593665.1 uncultured Gammaproteobacteria bacterium
TGACTTACTATTAAATCAAGCAAAGGTTCTAAATTATCTTTCATCTCATCTAATTTTAAACCGGCTTTTCCCTGTTTGCTAATTGCATAAACCAAAGGAAAATCTAATTGTTCATCACTAGCTCCCAAATCTAAAAATAACTCATAAACCATCTCTGATACTATCTCTGGACGAGCAGCCGGTTTATCAATTTTGTTAATAACTACCAGCGGCTTCAGTCCTAACTCTAAAGATTTCTTTAAAACAAATTTAGTTTGAGGCATAGGGCCTTCTTGAGCATCAACTACTAAAATAACTGAATCAATGGATCTTAAAACACGTTCCACTTCTGAACTAAAATCAGCGTGACCCGGAGTATCCACAATATTTATTTTATAATCCTTATAAAACAAACTACAATTCTTAGCATAGATAGTGATACCTCTTTCTTGTTCCAAGGAATTACTATCCATACTAACATTTTCTTCAAGTATGCCTGCCTGTTTTAATAAAGAGTCAGTTAAAGTTGTTTTGCCGTGATCAACGTGAGCGATAATGGCAATGTTACGAATTTCCATATTTTATTTTTTAGCTATTTATTTATTTTAAGCAAAACAAAACGCGACATCTAAAGTCGCGTCTCAAGCGAAAAGATAGTTTTTATACTACAAGAAAAGAGAAAAAGTGTCAAATAATGTTAAATCTTTCTACTTTTCTCTTCACCACTTACCATGTCTTTTATCTTATATTCTCCTTTGGCTAATTCATCTGAGCCGATAATAATAACTTTACTAATCTTTTTCTTATTAGCAAACTCTAAAGCTTTAGCAATTTTCTGCTCCTCTAAGCCAGCTAAAACATTAAAACCACGACTACGCCATTCCTTAGCTAAGCGATTAACGGCTGTCTGTAAATTAATATCAAGCAAAGGGAGATAATATTTTTCCTCTACCGGCAAATCAAACTTAGTTAAAAGATTCCAAGATTCTAAAAATAATTTAAAGGTCTCGTCTCCAGGAGCAAAGCCAACAGCCGGGAAATTTTCTACACCAAATATCTCGGCCAATCCATTATAGCGACCGCCGCCAAACATGGCTCTATTATTTTCTGGACTATTATCAAAAACTTCAAAAACCAAACCATCATAATAATCAAGGCCACGAATAATCGTTGGTCTAAATTCTACCAAATCACCATAACCAAGATCATCTAAACTTTCTATCATTTTAGCAGTATCTATAAAACCAGGATTTGTTTTTAGAACAGGCAATTCTTGAGAAATTTCTTCTAAACTAGTGCTATTCATAAACAACTCTAAAACTTCAATAGATTCATCATTTAAACCAACTGAACGAAGCCTGTCTCTTGTCTCCGTTTTTTCTAATTTCAACCATTTGTCCAGTATTCTCAAAACTTGCATTTTAGTTTCTTTTTCTAAGACACCAGCTCCACTTAAATCTAAAACTGCGTTTATAAGTTGCCTGTTGTTTATCGCTAAAGTAAAGGAATTCTGTGGTGGATCAAATTCTAAAACTAAATCAAGCGCCATTTGCAATATCTCTAAATCAGCTAAAAATGATTCACTGCCAAAAATATCACAATTAAGTTGCCAGAATTCACGATTACGCCCTCGTTGCGGTTTTTCATTCCGCATAAAATTGGCAATGGAAAAATATTTAATTGGTTTAGAACTAGAAGCATAGGTTTTAGTAAGCATCCTTACTACCGACGGAGTCATCTCTGGGCGAATTGATAATTCACGCCCACCTAAATCGGTAAAAGTTACAAGCTCCTTACCGCCAACATCTTCACCAGACTTAGCTCTATATATTTCAGCACTTTCCACTAAGGGAGTTAGATATTCTTCAAAACCGTAACGTAAACAAACTCCACGCCAAGTATCAAAAATGTATTTTCTAAGTAAAAATTCCTCCGGAGACCAATCCTGAGTACCTTTTGGTTCTTGATTTGATAAAACTTTTTTCATGTCTTTATATTACTATTTTCCTCATACTTTGGCAAATTTATTAACAAGCTTCAGCCTATTTTTAAGAAATATTTAAACAATTATTAACTTCTTGTCTTTAAACTATTTAATATAATAAATTAAATAAAAAATTATGAAAATTCTCATCATTGAAGATGAAAAGCCGATAATAGAGCTTTTACGCCAGGGACTGGAAGCAGAAATGTTTAGCGTTGAAAGCGCTAGCGATGGAGAAAGGGGCTCTTTTTTAGCCCGCACCGGAAGCTATGATCTTATCATCTTAGACTATTGCCTTCCTAAATTATCAGGCCCAGAAGTTTTAAAAGAAATTCGTCAAGAAAAAAATCATGTTCCAATTATTATGCTAACGGTTAAATCTGAGCTAGAAAGCAAAAAAGAAGTTTTTTCTTTGGGGGTAGATGATTATTTAACTAAACCTTTTTTATTTGCCGAATTATTAATGAGGATTAAAGCAATTTTAAAAAGACCAAATAAAATTGAAGAAGATATATACCAAATTGATAATCTAATTTTTGATGCTAAAACTAAAACCGTTAAACGAGGTGAGAAAGAGATATATTTTACCAGAAGAGAGTTTTCTCTTTTAGAATATCTCTTGCGTCATAAAGATATGGTGGTTTCACGTCAACAAATTTTAGAAAATGTCTGGGATTATAATGCTGATCCTTTTTCTAACTCTATAGAATCACACATCGCCAGCTTACGTCGCAAATTAAACAAAAATAAAAACCGCAACCTAATCCATACCTTCAGTGGTCGCGGTTACAAACTATCGATTACTAAACTTAATTAATTGTGAAGACTGTTAAAAAGGAATATAATTAAAGAGAAATATAACATAATTTTATGAAAAAATTTTTAATTATTTTTAGCCTTCTTGTTTTAATAATTCCTCTAACAACCAATGCTTTTTGGCCTTTTAGTGAAAATAAAAATAACAATACTCCGGAAGTTAAAAAGGCTATCTTCGAAAATAATATTAATCCAACGTTTGAATTATCATCAGATAATCAATCACTGGCTGATTTGAAATATCAAATATTTAAGAATGGATTTGAAAAAAAAGATATAAGCACTATAATAGCCAACAAAAATAACTTCTGGTTTACCAGTTCAGAAATAAACTATCTCTTTAATAAAGAAAGTTCTAAAGTCAAAAATCCACTTTTAACTAATTTTAAATTAATTATTTCTGACGATGTTTTTAAGATAACAGCTGATTTTAAAAAGTTTATCAAGGGGCACACTTCTTTTAACGCGAAATTAAAAAATGAAGATAATAAAATAAAACTAAAAATAGAAAAGCTAAGAATATACGGATTGCCCATGCCCTCTTTTTTAGCAAGTAAACCCTTTAACAAAGCTCTGGATGATTATTTTAACTTTCTCTATCAAGACGATCGTTATCAAGGATTTGATTTTTCTATAGACAAAGATACTGTAAAAATTAATTTGCAGTTTACTGAATAAGTATTTTTTTAATTTATAAAAACTTTTTTCCTTTTATTTTGTCCGGTAAATATTCTTGATTACTATCATCTTCAATTGGCGTATATTTATAATTCTTTCCATAACCAATCTCCTTCATAAATTTAGTTGGAGCATTACGCAAATGAAATGGAATGGGCAAATTACCGCTTTTTTCCACCTCAGCCATCGCCTTATTAAAAGCAAAATAAGCAGCGACATTTTTCGGCGATTTGGCTAAATAAATAACACAATGCGCTAAATTAACTGCACACTCTGGTAGTCCAGTGTTTTTACAAGCGTCATAAGTAGAGCTAGCTAACATTAAAGCGCTATTATTAACCAGACCTATATCTTCACTAGCAAAACGTATTAAACGACGAGCAATATAAAGTGGGTCTTCTCCGGCGGCTATCATACGTGCTAAATAATAAACAGCGGCATCAGGATTAGAACCACGCATTGATTTATGAAGAGCTGAAATGAGATTATAATGTTCTTCCCCTTTTTTATCATGTAGCAAACCTGGCTTATTAACGATATCTTTTATAATCTTAGCGTCTATCTTCCCTTTGCCACCAATAGATTCAATTGCGCTTTCTAAAATATTTAAAGCTTTTCTAGCATCACCATTGGCTAAACGAGCGATAAGAGTTCTTTCTCCTTTATTTAATTTAACTACTAATTTCTTAGCTGCTCTTTCAACTATCTCTTCTAAATCTTCTGCTTGCAATGACTCTAAAACAATAACCTTAAGACGCGATAAAAGAGCTCCGTTTAAAGCAAAGCTAGGATTTTCAGTAGTAGCACCAATTAAAGTTATGGTTCCGTTTTCTACTTGCGGCAGAAGTGCGTCTTGCTGTGCTTTATTCCAGCGATGAATTTCATCAATAAATAAAATAGTTTTTGTACCCAAGCGACGACTTGAGCGAGCTCGCTCAACTATTTCTTTTAAATCTTTAACCCCACTACTGGTTGCACTAAGCTCATGGAAATCCGCTTTTGTTTCCTTAGCGATAATAAAAGCTAATGTAGTTTTGCCACTTCCGGGAGGGCCCCAGAGAATTAAAGAAGGCACCCTATCGTTTTTTATTGCTTGATAGAGCCAGGTCTCCTCGCCAATATTTTTCTTTTGGCCAACAAATTCCACCAAAGATTTGGGGCGAAAAAAAGCAGCCAAGGGCAAATCTTTAATCATACTTTATCGCTTCTCATTTTTCTGAGCTTTTTTTTATTTCCTGATAATAAAAGAAATATGAAGCAGCGGGAATTACAAGGGCACTTAGAAAGATAGTTAAAATAAAAAGAATAATCTTTCCTTTAACCGGGACTAAAACAGTAGCGGCCATTAGAATCCCGCTAAGCGTAAAAAGATAAGAACCAAAACGACTAGTTTTCTCCCAAACTACTTCAGATGACATAGTCCAAGGTGTCCTTATCCCCATAAACCAATTAGTTTTAAGACGTCTCATCGTAAAACCAATGGCAATAAATAAAATACCTATCATTATTGGAACATAGAAACCAATATCCATCTTATAACCCAAGCCATTTAGCCCAGTCAAAAAATATAAGACAAAGAAAAAGGCCACTATTACATTCTTAAAGAAATGATAAGTGGAAGCAAATTTTGCATACTGCTCTTTTTTTGGATCAAGATAGGGTAAAAATAAAAACATTAAGTACATGCCAAGAGTCATAATGGGAATAAGAAAGGCAGCGCCAAGACGACCACTATAACCATCAACCTCTCCCCTGATGTTCCAATGGCTGGGAACTTGTTCTGAAAAATGAAGATAGAAATAAAAACTAGAAACAAAAAGAATTAAAATTAAAAAAACAGAAAACCACTCACTTTTAAAACTTAACTTAATTGGATTTTTCATAATAATTTAATTTAACTGCCAAATAAAATAATTTAAAACACTAGCAAAAGATACCCAAGCTAAATATGGAATATATAAATAAGCGGCTGTTTTTCTAATCTGATAAAAATAATAGGTATTTACTATTATCATAGATATAAGAGAAATGATTGCCCAAAAAGCTAAAGATGGCATCTTAGTATAGAAGAACAGGAAGGACCAATAAAGGTTTAAAAAAAGTTGAGCGCCAAAACTTAAATAAGCCTGACGACGATATTTACTTTCCTGGCTATTTTTAATAACCAAAAATAAAGCCACTCCCATAAGAATATATAGAAGAGTCCAAACTGGAGCGAATAACCAATTTGGTGGATTAAAAGACGGCTTATTAATAAGTGGATACCAAGTACTGACGCCAGTAGCAGTCAACATTGACCCCAAATAACCAATAAAAAGAGGGATAGCTAAACAAAGCAAAAATAAACCAACATTTTTTAACTTGTTATTCATATTATTTAAAATTAATTTCTTCTTCATAAATAATAGCATTTTTGGGTAAATAAAAAAAGCAAAGATAAAAATATCTCTGCTTTTTTGAAAAATTGTCTATTCGCTACGTAAAGCATCAACTGGATCAAGACGACTAGCCTTATAAGCAGGATAAAACCCAAAAAATATTCCAACTAATACAGAAAAAGTAAATCCTATTATCGGCCCTTGCCAAGAAGAAGTAACTGCTAATAAATTAAAATGAGAAATTATCGGAATGGCCAGCTGACCAATACCCATACCAATGAATCCGCCCACCATTGATAAAATAAGTGATTCTAGTAAAAATTGTAAAAGAATATCGCTTTGCTTGCCACCTATTGCTTTAGCAATCCCTATCTCTTTAGTTCTTTCAGCCACTGTTACAAACATTACATTCATAATTCCAATACCAGAAACTAGTAAAGTAATGGCGGCAATAGCCGTTAAAAGAGCTGTCATAGTTTTAGCTGATTCTTGAGCAGCTGCCACCATGCTACCAGCATCCATTATTCTAAAATCATCTTCTTGGGTTAACTTTAAACCATGTTCTTCTCGCAAAATACTGGTAATACTGCTAGTAGCTAGTCCTGTATTATCAACACTATCAACAGTTAGTGTAATCATTACCTGTCCCTTTGTGCCTAATATGCTTTTTTCAGCCGAAGTATAAGGAATAATTATCCCCTCATCAACCGATATCATCCCAATACGCGAACCTAATTTTTTTAAAACGCCTATTACCTCTACTTTTTTACCACCAACGCTTATTATCTCCCCTATGGGATCTATTTCAGCAAATAAATCAGAAACAACCGTGCTCCCAACAACTGCCACCATTTCTTTATCTTCAACATCGCTTTCTTCTATTCCTTTTCCTCTTTCTACTTGCAAATTAGAAATATTTAAAAAATTATCATCCACACCAATTAAACTATATGATTTATCTACTGAACCATAAGAAACAGAGGAATTGCCCTGAATAGCTCCAGTAGCTGAAGAAATATGATCAGCCTCTTTAAGTAAAAGGGCATCACTTGCCTTCAATTTAGAACTGCTAGTCATTCCTCTCCCCATATTAGACATAACCATAATAGAATTAGCGCTCAAATTTTGAAATTGAGAATTAACCGATTCCTGCGCTCCTTGCCCAACAGCAAAAACGGCAATAACAGTTGCCACGCCAATAATTATTCCCAACATTGATAAAAAGGTTCTAGTCTTTTTAGCTAGTAATGATTCAAATGACATTTTTATTATCTCCCAAATCATATTTAAAAATTAATTTTTAATTTATAATCATTATCAACTACTCTCCCGTCACGTAAATAAATAATCCTATCAGCGAATCTAGCTACTTCAGTTGTGTGTGTTACCATTATCACTGTCCGTCCCTGTTTTTTAAAATTAGTAAAAATATTCATAACTTCTAGCCCTGACTTGGAATCAAGTGCGCCAGTTGGCTCATCGGCTAATATTATTTCTGGATCATTTACTAGAGCACGAGCTATTGCCACCCGCTGTTGTTGCCCACCAGAAAGCTCGGTCGGCTTATGACCAATTCTTTCGGATAAGCCAACTTCATTTAAAAGTTTTTTTGCTTTAGCCTGCCTTTCGTTCGCCATAGTCCCGGCATAAAGAGCTGGTAAGGCAACATTCTTTAAAGCTGAAAAACGAGAAAAAAGATTAAATTGTTGAAAAATAAATCCCATTTTTTTGTTACGAATAAAGGCTAGAGTAAAATCATCTTTTACCCCACTTATATCCTCACCATCCAAATAATATTTTCCCGAACTTAAATAATGCAAACAGCCAATAACATTTAATAAAGTTGTTTTTCCACAACCAGACTCTCCCATAATAGCTACAAATTCTCCTTGTTGTATTTCAAGATCTATTCCGTTTAAAACTGGAATTTCTTCTCCATTGGCTAAGTAATATGATTTATGAACATTTTCTAATTTAACAGCTATTTTCTGCATACCATTTTAACTAATAGATAATTTTTTCCCCTGCTTCAAGCCCACTTATAACCTCCACTTTTTTCCCATCAGTAAAACCGGTAATAACATTACGAACACTACCATCAATCAATATAACCGCTGGTTGTCCAGCAATATTAGAAACCGCTGCTACAGGAATAGCTACAACGCTTGGTGCTTCAGCGGTTATAAAATCTAAAGAAGCAGTCATCCCCTCTCTAATCGCTGAGTTTTCAGTATTTGCTAATATAACTCTAACTAAATAAGTTACTATACCGTTACTATTAGTAGATGAAGTTAAAGAAATGAAACTTATTTCTCCAACCAGAGAATCTTGGTCAACGGCATCAAAGGATACTTGGGCCTTATCACCAACATTTAACTTACTAATATCAGACTCTTCAACATTAACCTCAATATATAAGGTGTCGTTATTAATAATAGTAGTAACTGATTTAGAACTATTGGAAGAATCTAATATTATATCCCCCACCTTATAATTCAAAGCTGAAACAATGCCATCAATAGGAGAAACTAGAGTTGCTTGAGAAACATTATATTTAGCCCTGTCAACCGTAATAGAGGCAGAAGTTAATTGTGAACGAGCTGAAGATAATTCATTAGCGTCAAGCGGGGCTAATAAATCTTCATAATCACTTTTTGCCTGCTCTAATGATAATTGGCGCGATCTTAAAGATATTTCTGCATTTTCTATATTTTGAACTGTCTGATTTTTAATAGTTTCTAAATCACGTAATGCCTTTTCGTAAGTTGTTTGATAATTGCTCAAACTACTTTTAGCGTTATCAATTGCTTGTGTCCCGCTGTTTAAACTACTTGATAAAGAAATAGCACTTGATTGATTAGAGTTAACCATAGATTTAAACCCATCTAACTTGCTCTGCGACAGGCCAGAAAAAACAATCGTAGCGTCTAAAAGCCTTTGCATATAACGCTGATGCTCTTGCAATAAAGATGCTAATTCTTTGGCTTTCAAAGCGGTTTCATCAATTTGATTATTAGGACTAAAATCACTTAAATTATTTACTAAAATATCAAAACTAGCTTGAAGATTTTTCGCTTTAAGATAACTATCTTTTGCCAAATTTAAAGAAGCTGAATCAAGCGCACCTAGAGCTAATTTAAATTCATTATTAATACTAGTATCATCAATTCCCAATACTGAGTCAGAATCACGCAATTGTTTTAAAACTGAAACATTAAAAGACTTCAAGGTATTAATAAAACTCAAATAAGCATTATGAACAATTTCACTGTCACTAATAGTATTATTTAACTTTAAATTATCCGCTGCGGTTTTTACAGCCGCCTCCGCATTAGCTACGCTTTGAGCTGCATTCAACTTAGTCTGCTCTAAACTTATTTTAGCCTGGTCTAAAGAGACTTCAGCTTGTTCAATTGAAGCTTCAGCTTTCTTTTTTTCACTATCAGTTGCAGCGGCAATTTTAGTATTATAACTAGCTAACGCTGATTGATAGCCATTATAAGCACTGCGAAGCTCAAATTCTAAACTTTCTGTCTTAACAGAAGCTATTTTATCTCCCTTTTTAATCTTATCGCCTTCTTTTACGAAAACTTCATCAACTTCTAAACTACCTGAGACTGGAAAAGATAATTCAACACCATCTTTAGCCACTACTTTTCCAGTTGCGCTAACTGAAATTTTTAAATCTTCAACTTTAGCCGTATATTGTTTTTCTTGGATGGAGTTTAGGCTAACCTCTTCTTTGTTATAAAAATATGAATAATAAATAAAGAAGATAGCCAGCACAATAGCAAGAAAAATTAAAAATTTTTTACTAAACAAAAAAGAAAAAAAGCCACGACGCGCCTGTTTGCTTTCTTCAAGAATAGACTTAGTCATATTATTAATTAATAAAAATAAAATCAGCGACTTTTTTATCACTTACATCCTCATTTAACCAAACAGTAATCATTTTATCCGTTTTTATATCTTCTAAAGTAGCTGACACCATTTCTCTTTTTACCGTCTCATTAGAACTGTCTGCCTTTAACATTTTAATCCCAACTGGAATTACTATCGTCTCTTCCCCACTACTTAGCTCTTTCAAGGTTTCTACCATATCGGCTCTATCGCCACTTTCCCCCATTGACCCTGGTCCACCTCCTGGTATCATCCTACCGCCCCCAGGACCGCCGCTCGCCGCACCATTAAGAGACAGGGTAGCCGCTCTCTCTTCTTTTATCTCCTCACTAGAAGTGCTAGCGCTAATTCTGTTTACACCTGCTTCCATTTTTAAAATAACAGCCTCGTTGCCAACAATTGATTTTACTACCCCTCTTAAATCAGCTTCTCTTTCTGGTTGCCCAAAATCTGGACGACGCAAATCAGAGCCAGAAGGAATTGTACTTGCATCTTCTTTGCTATTATCATTATTATTTAATTTTCCGCAAGCAGATACAACTAAAACTAACAAAAAAAATAAACTAACCATGACCATTTTCTTTTTCATAGTTTTTAATTTTATTATTATACTCTTATACTAATACGCTAAATTAAACAATTTTCTTCTTTTTATAACAAAACCCTGGGCTTATCCAGAGTTTTGTAACTATTTTTCACTAAATATTTAATTTATCTATTAAATCCTTTCATCTGACCAAGACCACCTCTACCTTTTTCTATCCCCAAATCTTCAAATATTTTATCCGCTTCTTCTCTTAGCTGATGCGCTTTAACAAATTGAGCAAAATTATCAGCCGTTACTTTTTCAAAAGCTTTACAATCTGAATCAATCGCTGTTTTAAAAGCATTGTAGTCATTGGTACTTATTGCCGCTTTTATAGCTTCCTGCCTTTTTTCTTGCCCTACTCTTCTTTCTTCAAAAGCCAACTTTTCCTCTTCTGTTATTTGTGACCTTACAAACTGGCTATTTTCATTTTGTGACATTATTCTTCCCTGCCAACGTCCTCTAGAAAAAGAGCTAGTGGCACTTTCAGTTTCAGCGGCCTGTGAAATTTGTGCTAAACCGATTATTGAAGCTACGGCTGCAGAAACAGCTAAGCCAGAAAATAATATTTTTTTGTTTTTCATAAGCATAGATTATTAATAATTAATATCTTGGCGACGAGATCTCCTATCGCCTGCTTATAATACGCAAAGAAAAAATATTTTCTTCCTAGTAGCGCGGCATTGAAAATGGAACACTTGATGGTGGCGGTAAAATCTCCATAAAGCCATCTATCCTATTTCTTCGTGGACGTCTCTCTAGCTCTCTAAAAAACTCTTGCCCAGGACGACCACCAAAAAATATCCTATCAGCGATAAATTCATCTTTTCCCAATAAATAGCCAAAAAGACGAATTGGTTGATGGTTAATTAATAAATTTGGGTTATAAACAACCTTAGAACTAAAAACAATTTTCCACTCTTTTAAATCTCTATCTAAAAGAATAAAAGCCCCCTTTTCATCCGAACTGATAATTATCCCTGCTAAACGGCCCTCATCTGGTTGTGACCAAAAATCTACCTGACGATTTATAAAATGACCATAAAAAGGTGCCTTCCTGCCCAAAACATCATCTATTTTTTCTCCAAAACCAGCAAAGAAGAAAATAACTCCCAAGATAATACTTAAAACAACTGAAACGGCAACCAATAAAAATGGTGAGTAGCGATATCCCTTAGAGGTGTGCCTAAGGTTGTAATAAATAATAAAGATAAAGAAGGCTAAAAATAAAAGCCAGAAATAAGGTAGATTTAAAAGAAGAAATTCTAAAAATGTTTTCTCAATCTGAGCATGAATTGATAAATCATTAAACCTGGCTAAATATATCATTACTGCCACCGCCAATGAACCAATTAACAAAGATAGGGCTCCAGCTGCATAAAGAGTGTAATTTTTAAGTAAAAAACGCCAACGAGGTTTTGGTTCTATTTTTTTCTCCCTAATCTCAGCAATAAGCTTATCGGTAAAACTATCTTTATTATTCTCTTGTTTTTTTTCTTCTAACATATATTTAAAATCTTAAATTTTGTTCAAGAGCAACTGTTTTAAAATCTTTTTTTGCCTTATTCATCAAAGAAGCTACTGTCCCTAATGGTTTTTTTAAAATATCAGAAATTTCTTGATAACTTTTTTCTTCTAAAAATCTAAGAACTATCAATTCTCTGAATTTAGGTTTCATTTCTTGTAGTATAAGAGAAATTTTATTCTGCAAAAACTTTTTATCAACTTCTTTTTTAGGATCAATTTCGGCCGCTAAATTATTTAATAAAAAATC
>CAZQJT010000021.1:0-7452 GCA_964593665.1 uncultured Gammaproteobacteria bacterium
ACTTTTAGTGATAATAGTGTTGGTATTAGAATAGCGCGTAATAATGGCCGCAATTATATTGCCACTCCAGCTGGTTATTCTTATCTTGGCGAAAGAAAGATGACTTCTTATATTTCTGGAAATACTATAAACAGTAATGGTAATGGTTTGGAAATATTAAATGGTGATAATAACACAATTATAAATAATAACATTCGTTATAACTTTGCCAATGGCATTGTTTTAAATCCAGAAAGCCGTGGTAATTTAATTTCTAAGAATACTATTAACAATAATAATGTTGGTGTTATTAACTCATCGGCAGATTCATTATTTTTGCAAAATAATATCAAAAATAATTTTGAAACAGGCTTAGCTATAGATGCTAAACCAGCGATATTATCTTTAAACAATATTTATAATAATCAAAAGTATAATTTAGATAATCGTGTTTATAATTTAAGTGTTATAAATAATTACTGGGGGACAGATGACAAGGCGTTGATTTCTGCTCGTTTTAACCTAAAAGATCAAGCAGCCACAGGAACATCGGTTATGACTTATCCGGTTAAATTTGAGCCATTTTTGACCTCTGAGGCGTCTTTTAGTGACATGTTTGCGCCGATTATTATCACAGAAATATCAACTACAACTGTTTTCTCTAAGCAGGAGATAAAAGGTATAAAACCGGTTGGGGCAGCTGTTTATTTAAACGATACTCGTGTAGTTGATTTTAACAATGAATCAGAGTGGTTAAGGGAAGTTAATTTAAATTTAGGTGAAAATGTTTTAAATATCACTTATCGTAATTTAAATGGACAGGAAAGTGCTAATAAAAATATCACTATTACTCGTTTAAATCTTTTTTCTGCTCCAACTTTTAGCGCAAATATTGCTACTTCTACCTCTTTAGACTCCATTGTTTTAAGTGGCACTAAGCCGGCCGGCGCTGGACTTTTCTTAAACGGCGTTTTAATCACTAATATCGACAATACTACCACCTGGAATTACACCACTTCTTTAAAGATGGGGGCTAATAAATTTAGTATTGTAGCTAAAGATAATTTAGGGGCAGTTAGTGCTGAAAGTGTCTTGACGGTTGCAAGAACAGGAGTGCCAGCTTCAGATATTATTGCAGATGAAAAGAAATTAGCCGGGAAAGCTGACACTAAATTAGCCGCCAGATTATCAGGAAAATTATTGCTTCAAGTTGAACGTCTTGGTTTCATCTGGTATATTAATCCAGCTGATAATAAAAGATATTTTGTTAGCCAAGAAAGTGCTTTAGAAATATTTAGAAAATTAGCGCTTGGAATCACTGAAGAGAATTTAAACAAAATACCTGGTAAAGGCAACTCGGCAAAAGGAGATACGGCTTTACGTAATCGTCTAAAAGGGAAGTTGCTGTTAAGAGTTGAAGCTAAGGGACAAATTTCCTATGTTGATCAAGATGGTTATCGCCATGATATAAATGCTATTAATTTAATGGAGAATTTTCGTAATTTAAGTCTGGGAATCACCAATGAAAACCTGCGCAAAATTACTGTTGGTGAGTTGAAATAGTTTATTGGTAAATAAATAGATGAAAAACAAAGCCCCTTATAAGGGGTTTTGTTTTGATTTTTCTTTAACTTCATGAGAAACAGAAATACCATTTTTAAACCCATTAAATTTGATTATTTTTTTATTACCCTTTACCTTTTCCCGTTTTTATGGTAAAGTATGCAGTTATGTAGCTTTTTGTGTTATTATAAAAATGGTTATAAATTTATTATAAACTAGCTAAATATGACTAGATTATTGGGCAATTCAGCCGAAAATAATATTCATAAAAATTGTTCTTCTTTAGAAGACGAAAAGATTGAGGAGAAAAGCGATTTTCAAGAACAAACGCCATTAGATAGCGAGGCTGTTCTTGAGTCTGAGCTGGCCAATTCTTATGAAAAAGAGTTAGATTCTTCTTTAAAAGAGCAAGAAAAATTATCGGAAGATTTAAGTAATGATTCTTATGCTAAAAATAGTTCTGAACTATTTTCTATTGGACTTGAATCATTAAAAAATTTAGGTGCACTTGGAGAAAACGCTTTAAAAACATTGTCAGCAGAAACTGCTAGATTTTTGAAAAACAATTTTTTGATGATTAAGCTGCGCAGTTCTTACATTGAGAAGAAATCTAAATCGCTAACTAAAAGATTGGAGAAGAATACCGAATCAGTTTCCAAAGAAGAAATTAATAATTTTTTAAAAACCATTAAAGCTGGTTATTGGGATGGTGGTTCAAAAGGAAGCAATCTCGATTTTAACGCTAGTCGTTTTTTAGAAACTTTGTACAATAAAAAAGGTGAACAATTTTCTGAGGAAATTGCTGATGTTTGGCCTATTTTAATTAATCAATCAGGGATATCCCCTGATCATAGTTATTGGGGAAATTTTTTAGAAAATGAAGCTATTAAATTATTGTCGTTAATGCGAGAAGACATTATTGAAAACAGGGAGCATGCATTGACGTTAATAGATGAAATTGATAATGATTTTATAGCCTTAGAATTAATTAACAATATTTCTGGTAGGAATGACGTTTTTAATAAAAGTATTTTAAAACACCTTGATAATATAATTGAAAGTTACCCTAATTTCAAAGCACTTCCTTTACATATTTTCAAAATAGTTCAGTCAGTTGCAGCTGATTATCCAAATTTAATTTTAGCTGATAGTCGTCGCCGTCAATTTTTATTATCCAGTTGGCTTTATTGGAAAAAGGAAAGAAGATTAAGAAACAATTCTTTAGCTGCGCCACTTTTTATCGGAGACGTGGCTGAATATAATAAAGAAGAAACTAAAAAAATAACTGACGAGTTATTTAGTAATTGGACAGGTTTATCAAATGATAATGACGATTCTCTAATTCTTCATTTGCCAATTGATGAAAAAAATCTTGAGAAAGCAGTTAAAAAATATAGTAATTTAAAGGATGACAGTCTAATAAAATTAAAACAGATTTCTTTAAAACAAGAGAAGCCTCGTGACGACGAAAGCAACTCTGTGTTATTAACAAGTTTGTTAGAGGTGGCTAGAGAGACCTGCGCAGCAGGGAAAGATCCAGCTATTTTTCTTAGTTATCTTATTAATAATTTTCCTAACGAAAAAAAAGGAATTGGCGAAAAAGAACTGGAGGATATTTTGAAAGAATTATTATCTGATCAGTCCAGAATATTTAATTTAGCTGAACTAAAAGTTTTTCAAGCTGTTTTTGAAGACCATAATTGGCCAGAAAATCTACAAGAATTTGTCTTTAACAGAAATCGTGTTGCCTCCAGTGATTTAAATGAAATTATAACTGGCAGTGATGAAAAATATGCTTGGATAAGAAATAATAAAGCCTTATTTCTTGCTTTAGAGAGATCTTTTTATAAACATGGCAAGAAGAATGATCGTCGCCATAATTTTTATAACGTTTTGGACGGGACCGCTAAAACCAATGATTTTGACAGTTTAATTAAAGGTTATGCTGACTCAATTGAACATTGCGACGCCCAAGAGCTTATAACCATATTTATTAATAAGGGTGTTGATAAAAAATATGTCCCTTTATTTACAGATGGTATTTATTTGGTTCACTTGTACGAATTTTTATCAGAGAGCTTGAAAGCAGGAAGGATAAATAAAGATGACTATCTTTTCTTTTTTGAACTAGCCTTTGAACACGGCAATCCCTACTTAGCTCCGGAAGTTATTAAAAAAATAAAAAATGATGGTTTATTAGATGATAAGCAATTAGAATTATTTTTAGAAAAATTGTCTGATAATGTTGTAAATTATTTTGATAAAGAAATTTTTAGAGATGGCGGTTATCGAAGGGAAGCGGTTGTCGGTAACTTTTTGAGTAATGATTACATAGATTGTTTTGGTGATAAGGCTAATGATTATATAAGAAAGACTATAGACGGAATGATAAAATCCGATAGTAGCGACTCTATCCCAGTTTGGCTGCTTAATGGTCATCTTAGTGTTATTAACTCCGCCTATCCCGATTTAGAAGAAAGAAAAGCTATTGTAGAAAAATCACTTCTTAAGCTAAGTATTGGTAGTAATGAAAATAATAAGTTTTTTGATTTATATTTTCATAATAAAGAATTCTTTAGTATTTTAGATGATGATAAACGAAATAAAATAGAAGAAAATATTTTTCTTAAAAACATAAAAATTAAATCAGATTATTTCTTTGAAAATTTATCTGAAATGAGTGAAGAACAGAGAAAAACTTTTGAACGCATATTTCTTTCTAATTTTAATTATCCATCTTTTGATTGTGATAATTTCTTTTCAATTCTGGCCAGCGAAGATTATTTTCTTTTCCCTGAAATTACAGCATCTTTTTACAGAAAGGTGTTAGGTGACAAAAATATTAAATCAAATATAGCTAGCGTTTTATTCAATGTCAATGTTTTTCGTCAATTTCCCGATATTGAAAAAATGTTTATTGATAATTTGAACCGTTGGCCTGACTTTGATGGCATTAAATTATTAAATGCTTATGTTTCACCAGGTGTCCCTGGGCAATCTCTTTTAGATTATGAGAAGGTTAAGTTTGTTAGCGAAAATACTATTAAATCTCACGGTTTATCTATTCCTTTCTGGCGCGGTTATGCATCCTCTGACAAGAATAAGCCAGCCTTTTATCTAGATGCTAACTTATATGAACTTGGTTTGAAAAATATAGGAGATGCTTTAACTAAAGAACGGTCTGGCGAGATTGTTAATTTTATGAAGGAGCTTGAATCTTCTGAATTTGGTTTAAATAAAAATCAGAAGATACATATAATAAGATCGGCCTTCCGTGAGATGAATGGACAAGATATTGTTGAAAAAATCACAGATTTTTATAATTATGACCCTTTACTTGCCGAAGAGGCTTTTTCAGATTACGTATCAACGGGTTATTTAGAGCAATTCCTTGATTGTTCCATTAATTTTTCACCGGATTTCAATAAACTCCTGTTAAAAGCAGGCTTAAGTGATATTACAGCTTATAACATACACTGCCTCGCTCCTCATTTTAAACGAAACAATAATTTAGAGGCTTTAGCGACTATAAAAAAAGCAGTTGACTCTCTAAAAAAGAATAATGATAATGTTTGGAACTGCAAGAAAGTTTTATTTGATCTTGATTTATTAGATGCTAAAGAAGCTCATGCCTTGTATAAAGAGGTGAGCTCTAACGATAATAATGTTCGTCAGCAGATTTTACAGTCAATTGATATTATTGGCTCTGTGCTTAGTAATGCTGAAAATATTAATAAACTAGATGTCTTTTTTGATAAGAAATCGCCGGAAAGAATTACTGATTTACAAAATATTGCCGCTTTTATGAGCCGCTATCTGAAAGAAAATAAAGGACGAACTATTGTCACTATGCTTTTTGCTAGAGAGTATTTACCAGACAGAAAGCTTGAGGAAGTGGTTGAAAAAGTTGCTCTTTATTTAAATAAATATGAGAAGATTTTAGAAGAAAACTCGTATAAAAATATTCCTGAAGGAATAAGAGCTTCTATCGGTATGGAATATGAAATAACAAGCTCCACTGCTGAAGGGTATAAAGCTTTAACTAATGAGGATTTGTCTTCTGATATAAATAAATTGAGCGAAATAGCCAGAATTGGTTCGGGTAAAGATGCGGTTCATGAAATTGCCACTCGTCCAACTGATAATCCTTATTTGATGTTACTGGAGATGAAACTTTTGCATGATCTTGAGTATGTTGATTTAAACTTTGATCGTTCAGAGAAATATCAAAAAGGAGCTCGCGGTTTCCATCTAACTTTGGGCGGAGAAAAGGGGTTGACAGTTGATCGAGATACTCATTTCTTGCAAAATGTTATTGCGGCTGCCTCTTGGAGCGGAATAATGACCGGGGAAACTGGGCATAAAGTTAATGGCGGACGAGGCGTATCTATGCGCGGTCGCAATCCAGAAGATAATAATAATATTGCATTTTTTGGAAAGAAAACGTCATCAGTTGAACTTCGTTCATTAGCTATTGATACACAAGAAACTCTACAGAGAACAGTGATAACAGCTTTTAATGGCGCTATTGCCATTCAGGCTTGTCGTCAATATCTCAGCTTGCATCCTGTGGAAATAATAGAGAAAATGCAAGAAGAAAATGGAAGACAAGAGCTTGATAAAAAAATTTCTAAAGCAGGCGAGCGTGAACGAGGCATAATTAACGCTTGGTTTGACTTAATAGAAGAAACAATTAAAACAACTGAATCTCATAACAGTGAGTTTTTAGAACGTGAATCTTATGGTTATATGGATGATAAAGAGGTTTGGGTAGAAAATGATGATTTTAACGGACGTGACAACAAAGAGCGATTTGAATCTATTGTTCATAATATTGACCCGACTCTTAGCTTAGAGGAGTATTGCCAGAGGACGGTCATAGAAAAAGATGAGTTGTTTTCGGAATTTAACGTAGGTTTATCCGATAAACTAATAAAGATTAATAATTTATTTATCAAACCCGGCATTAAATATGTCAGCGAAGACAAGGAAAGAGAAATAAAGAAAGAAAAAAGAGTATTTAAAGGCGATCATGCTAACGCAATTTCCGTTCTTAAATCAACCAAGTTTGATAATTCAACTTTAGAGTATAAAGATGAGGATTACTTGAAAAAAACTGTTTTTGACACAGCTGGAGATAAACGAGAGGGTTACTATAATTTTCAAGGTGGCAGCGAGAGAATGATTACTCATGCTATTCAAAGAGCTTTATTAAAGTTTAACAGGGAAATAGAAAAAATAGTTTGTTAAATACCGTTTTATCGACATTTTAAGTAAGCTTATGTTATAATGGCTTTGTTATTTGTTTAATTAACTAATTAAAACTATGTCTCCAAAAACCTATTTACGCATCTTGCAGAGTGGAATTGCCTTATCATTATTAGCGATTTTATTTGTTTTTAAGGAATTATTATTCCCTTATATTACCTCCAAACAGCTACCTTTTAACATTATTATGGAGTTTTTATTTGTTATTTGGCTCGTTTTTATAATGCGCTATCCTAAATACAGACCAAAAAAGAATTTAATCACTTATGGTTTAGTTGCTTATTTTTTGGCTATTTTAGCTTCTTGTGTTATTAGCGTTGATTTTAATCTTAGTTTCTGGGGTGATGCAGAAAGAATGCTTGGTTTCTTTCATTTAGTTCACTTTTTAATCTTTTATTTGATAATCATTACTGCCTTTAGAACCTGGAAGGATTGGCGGAATTTCTTTGGGATTTCAGTCGCTATTGCTGTTTTGGTAAGCTTAACAGGTCTTTTAGGCAAGAATCTATATGGCACTATTGGTAATACAGCCTATGTTAGTGGTTATTTAATTTTTAATCTTTATTTTGTTATTTTATTATTCTTTCGTTCAAATAACAGAAAGGCTCGTTGGTTTTTACTGGTGCCGTTTTTAATAATGCT
>CAZQJT010000021.1:7552-8738 GCA_964593665.1 uncultured Gammaproteobacteria bacterium
CAAACCCGTCTTATTTCTTGGAGAGGTGGGCTAAAAGATTTTAAAGAGCATCCTATTTTTGGCAACGGTTTTGGTAATTATGCAGTGATATTTGATAAACACTTTGATTCAAAGTTTTATGATTATACCGTTGGTGATACTTATTTTGATAGGGCGCATAATAATATAATTGATATTGTTTCTACAACCGGCTTAGTTGGATTGTTAACCTATTTAAGCATATTCATTGCTGCTTTTTACTATTTATTTAAGGAATTTAAGATTAATGGTAAGCGTTCAGGTAGTGATGCTAATGGACTTAATAATTTAGAGATAATAGTGATTACTTCTTTAATCAGTGCCTATTTCATTCAAAACTTGGCTATTTTTGATTCATTTTCAACCTTCTTGGGGCTGATGGGTGTTTTAGGGTTTATTTATTGGCTTAATTTTCGTCGTCTAGATCAAAGAGAGGAAAAAGAAAGTTATAGGATGGAAATAACAGATAGAAAGAGTGAAGTTTGGATTTTAGTAATACTTCTTTTTATAGCTTATATTTTTGCCAACCACTATAACTTTAAAGCTCTTAAAATGATGAAAGGAACAATAGATTCTTATGCTAAAGTTGTCTCCGGTAGAGTGCTTGAAGGAATAGCTCAATATAATGAAGTTTTAGAAGATGGGCCTATGGAAAGAGATTCTCGGGCAACCTTAAGTAAGTTGATTGTTTCCGACTCTTCAATTTTGTCTGATATGAATGCAAAGGAGGCGGAAGAAACGCTTGAGTATGCTATTTCTTTAGCGGAAAAAAATCTTGCTTATAACCCTTTAGATAGTATGATGCAACTTCAACTGGCACAGATTTTAAATACAGCTGCTGGATATTATTATCAGGATTTAGATAAATTTAATGATTATTCAACTAGAGCCATGCAGGCGATAGAGCGTTCTATTGAGGCTAGTCCAGGACGCGCTACTGTTTATTTCTATAAGGCACAGATACAAATTACTCGCAATGAGTATGATGAAGCGATTGAAACCATGCGCTATGCTATTTCTTTAAATCCTAATTTTGCCGAAAGCCATTGTACTCTAACTCAATTTCTTTTTGTTATTAATAAAGAAGGGAAATATGACAGTGTAATGGAAGAAAGTTTTGATAATTGTTTTGCTAAAACAAAAGAAAAAGGCTCCTCTGTTTCAGATG
>CAZQJT010000021.1:8838-11987 GCA_964593665.1 uncultured Gammaproteobacteria bacterium
ACACTAAGAAATAAGAAATATATTTATGAGCAAATTTAAGCTACTTATTTTAAAACTTATTAAATCATTTAAACATTATTTTTTTAGAAACAGGTCAAGACAAATTTTTTTCTATTTAAGCCTAATTTTTTTAGTTTTCATTATTTATTTTATCATTGCCTGGCTTTCTGTAAGCCGGGTAGAAGTAGCCTTAGTTGAATATCGTGATTCTTTTTTGCCGGAAATTATTTGTCATGAAGAGTGCCACTTGTATCGCCAAATGCGTGAACAGATAATTGTTAAAGGGTTAAAAGACGGGTTTTCTAAAAATAATATTTTATTACAAAAATACTTTGAAGAGGAAAGTGCTCCTATAGAATTTAGAAAAGAACTCATTAAAATAATTTCTTTTACCTATGGAAAAAATAACCCACCCGAATATTTGCGCCTTTATATATTATCAGATAAAGCAGAACCAGTTTTAATTAGAGAAGCTATTGTTTATTTTGATAATTTTTTAGGCCGAGCAGGAGAATTTAAAAATAGTTTAGCGACAAAAATTATGCAAGCAAAAACTAAGAATGAAAAAATAGAGTGGATGAAAATATTAAGGGAGATAAATAATGATACTGAGATTAATGAATACTTTACTGTTTTATCAGGCGATGAAGATGAATTGTTAAAATGTGAGATTTTAAAAAATATCAGTTTAACAAAAGATAAACGTGCTTATTTTACTTTAGAACAGTTAGAACTTATTGGCACTTTGATATTTAATCCTGATACTGGTTTAAGATTGCGTCGTGATTTAGTTCTTTTAATTGGTGATTATTTCTTAGTATTTCCCGAGGAAAGCGCAGCTCTTTGGCGAGAAATTTATGTTTCAGAAAATTTAGACAGTATTAGTCGTTTGTTCGCTGCTGATAACTTAAACCATTTGTTAAAAGAAGATTTAATTTTACCTCTAGTTAGCTCGTCAGAATGGAATGAATATTATAATTATTAATTAAAATATGAAGAATAAAAAACATTTTAAAATAATATCTTTTATCTTTTTCCTTTTCTTATTTTTCAATTTTTCCCTAAGTGATTGTTTGGCTCTTCCTCCGGGGGCGCTTTTGTTTAGAACTTCATCTGATGGGAAAATGTTTGGTTATAGCGGTGATGATTTAGCCGAAGTAGAAAAAGGAATATTAAAAAATATTTTCCCTGGACATGTTGGTATATATATTGGCAAAGAAAATGGCATTGATTATGTAGTTGAAGCATTAGCAGAGGGGGTTGTCAAAAAACCAGCTAGTCAATTTGTTAATACAGCCAGTGGAGAAAAATATTTAGGAGCCAAGATGCCACGTAGCGTAACAGCCGCGCAACAGGCTAAGGTGGTAGCAATTGCTAAGAACTTAGCAGATAGTAATTTGGCCTATGATTTTGATTTTAAAGTTCAAAAAGGTCCTAAAAGTGGACAATGGACTTGTGTTGGTTTAGTGGAAAAAATTTATGAAAGCGCTAACATTTCCAATCCCAGTAATTTAATGTCTTTAGAATATGATCAAAATTATTATGCAGTTGATATAACAGCTGACGGGCTGGATCGTTATAGTTTAGTATCTGATAGTGGTGATTGTTTTTCTAAAGATTATGAATTTTCTAAAGTTGCCAGACGGACTAATTTATTATTACCAGCACCAGAACTGATTGGTTTTAATCTCGGCTTTGAAAAGGATGGCGAGCGTTATATTTTTTTCCCATATACGCAATTTTTACAATCTGAATTAGTTAACGTCCCGACTGATATTAATGTATCTTCTTCTTTTGATGATGATAAATTGCGTGGCTCGGTAAATAATTTATCCTTAGTTTTACGTTGGAGTTTGATCAATAATCCTCTTTCATCTTTGAAGGTGATAGGTGATAAAATTAGCGATCTAGCCCTTGGCGTTAAGAAGAAGGTAATAAATAGTACAGAAGAGGAGGTAAATGTCTTTTTAGAAGAGGTGGTGGAAGCAGTTAGCCCAGAAACAGCTGCTTTAGCAAAAAGTATCGCTGTTATTAATAAAAAAAGTAAAGAGGATATAAAAGAAGATGCAGAACTAGAAATATCGCGTAATGAAGAGGGTGAAATTATTGTTTCTGAGTATTTCAATCAAGGTGAAGAATCAATTATGGCTCTTATTAATAAGGGGCTTCAGGCTGGTTTAAAAGAATTCTTTACCACGGGTAAGTCAAGCGGGGTTACTGGTTCTTTTAAAGAAGATATTATAAATGAAGATGAAGAATTTCTTTTTAAAGAAGAATTAGAAACTTCTTCCAAAGAAGAAGTTATTAAAGAAGAAATAATAAAAGAAGATATTAAAATTGCAAAAATAGCTACCATTAATCGTATTTATAGCACTGGTAATAATGATTTTATTGAATTATATAATCCTGGTGATTATGATTTTGATTTAATGGAAGAAAAATATCGTCTGGAAAAAGCTAAAACAGCCGAAGATCCAAGTTTGATTTTACGTTTTGGAAATACAGATGACGCTTCATATCCTGGTGGGACGGTTATAAAGGCGCATGATACTTATTTAATTGTTAAAGAAACAGCTAATAAATATTATTTAGATCAGGCAGACGCTATTGCTAAGCGATCTGAGTTTACTTGGCCAAGTAAAGGATATACGATTTATTTAGGCAAAGGAGCGATTAGCTCCACTCAAGATCCTGATATTATTGAAGCAGTTGGTTTTGGAAAAAATGCGACTTATTTCCAGGGCGATGGTCCGGCTCAGGAAGTAATGGAAAATTATATATTAAAAAGAATACATGATTATGGTCACAATAATTTAGATTTTATTTTGGTAAAATCTGACGATCCAAGTATTGACTGGACACCACCTAAGGAAAACGAAAATAATAACAATAATGAAAATAATGTAGAAGAAGAAACAAGTTCAGTAATTATTAATGAAAATCAGGCAACTAGCACTGAAGAGTTAGAAGTTGTTGCTAGTAGCACTGAAGAAGTTGTAGCGACTTCAAGCGAGGAAATTGTGGCTACTTCTTCTTTGCCTTGTGGCCGAGCGATAATTAGCAGGATTTATAGTCGCGGTGATAGCGATGGTATAGAACTTTATAATCCGACAGAGTATAGTTTGGATTTGGCAGCTGAAAATTATCGT
>CAZQJT010000022.1:0-11826 GCA_964593665.1 uncultured Gammaproteobacteria bacterium
CCAAAGAATGTATTAGAGGAGATAAGGGCAAAGCAAGGAAAATAGTTGGTAAAATTTTATTCAATTAAGTTTTAAAATGTATGTTTCCCGAACAATTAAAAAAAATTCTTAATTTAATAAAAAAAAGCAGAGAAAGAGTTATTCTTTTTGACTCACAGAATCCAGATGCTTCTTATGTTTTAATGGATTTAGACTCTTATTCAGAGATGAGTCAATCTAAGAAAAATATGCCTGTGGAAGAAAGTGTTGATTTGGACAATGAAGAAAAAAAGCCTGTAAATAAAGCATTAAAAGAAGAAAAAGAAAATTTGACAGAAGAAGATTTAACTGATAAAATAAATCGCGAAATATCTGCATGGAAAAACAATCAAGATGCAGATTCTTCAATTGTAGATGATAGGCCCAAAAAGGCCTGGAGTATTCCTTCGCAAGTTAAGAATAAAGCGCAGGAAGTTGAGTAATAATAGATAAATTTAATAATTTAATTAATTAATTAACTTAGTTTGGCTGGTTTCCTAAGGGAAAGAAACCTCGTCGCTTATTAAGCAGTGAGGGCCTTACAAAAAAAACATGGCTGCAGAAAAATTTGAAAGATCAAAACCCCATGTAAACGTTGGTACTATTGGCCACGTTGATCATGGAAAAACGACATTAACAGCGGCGATGCTGGCTGTTTTTAATGCTAAAGGCATGAATGCTTCCAAAAAGGATGTTGGCGAAATTGACGCCGCTCCGGAAGAAAAATCTCGCGGTATTACTATTGCGACTACTCACGTTGAATATGAATCTGAAAAGAGACACTATGCTCACGTTGATTGTCCTGGTCACGCTGATTATGTTAAGAACATGATTACTGGTGCTGCTCAAATGGATGGTTCTATTCTAGTTGTATCCGCTACTGATGGCCCTATGCCTCAGACCAGAGAACATATTTTATTAGCTCGCCAAGTAGGCGTTCCTTATATCATTGTTTTCTTAAACAAATGCGATATGGTAGAGGACAAGGAATTAATTGACTTGGTTGAAGAGGAAGTTCGTGATTTATTAAAGAAATACGAATTCCCTGGTGACACCACTCCAATTATCCGCGGTTCTGCCTTAAAAGCTTTAGAAAATCCAGATGGACCAGATGCTGAACCACTTCTAAAATTAATGGAATCTCTTGATACTTATATCCCTGACCCAGCTCGTGATATTGACCACCCATACTTAATGCCTATTGAAGATATTTTTTCAATTGAAGGTCGTGGTACTGTTGTAACTGGTCGTATTGAAAGAGGTGTTGTTAACGTTGGCGATGAAGTTGAAATTGTTGGTTTAATGGATACCAAGAAAACAACAGTTACTGGAGTTGAAATGTTTAACAAATCTCTTGATCGCGGAGAAGCTGGTGATAATGCCGGAATCTTGCTTCGTGGAACTAAGAAGAATGAAGTTGAACGTGGACAGGTTTTATGTAAACCAGGTTCTATCACTCCTCATACTGAATTTTCCGCTGAAGTTTACGTTTTAACTAAAGAAGAAGGTGGTCGTCACAAACCTTTCTTTAACGGTTATAAACCACAGTTTTATTTCAAAACCACTGATGTTACTGGTGATATTACATTACCAGCCGGAACAGAAATGGTTATGCCTGGCGACACAGTTAATTTGAATATCAAATTAATTGCTCCAATTGCTTTAGAAGATAAGCAAAAGTTCACTATCCGTGAAGGCGGAAGAACTGTTGGTGCTGGTGTTGTTACTAAGATTATCAAATAAAATTGGCACTTTACCTCGTTCTTTTAAAGAAAGGACGAGGTTGTAGTGTTAATTTAATAATTTAATTATGTCCGAAACTAAAAAAGAAGCGAGCGAATTTAAACAGCGCATTAGAATTAAAATCAAGGCTTTTGATCATAAAATTATTGATCAGTCTACAAAAACTATCATTGAAACAATAGAACGTTCCGATGCACAATTTTTTGGTCCAATTCCTTTGCCAACAGAGAAAAAGAAATATACGGTCAACCGTTCAACTTTTGTTCATAAAGATGCCCGTGATCAATATGAAATGCGTATTCATAAACGCATGATTGATATTATTGACCCGACTGCTAAAACGATTGAAGACTTGACTAGTTTAAATTTACCAGCAGGGGTTGACGTGGAAATTAAAATGTAGTAATATTACCAAGTAATATAATAATTTACTGAGGCTAGTCTAAATAACTCTTTTTAAGAAAGTGTTTAGACAGAAATTAGTAAAAATTTGGAGGTAAACCAGCTTAAAACTATAAAAGAAAAAAAGAATAGCTAATTGCGGTTATTTTTATAGTTTATTGCAGCTGGTTTCGGCCAGTTTTTTGTTTAAATATAGACAAATATGAAATTTATTTTAGGAAAAAAATTAAGCATGACCCAGGTTTGGAAAAATGATAAGGTCGTGGCTGTTACTCCGGTTTTAGCCGGTCCTTGTGTTATCACTCAGGTAAAAACTACAAATAGTGATGGTTATGAAGCTTTGCAAATAGCCTTTGGGGTAAGAAAGGAGAAGAATATTAGTAAACCACAATTAGGTCATTTTAAGGCAGCTGGTGTTAAACCGGCTCATGTTAGAGAATTCAGATTAGAAAAAGCTGATACTTTCAAAATAGGCGATGTTGTTAGTGTAGAATCTTTTGCAGACGGTGAGACTATAAATGTTAGTGGCGTTTCTAAGGGTAAGGGTTTTCAAGGTGTTGTAAAACGTCATGGCTTTCACGGGTTTAGAAAAACTCACGGTAATAAAGATCAAGAAAGAATGCCTGGTTCCATTGGCCCTAAGGGTCCAGCTCATGTTTTTAAAGGAACAAAGATGGGTGGTCGTATGGGTGGAGAAAAAGTAACAACAACTAATTTAGAAATCGCTTCTATTGATACAGAGAAAAATATTATCTATGTGAAAGGAGCTGTTCCAGGAGCGATAAATTCTCTTGTTTCTATTGCTTCTCATGGTGAATTACAAGTTAATTTAAAAACAATTTCTGTTCCTGAAGAAAAGATTGAAGAAAAGAAAGAAGAAGTAGTAGAAACAGTAGAAGAAAAAACTGAAGAAAAGAAAGAAGAAGCAGTTGAAATAAAAGAACCAGAAGTAAAAGCAGAGTCAGAAATAAAAGAAGAAGAAAAAAAAGAAGAAGCGCAAGCTTAAAAATTAAGTAATTGATTTATCAATATGTCATTAAAGATAAAAGTTTATAACCAATCCGTTGAGCCTCTTAGAGATTTAGAATTGTCAGCTAAAATTTTTGGAGTTGAAGTTAATAACGAATTACTTCATCAAGCAGTTATGACCCAAATGGCTGGGAGTCGTCAGGTTTTAGCTCATACCAAAGGTAGGGCTGAGGTTTCTGGTGGCGGAAAAAAGCCTTGGAAACAAAAGGGAACTGGTCGCGCTCGTGCTGGTAGTAGTCGTTCTCCAATTTGGATAGGTGGTGGTGTTACTTTTGGTCCAACTAAAGAACGTAATTTTAAAAAGAAAATAAATCAGAAAATGAAACAAAAGGCTTTGTTTATGGCCTTAAGTGATAAAGTAGCAAATGAAGCTTTGGTTGTTTTAGAGAATTTAGATTTTTCAGAATATAAAACTAAGAAATTTAATGAGATTTTAACTAAGGTAGAAAAAGGAATTTTAAAAAATGATCGTCGAAATATATTAGTTGTAAATGAATCATCAGAAGAAAAGGCAAAATATTCAGGACGCAATCTTTCCGGCGTTAAGGTTATTAACTCAGAAAATATAAATCTTTTAGATTTATTGAATTATAAAAATATTTTATTGACGGAAAAAGTTATTACTGACTTATCCGCTCGTTATCAGAAATAATTTTAAATCATTGAGTAAAGAAAAATATGGCTTTATTTGGCAATAAAAAGAAAGAAGAGACTACTCCTAAAAAGGCTCCTAAAAAAGAGACTAAGGTAGCAGTTAAATCAGAAGAAGCGGTTAGTATGAAAGATTTGTATACTGAAAACGGCAGCAAGAGTGTTAAAACAGTTGATAATAAAACAAAAAAAGCAAGTACTTCAGCTAATGTAAATAGTATTTTAATCAGACCACTTGTTACCGAAAAGGCAACAAATTTAAACTCTACTGGCAAGTATGTTTTTGTGGTTTCTTTAAAGGCTAATAAAATTGAGATTGCCAAGGCAGTTGAAAGTATTTATGGTGTAAAACCGTTGCAAGTTAATTTGTCTAATGTAAAAGGGAAAAGAGTTGCTCGCGGCAGAATACGTGGACAGAGAAGTAATTGGCGCAAGGCGATTGTTACCTTGCCAGCTGGCAAATCAATTAAGATTTACGAAGGCGTTTAATTTTCAAGACTATCATTTGAATTTATATGGGTATTAAAAAAGTAAAAGCAAATACACCGGGCAGACGTCAAGCGACTTTTGACGATTTTAAAGATTTAAGTAAATCTACACCCGAAAAAAGATTGCTTGTTCCTAAAAAGAAAAGAGGCGGTCGCAATAGCCAAGGAAAAATAACTGTTCGCCATCGTGGTGGTGGAGCAAAACGTTTTGTTCGTTTGGTTGATTTAAAAAGGGATAAATTTAATATCCCAGCTACTGTTGCTACTATTGAATATGATCCAAATCGTGGCGCTCGCTTAGCTTTGTTAAATTATGCTGATGGCGAAAAAAGATATATCATTGCTCCTTTAGGAGTAAAGGTAGGAGATAAGTTAATGAACTCTAAAGAATTAATTGAAATTAAACCAGGTAATGCCTTACCTTTGAAATTTATTCCAGCCGGTATGCCTATTAGTTTAGTTGAACTTGAACCTGGCGAGGGAGCAAAGATTGCTCGTGGTGCTGGTAACGTTGTTTATGTCATGGGCGTTGAAGGAAAGTATGCTCAGGTTAAGATGCCATCAGGTGAAATTCGTAAGATAAAAAAAGAATGTTTATGTACTGTTGGTCAAGCTAGTAATCCCGACAAACGTCACATCTCTCTTGGAAAAGCTGGTCGCAAAAGATATCTTGGTTTCCGTCCAACTGTTCGCGGTACAGCTATGAACCCGGTTGATCATCCTCATGGTGGTGGCGAAGGCAAACAATCTATTGGTTTACGTCATCCTAAGACTCCTTGGGGTAAGCCAGCTTTAGGAGTAAAGACTAGACGCAAGCATCCTTCTGATAAATTAATTATTAAAAGACGTGCTAAGCGGAAGAAATAATTTGTAATTAGAAATATAAATATGTCCAGAAGTTTAAAAAAAGGACCATACGTAAATCTACGTTTGATTAATAAAATAAAGAATCTAAAACCAGGCGACAAAACTGTTATTAAGGTTTGGGATAGAGCAGCTACTATTACTCCGGAAATGGTTGGGTTTACCTTAGGCGTTCATAATGGCAAGACTCATGTGCCAGTTTATGTTGTAGAGAATATGGTTGGCCACCGCTTAGGTGAATTTTCTTTAACTCACAAGTTTGTAAGCCATGGTGGTAAGATGGCCAAGTCTCAAGCGGCTGCTAAAAAATAATTTTTAACATATATGGAAGTAAAAGCCAGTTTAAA
The DNA here is from genome assembly GCA_964593665.1 of uncultured Gammaproteobacteria bacterium. Lineage (GTDB taxonomy): Bacteria > Patescibacteriota > Patescibacteriia > Patescibacteriales > UBA12465 > UBA12465. The sequence continues at coordinate 5,543 of CAZQJT010000022.1, forward strand.
ACATTTAAGGATGTCAGCCCAAAAAACACGTTTGGTTATTGACGTTATTCGCAAGATGCCAGTAGAAGCAGCTCTTGATCAATTAAAATTTATCAACAAGAAAGCTGCTTTACCGGTAGCTACTTTAATTCGCAGCGCAATCGCTAATGGTGTTAATACCTATAGTCTGGAAGCTGATAATTTGTATATTAAAGAAATAAGAGCTGACGAAGGTGTCACCTTAAAACGTTGGATGCCAAGAGCACATGGTCGAGCTACCGCAATCAGAAAAAGAGCTTGCCATATCAATCTTGTTTTAGCTGAAATAAAAGAGAGTGGACACAAGGAAAAGAAGGTTATAAAAGCAGCTGATCCGGTTAAGTTAGAAAAATTAGCCGCTGATGCTAAATCAACAAAAGCATCTAAGACAGGGAAGGTAAATGTCTCTGATAAGACCGAAACACTTGATCCAAGACTAGAAAGCAATAAAACTGAAGGCAAGGGTTTCTCCGCTAAAATGTTCAGACGTAAGGCTGGTTAATAAATATATTTGGTAAATAAATTTCTTAAATACATATGGGAAAAAAAGTAAATCCAAAAATACTCCGCATGGGCATCACTAAAACGTGGGCGTCAATTTGGTTTGAAAGCGGCGAAAAATATATCAAAAATGTCCGTCAGGATGTTTTGGTGCGCAAATATTTAATTCGTGAATTCAAAGAAGCCGGAATTGATAGAGTAGAAATAATTCGCAGTTTGAATAAGATTGAAATAACAATTACAACCGCTAAACCAGGGTTAATAATTGGTCGTGGTGGTAATGGCGTCGATGAATTAAAAAAGAAACTGCATGATAAATTTTTAAAGAATTTCCGTTTAGGAGAAATTAATTTAAATATTAAAGAAGCTGGTCGGCCAGGTCTAAGTGCTCAGATTATTGTTCAGTCAATGATAATGGATATTGAAAAAAGAATGCCTTTCAGAAAAGTCATGAAACAGACAATTTCTAAGGTAGAAAGAGCCGGAGCTTTAGGTGTTAAAGTGGTTGTAGCTGGACGTTTAAATGGCGCTGAAATTGCTCGTAGTGAAAAATTAGTTTCTGGAAAAGTTCCTTTGCAGACATTGCGGGCCGATATTGATTATGCTCGTGGTGCCGCCCATACTACTTACGGCGCAATTGGAGTAAAAGTTTGGATATATAAAGGAGAAGTTTTTGAGAAAGAAACTAAGGCAGGTGAAGTGATTGCCAATTAAAATAAATAAAGTTTTTGTTATATGTTAATGCCAAAGAAAACTAAATGGAGAAAGGATCAGAAGCGGCGTCGTGGCGGAAAAGCAACCCGTAATTTAAACATTAGTTTTGGAAGTTATGGGCTTAAAGCCTTAACTCCTTGCTGGGTGTCTGCTCGTCAAATTGAATCTGCTCGTCGCGTGATGACTAAATATGTTAAAAAAACTGGTCGCATTTGGATTAGAATTTTTCCTGACAAACCAATAACCGCTCATGGTGGAGAAATTCCTATGGGTAAAGGTAAGGGTGCAGTTGATTACTATGTCGCTATTATTAAACCAGGAATGATCATGTTTGAAATGGAAGGAATTGATAAAGAAACTGCTAAAAAAGCGATGGAATCAGCTGGTCACAAACTTCCAGTTAAATGTCAGTTTATCAGCAAAGAGTAATTTATTAGAATGCGAATAAAAATATGGAATTTAAAGATTTAAAAAATAAGGATAAGAAAGAATTACAAGGCCTTTTGCTTTCAAATCGTGAAAAGTTAAGAGAGCTACGCTTTAAAGATTCTAATAAGCAACTAAAAAATGTTCGCGAAATCAGAGTGATAAAGGCTTTAATTGCTCAGATTCTTACTTTATTAAATAAGCAAAAATAATATGTCCGCTAAAAAAATAACTCCTGAAGTTGCAACTGAAAAAAAAGAAGTCATTGTAAAAAAATTCAAGGGCGTAGTTATCAGTGATAAAAGTGATAAGACTGTGGTTGTAAATGTTGAATCAATTAAAGTCCATCCTAAATACAAAAAGCGCTATGTTGTTAGCCGTCATTATAAGGTTCATGATGAAAAGAACGAATGTAAGATTGGTGACAAGGTTGTTTTTGTTGAATGCCGTCCTTTAAGTCGCGATAAGCGCTGGCGCATTATTAAATAATAAGAAGCTTTTGATATAAATATATGATTCAAGTTCAAACTTATTTAAAAGTAGCTGATAATTCTGGGGCCAAAGAAATTATGTGCATCCGTGTTTTAGGTGGATACAAGAGGCGCTATGCTCATATTGGCGACGTAATTGTTGCATCTGTTAAGAGCGTTACTCCTCATGCTGCGATTAAAAAAGGCGATGTGATAAAGGCTGTGGTTGTTCGTACTAAAAAAGAAGTTCGCCGTCAAGATGGTTCTTATTTACGTTTTAGCGATAATGCTGCAGTTGTAATTAACGATGCTGTAAAAAAGGAGCCAAAGGGAACCCGTATTTTCGGGCCGGTTGCTCGCGAGATAAGAAGAGCTGGATTTATGAAAATCGCTTCTCTAGCTCCAGAAGTTCTATAAATTCAAGACAAATAAAAATATGAATATTAAAAAGAACGATAAAGTTGAAATTTTAACAGGAAAAGACAAGGGTAAGACTGGAAAAGTTTTGCAGGTCTTAGCTAGTTCTAAGCGCGTTAGCGTTGAAGGCTTGAATTTATTAATTAAACATTTACGTCCTAATCGCAGTGGTGAAAAGGGGCAAAGAATTGAATTCCCATCTTTTATCAATTTGTCCAATGTTGCTTTAGTCTGTCCTAAATGTGGTAAAAAAACTCGAGTTTCTTATAAAATAGTAAAAACAGAAGGTGTAAAAGATAAGAAGTTTAGAGCTTGTAAAAAATGCGGAGAAACAATTGATTAATTTTAAAACTATGAGATTAAAAGATAAATACAAGAAGGAAATTGCTAAAGCCTTGGCTGAAAAGTTTTCCTATGACAATAAATTCCTTATTCCTCGTTTGGAAAAAGTGGTTTTAAATGTTGGTTTTGGACGCCATTTTAAAGAAAAGGAATATATTGCTAGTGTAGAAAAAGGTTTGACTAAATTAAGCGGTCAGAAAATAGTTTTTACAAAAGCAAAGAAATCAATTTCTGCTTTTAAGATTAGAGATGGCTTGATAATTGGTGCTAAGGTAAGTTTAAGAGGTGATAGAATGTATGATTTTGTTGATAAATTAGTAAATATCACTTTTCCACGTGTTCGTGATTTTCGCGGCATTAGTGAAAAAGCGATTGATAAGACTGGAAATTTGACAGTTGGGTTTAAAGAGTATGTCGCTTTTCCAGAAATTCATATTGAGGACGTTGATCACGTTTTCGGTTTAGAAGTCTGCTTGGTCAGCACGGCTAAAAATAGGGAAGAAGGCTTAGAATTTTTCCGTTTACTAGGATTCCCTTTTAAAAAGAACAGCAAATAATTTAAATCTATGGCAAGAACTGCATTAATTGTAAAAGCAAGCAGAAAACCAAAGTTTTCTACTAGAAAAATAAATCGCTGCTGGCGCTGCGGTCGCATTCATGGTTATATCGGCGATTTTAAATTGTGCCGCATTTGCTTCCGGGAACTCGCTGATAATGGCGACCTTCCAGGAATTACCAAGTCTAGCTGGTAATAGATTATTTGGTAAATAAGTTATTAAGTATTCACTAAAAATATGATGGATCCCATCGCAGACATGTTCACAAGAATTAGAAACGCTTCAGCTGTTAAAAAAACAGAGGTTGTTTTGCCAATGAGCAAATTAAAGTATGAAGTTGCTAAAATTTTGGAAAAAGAAGCTTTAATTAAAAAAGCAGAAATTGTTCCTGGTGGATTAGCCGGCAAGCACACTAATTTTGATGAACTAAAAATCTATTTAAAATATCACAAAAACGGCAAGCCGCAGATTAGTTCTATTAAAAAAATTAGTCGACCTGGTTTGAAAATCTATGTTAGTAAAGATGAAATACCGACAGTTTTAAATAATTTTGGTATAGCTATTATTTCTACTTCTAAGGGTTTAATGACCAATAAAGAAGCTAAAAAGCAGAGAATTGGTGGTGAGGTGTTGGGAGAAATTTATTAAATAATAAGTAAGAATATTTTATATGTCACGTTTAGGAAAATTGCCAATTAAATTACCAACCGGAGTACAAGCTACTATTACCACTAAAGAAATAGTTTTTAAAGGACCTAAGGGAGAATTCACATTAGCTCAAAATCCTGTGATTGAAGTGAAGTTGTTAAATGACGAAATAATCATTGCTCCTTTTAATAGGGAAGCAAGTAATGCCAGCGCTATGTGGGGTCTTGTTTGGAGCTTAGTTCGCAATTCAGTTATTGGTGTTAGTGAAGGATTTAGCAAAAAATTAGAAATAAATGGTGTTGGTTATAAAGCTAATGTAAGTGGTGATAAACTCAACTTAAATCTTGGCTATTCTCATCCGATTGAATTTAAATTACCAGAAGGAATAACCGCTGTTGTTGAAGGAAATAGTATTACTATTAGTGGAATTGATAAATGTTTAGTCGGAGAAATGGCTGCTCAGATTAGAAAATTACGTAAACCGGAGCCGTATAAGGGTAAAGGTGTTAAATATTCTGATGAAATCATCAGACGTAAGGCCGGTAAAGCGGCTGCTAAAAGCAAATAATTTCAGATTTAAAAGTGATTTAATTATATGGATAAAAATAAGGCAAAAATTCAGAAAAACGATCGTCGTCATGCTAAGGTTCGCTCTCTTATTTCCGGTACAGCCGAGCGTCCTCGTTTGAGCGTTTTTCGTTCTAATCGCGGTATGTTTATACAGCTAATAGATGATTTGGCGGGAAAAACACTACTGAGTGCTTCTAGTTTGGAAATAAAGACTAAAGCTGCTAAAATTGATTTAGCTAGAGAATTAGGCTCTTTGTTGGCAAAAAAAGCACAGGAGGCAAAAATTAAAAAAATTGTCTTTGATCGCCGTTCCTATAAATACCATGGTCGCGTTAAAGCTTTAGCAGAAGGCGCTCGCGAAGGCGGTTTAGAATTTTAATATTATATTTTTCCTTTAATGGGAAATTAAACATTGCAATATGTCTGAACTTAAAAAAAGTACAAATGAAAATAACCCTGCCGAGGTTTCCAAGAAAGCAGCTGCAACAGTTGCTGGCGATATCTACGGAGATAAAAGACAAAGACCAGGTTCTTCTTTTAGAGGACGCCGTGGTGGTCGTGATGACAAGCCAAAAGACGATATGGAACAGAGGATACTGGAAATAGCGCGTGTTACTCGTGTTATGGCTGGTGGTAAAAGAATGAATTTTAGAGCTTGTGTTGCAATTGGTGACAAGAAAGGTAGTGTTGGAGTTGGCTTGGGTAAAGGAGCTGATGTTACTTTGGCTGTTAACAAAGCGGTAAATCGTGCTAAAAAAACTTTGATAAAAGTACCAATGGTAAATGAAACTATTCCTCATGAAGTATATTTGAAAATGGGAGCAGCTCGTTTACTTTTAAAACCAGCTAAAAAGGGAAGAGGTGTTATTGCTGGTGGAGTTACTCGTGTTATTTTGGAATTAGCCGGAGTTAATAATGTGACCAGTAAGACTTTGGGAACTAAGAATAAGATTAATAATGCTGCTTGTACAATTAAAGCTTTAAGTTCTTTGCGAAAAGCAGAAACAAAAGAAAGAACAGAGGCAGATAAACAAGGCAAAGAAGTTAAAAAAGAAATAAAAAAATAAAAGGGCAATAAATCGAAACATTAAACTTATATGTTATCACTCAATACTCTTAAAAAAACTAAAGGATCTTCTAAAAAAATCAAACGCGTTGGCCGTGGTAATGCTTCTGGTCATGGTACTTATAGTACTCGTGGTCTTAAGGGACAAAAATCTCGTTCCGGTGTTAGCAACTTAAAGCGTTTAGGAATGCGCAAGCAGTTGTTAGCTATTCCTAAGTCACGTGGATTTAAATCTTTAAAACCAAAGAATCAAGCAATAAGCGTTAGAGCAATTAATACTAATTTTAAAGACGGAGAAGTTGTAAGCCCAAGCATTTTAGCTGAAAAGAAATTAATTTCTTCAGTTGATAAGCCGGTGAAGATTTTAGGAAAAGAAAAATTAACAGTTAAGGTTACTTTTGAAAAAGTATTAATGAGTGAATCAGTTAAAAATCAGCTTAAATAATTTAGATTTTTATGTTTAGCAAATTAGAACAAATCTGGAAAGCAAGAGACTTAAGGAATAATATTCTTTTTGTTCTTGGTATTCTAGTTATTTTCCGTTTTGCTGCCCAT
>CAZQJT010000023.1:0-11536 GCA_964593665.1 uncultured Gammaproteobacteria bacterium
TATCGCCCAAAACAAAGCTTGAAAAGATTATATTTAGAGTTTAAAAACTCCGCCAAAATGCGTATTTCTCTCCCCTTAAGGAGCCTTGATGCTTTAAGTGTTCGTAATTTTTTGGCTCGTTATTTAGAAGAAGATTTTGAACGAGAAAATGCTCCTTTGTCCGAACAGTTGACGAAGATACTAAAATTGTAATAAACTGAAAGAGATTTAAAGCATCCATCGTTCAACGGATAGGACGCAAGCTTGCGGAGCTTGAAATCCAGGTTCGATTCCTGGTGGGTGCACATTTTTAAAAGAGCTTATAGCTCTTTTTTTATTTCCCTTACTTCTTTATATTTGTTAAAATTTTAATATGTTAGATCTTAATTCAAAAATAAATGAACTTAGCCGGGTTGGACAAACACGGGCTAAAATACTTGCCAAACTTGGGCTAGAAACGATCCGAGATCTTCTTTTCTATTTCCCTTTTCGTTATGAGGATTTTAGCCAAACCAGCCAAATTTCTGATTTAAAAGCCGGGGAAAATACTAACATTATCGGAACAATAGAACTTATCCAAAACAAACGTAGCCATCGTCGACGTGTCTATCTAACCGAAGCTTTAATAAGCGATCAAAGTGATACTATTAAGGTTATCTGGTTTAATCAATCTTTTTTAACCAAAAACCTAAAACCAGGTGACTTAGTTTCTTTGTCTGGAAAAGTCAGTGAAGGCTACGGACAACTTACTTTAATTTCTCCTCAATATGAGAAAGTTTTTTCAGACAAACTAATCCATACTCGTGGCCTTGTCCCTATTTATCATCTTACTGCTGATTTAAGCCAAAAACAAATACGCGCCTTAATCGGGCAAGTAATTGATTTAAGTAAAAAAATAACTGATTGGTTGCCGGATGACATTAGAAAACGTTTAAAATTATTAAACCTAGAAACCGCTTTAAATAAGATACATTTTCCTAAAAATACAAACGAAGCTCACGAAGCACAAAAACGTCTTTCTTTTACCGAGCTCTTTCTCAGACAATTAAAATCAGAACTTTTAAAACAAGAGATAAAATCACGACAAGCAAATGTTATATTATTCAAAGAAAAAGATACTCAAACATTTGTTAATTCTCTAAATTTTAAATTAACCAATGCTCAGAAAAAATCTGCTTGGGAAATTTTACAAGACATAGAAAAAGCGACCCCTATGAGTAGACTACTAGAAGGTGATGTGGGTAGTGGAAAAACAATTGTCGCTGTCATCGCCATACTAAACACTGCTTTAAATAAAAAACAATCTGCTCTAATGGCGCCTAGTGAAATTTTAGCGAAACAACACTTTGATTCATTTTCTAAATTATTTAAAAACTATCCTTTTAAAATTCTGCTCCTAACTAGTGGTCATAGAGTAAAAAATGATAAGGAAATAAAAGAAGCTGATATTATAATTGGCACTCAAGCCTTAATCCAAGATAAAGTTAATTTGGATAATCTCGCCTTAGTTGTTATAGATGAACAACATCGTTTTGGGGTAAAACAAAGACAAAAATTATTAAACTCAAAAAATAATAAAAGCCCCCATTTTCTTTCAATGACTGCTACTCCAATTCCCCGTTCTTTAGCTTTAGCAATTTACGGTGATTTAGATATCTCAATTATCAATGAGCTGCCCGCTAATCGTAAAAAAATAATTACTAAAATTGTAAATGCTGAAAAAAGAACGGCTGCCTATGAATTTGTTCATACACAAATAAATTCAGGCCAACAAGCTTTTATCGTTTGCCCACTTATAGATGAATCAGATAAACTTGGCGTCAAATCAGTTAAACAAGAATACGAGAGGTTAAGTAAAAAGATATTCCCTGAATTTAAAATTGGCCTCCTACATGGAAAATTAAAAACAAAAGAAAAAGAAGCAATAATGTCAGCTTTTCTAAAAAATGAAATTAATATCCTTGTTTCCACTTCTGTTATTGAAGTCGGCATAGACGTGCCTAACGCCAGCTTAATGTTAATTGAAGGAGCTGAGCGCTTTGGTCTAGCCACCTTACATCAATTCCGCGGAAGAGTTGGTCGTGGTAAACATCAGTCATACTGTCTTCTTTTTCCTTCAAATGAGGAAACAGACAAGCAAAAGACAACAACGCGCCTAGAAGCCATGACAAAGCATGATGATGGCCTTTCTTTAGCCAAAATAGACCTAAAACTACGTGGTGCTGGTCAATTATATGGCCTAGGGCAAAGTGGTTTTCCGGAACTACAAATTGCTTCTCTTTTTGACTATGAGATGATTAAAAAGGCAAAAGATGAAGCAGTAAATATTATTTCAAAAGATAATAATTTAAAAAACTACCCTCTAATAAAAGAACAGTTAGGCGACTGGGAAAAAACAGTTCATTTGGAATAAAAAAAGACTCGGAAATTGTATACCGAGTCTATATTTTTTATTCTCCCATCAATTTGGCGCAAAACCAATCTAGGGCTTTTCCTAACTTACTTGGCTGACGATCTTCTTCATTTTCATTTAGATATATCATCCCACCAATAAAGGTAAAGGCTATCAGTAAAATAAGAACGACGGGCTCTCTAAAAACAAACTTTGCTAATTGGCTAAGAGAGGAATCATCATTTGGATGAACATCGCCGCTAGCAACCAATAAAAAGACAAAGGAGGAGCCCATTATTATAGCTCCTGATATTACTGACAAAAACTTCAAGATTCTCTTCATAATGCAGTATTTTTAATTTGGTTAATGTACTATTAATTACAAGAATATATCATCTTTTATAATAAATGTCAACGCAGTTGACAATTATAGAAACAAATGATAACCTTATAAAATCCTTTCTTTAAAAATTCGAGAAAACTGAGAAGTTTTCTCTAGTAAATAACCATTTAAAAAAAATTATCATGAAGAGTTTCTTAAACGCGACCAACTCCTGTGGAGAAGAAATTTTTGTTGACCCCAATGACGTAAAAGTCAATCCGGCCAGAACAAATATGACAGTAGCCTGCTACCACGAAAAAGACCTGGATATGGGCAACCGCGAACCAAAGTATGAAAATTATCATCACATCCGCTTTGATCCCAAAGACAAAGAGGAAATGGAAAAAATTTTCAAACTGAAGGCAGCTGAAAAAAAACCAAAAAAAAGAAAAATCAGATAAAAAACAAAACGGAATGACCAGCATTCCGTTTTTTATTTTCTAAAAATTAATAATTTATTTTATAATCTCTGCTAATTCATTTAAATCTTTCACCTTAATTAACTTTATCTTCCCCGCCTTTACCTCTACGTCTGGAATAAGAGCCTGTTTGTAACCTAATCTTTCCGCCTCTTTTAATCTCTCTTCTAATCTAAAAATATTACGCACTTCTCCACCCAAACCAACTTCACCAAGCACTAAAGTTGAAAAATCAAAATTTTTATTAAAATGAGAAGAGATAATAGCTGCACAAGCTGCTAAATCTAAAGCTGGATCAGAAATTTTCAGTCCACCAACAACATTTAAAATTATATCGGAGCTAATTAAATTTATCTTAGTTCTTTTGGAAATTACAGCGCTTAAAACTTGTAATCTTCCAGCGTCAAAACCACTTGTTTTTCTTTGCGGATAACCAAAAACTGTTTTACTAACCAGCGCTTGCATATCAATTAAAAAGGGCCTGGTTCCTTCTATAACACAAGAAATAACGGATCCGGAAACTGTTTTCAAATGATTAGCGATAAAAACTGAACTAGGGTTCTTTACCTCTTTAAATCCTTTTCCTGTCATCTCTAGAACACCAAGTTCATTAACAGAACCAAAGCGATTCTTGGTTGCTCGAAGCAGACAATAATTTTGATTGGTTTCGTTTTCTAAATATAAAACCGTATCAACAATGTGCTCCAGCGACTTTGGGCCAGCAATCTGGCCATCTTTAGTAATATGACCTATTAACAAAACTGTAATATCACTGCCTTTAGCTAATTCTAAAAACTTAATCGCCGCCGCTCTTATCTGTGAAATACTGCCAGCTTCAGCTGGAACAAGAGAGGAATAAACAGTTTGAATAGAGTCTATTATTAAAATATCTGGTTTAGCTTGACTGGCACTAGAAATTATTTTTTCAATATTAATTTCCGACATAAATCGGATATTTTCCAAGCTACATTGCAATCTGTTAAGACGAGCCTTAACCTGGCCAGCTGATTCTTCGCCACTAGCGTAAATAACTTGATAATTTTTTCCAACCGCATCAGCCATCTGGGCGACTAAGGTTGATTTTCCTATACCCGGTTCTCCACTTAAAAGAATCAAAGAACCAGGTACTAGGCCGCCTCCTAAAACTCTATCTATTTCATCAATCTCAATTTTTAAACGAGACAAAGAACCTTCTTTTAAACTATTAAGATTAATAATTTCCGCACCACTAATTTTTTTAATAAGATTTTTTTTAACTTCCCTGTCATCACTTATTTCTTCATGTAAAGTGCCCCAAGCGCCACACTCCAAACAACGCCCACTCCATTTTGGATGTTGGGCGTCGCAATTACTGCAGACGTAGATTTTTTTCAGACCGGGCATAAGGTTTTATTTATATTTCTCCAAAACTTATTATTTACTCCAATAAGCGGCATCAATTAACCAATTACCATTATCTTTTAGAAAATTTAAACGTAAATCCTGTAAATAAGCATCTCCTTCGTTAATAGCCCCCGTGCTTTCACGGCGACTAGTTGAAATTATTATTTCCGCTTCCCCTAAGTTATCATCAAAGCTTTTAATTTGATAATTAAGAGCCTTGGTTGTTATTCCATAATAACTTTCATTTGGATCTTTTTGTTGACTACGTAAATTATCTACATAAGAATCAACCCAATCCTTCATATCTTCGGTCATCAATATCTTTAAATCAGTGAAATTACCGTAATTAGATTGATTAGAAAAAGAACCAAAACGTTCAGCAATAGACATTGCTAATTTACCCAAATCTTCCCCAGTGTAAGCTTTTGTCTCCTCTTTACTTACATCATAAAGCTTATAATCAACTGGAAGATTACCAGGATTAGTTTCTAAGGCGGGCGCCAAACTTTCTCCGTCAAGAGGACTCGTTATCTCCTCTCCCTCCCTATTTACTTCTACGCCTGGTTTAATGAAGAAAAAATAAACTACAATAATGATAATAGCTAAACCAGCTATAATTAAAAATAAACCTATTTTTTTTCTATCGTTTTGCATATATTTATATTATTTATAACCAAAATTAGCTATTTTCTTCTTCTAAGCTAGCGGCAAAATCTTTTTTAGCCTCCTCAATTTCCAAGAGCTGACGAGGGTCAGAGGTAATTAGCTGATCTTCAGTATAAGAAGCTACAACCTTCATAGCAACGTGTTTGCTGCCAGCAAAGAAAATACCTTCTCCTAAACCACATTCTAGTAATAAGTACTTTTCTCCCTCTGTTAATAAAAATGTTTTTTGAATCAAATCAATAGCAGCTGGCGATTGTTTAAGAAGAATTTGTAAAGAAGAGTTGGTAACTATCGCTTGGCCATATGGAGAAGTTAAAAAATCATTTACATCCTGAGTGATAGTTGTCACCCCTAAATAATATTTACGACAGCGCTTAACAAGTGCAAAAATAAATTTAGCCGAATCTTCATGCTGCATCATCCACCAAGCCTCATCAATAACCAAGACTCTTTTTTTCATTTCACTACGAACTATATTCCAAATGTAATTAACAATGGTGTAAATAGCAATCGGGCGAAGTTCATCTTCTAAATCTCTAACAGAAAAACAAACTAATTGATTATTCATTTCTACATTTGTTTGATTGTTAAGGAGACCAGAAAAAGTACCTTCAGTATATTTACGCAATCTTAAAGCTAAATTATTACCCCCTTCCATACCATCTAAAACTTGTTCAAAATCAGACATCACCGGTGATTCAATTTTAGACAAATCAGAATCAGGCGTAATATCTTTTTTGGCGTAAGTTTCAAGCAGGGCTCTGTCAACTAAAGAATCCTCATCATAACTTAAATTTCCAAGCATTAAACGAACTAAACCTTTTAAAGTAATAACTGCACTTCTAATAATATCTTTGGGGCGCATTTCCTTGCCAATAGAACGTGGCAAGTCAAAAGGATTAATTTTATTCTCAGAAGCTAAAGAAATATTTATATAAGTTCCGCCAACAGCTTCTGATAAATGCTTATACTCATACTCAGGATCAATAACTATTACATCTGTTCCTAGCATTAAAGAACGTAAAATTTCTAACTTAATCGCATAACTTTTTCCTGCACCAGAAGTAGCAAAAACAACTGAATTGGCATTCTGCAAAGAAAATCTATCAAACAATATCAAACTATTATTATGACGATTAATACCATATAAAATACCTTGATCACTGGTAAGTTCACTAGAAATAAAGGGGAAAGAAGAGGCAATTGGGGAAGAATTCATGTTAAAGGTAACAAATAATTCGTCATTTCCAAGTGGTAAGGTTGAGTTAAATCCTTGTTCAGATTGATAATAAACGCGACGAGAATAAACCAAACGAGAACCAAAGATATCTTCAACCTGATCAGACAAACGATCTAAATTCTCTAAATTATCAGCGTAGATTGTTACATACAGTGAAAATTGAAAAAATTTCTCAGTTCCTTGAGTTAAGGCATCGCGCAAATATTCAATGTCTCTTAAAGCCGTTTCCCTTAAAGGATCACGCGCTGCTCCTTTTTCAGAATCAGCAATTATTTGAGCCTCCAGGGCGCCAACTTTATTTTTAAGCTGTTTTAAAATAATGGCACTTTTAACCGGATAGAAAAACATGGAAACATCAAAAGTGATGTTTAAATTAATAATTGGGGCAAACCAACCAACGGAAATATAACGTGGATAGCTAATTACAAACAAAGTCCGAGCAAATTTATCACCCAAGCGCAAATAATTAGCTTCTACTTTTAAACTAGCTGGGGCGATTATGTCTCTAACTGATAAAATACCACGACGAAAAGCCTTCTCTTCCTCAATTACTTCGCGAGTCAACTTAGGATCTGCTTCAATTGCTGGTGTGTCATTTTTCCCGCTCAAAGAAATTTTGGATTGCAAGGTAATTTTATTAGGATTTTCGTCTTGATTAAAATTAACCATATTTATAATTTATTTATTTTTCTACACGTAATTTATCCAAGTCAACTAATTCCTGATTTTTAGAAGTTTCTGGATTATATGTTTTGTAATAAAGCTCTATTAAGCTTTGCGTGTCTAAACGAGCAATGGCTACCCCCATTGATTCTAAGCCACCAGCGACACTTTCAACTCGTCTCTCTAGAATGTCCTTATACTTAACAAACAACTTCTCTTTTAACTTAATAATAGTAGCTGGCTTTAAAGCTTCAGAAATTGAACTAAAAAAACTCTTATGTTTATCTGTTAAAGGATCATAAGGGACAACAATAAAAAAACGCTTATTCATAATTTGCCCTAAGGAGGTGAGTTCTTTTATATATTCTATATAATCAGCTGTTTGAACTTTTAGCAATTTATTTACCTGCTCTTTTTCTTTACCTTTTAGATAATCCAAATAATTATCAATATCCAGTTCGCGAGATTGAATAACTATTTGTAAAGTAAAAGATAAGTTATTTAAAAAACGAACATAAGAATTAATAACCGCATTTTGTTCATCTTCACTTTTAAGAGCAAAGTTAATGCTAGAAACCAAGAGAACAGCTCTTAGGGTGCCATCTTTCATGACTATGGTATTATCTTTTATCTCAGCAATATCTAAATATTGTTGAGTAGAACTAAAAGATGATTGTGTTTTATTATTTTTAGCCATAATTATTTTTTTAATCTCCTTTATATCTGCCTTTAGTATCAACTATTAGAGAAAGCTCTGCTAAACGTGATTTTTTATATAATTCTTTTATCGGCGCCTTTTCTTCTGATTTTACAATTTCTGGAATAAAATCATCTGGTTTATTATTGGTAATCTTATTCCAAACTCTTTTTTTGGGGCGCCTAGCGGTTTGTAATATATTTAAAATAAAATAATGAAATGGTCGACCGTTTATTTTAACAAAAGAAAATAAAATAGAAATAAGAAATAAAATTATTGCTATTGTTAAAAATAAAGAAAAATCAAACACGCGATAAGAAATTCCTCCTAAAATAGCCGCTGCTAGAATAATCAAAAATTGTCTAGTCGTCAAAGGACCAATAATCTTATTTTCTACATCAATAAATTGAGGAACGGTAAACTGCTGCATATAACTAAAAAACTAAGCGACTATTCATTTTTATAATTTCTTCAATTTCTTCCAAACTTAAATATCGATCACTTTTATCTTTTACGCTACCTACTAAATCTTTTATAGTCATTCCCTTGCTAACCGCTTCTTGCATCATTTTTAAATAAAGAAGATTAACCGGACTCTGGCGCCAAGCACGAACGCCGGCAATCATCTTATCATAACCACCTTCTTCTAATAATTTTATCTTATTAAAAATCTTAACAGAAATTTCAGCTGGAGTTTTACCTAAACGACGAAAATTAAGAAGATCTAAAAATTTTAATTCTTCAATTGGGCCCATAACACGAGTAACTGGCCTAACATCATGCATTACTGGTTTAACAGGATTTTCTTTCGTTTGATTAAAAACTCTAGCAGCAGAAATCACTGGTGGATGCGATGGAATTTCTTTCTTCTCTTCTGTCTTAACAGCCACTGTTGATTTAGGATTAACAATGCTTGATCTAAGAGGGTTAGAAATAATCTCTGGTTTTTTTATCTGCTCTGGTGCTTTTATTTCTACTTCTTTTTTTTCTTCTTTTTTTTCAATTAATAATTTTTCTTCTATCTCCTTTAAAACAGCGGCCTCATCTGGTGCTTCTAATTTTTTTATTACTTCTGGCGCTTCTAAAGATTTAACTTCTTCTGGCGCAGATATTTCTTTAGTTTTTTCAGGTGCTTCAATTTTATATTCGGGTTTTTTAACCTGCCCAGACGCCAAAGCTTTTTTTAAATCATATTCTTCTGTTACTAAATTACTTTTCCCAATTGACATTATTTCATCTAAGCGACTAAGCGGTTGTTTTAAAGAAATTTCTTTAGAAAAATCCGTTTGGTTATAACGATCACAAGCTTTTAACACTCCATCTATTTCCTTATCATTTAAATTAAGTCCACCTAAAGAGATTTCTTTAGCTAAGGCATCGCGAACAGAAATTCTGCTTCGTACTCCCTTTAAATAAGTAGAAAGGATGTTTTGAAAGCGGTAAAGCAAATCACTACTTGGGAAAGTAAGACCGGCTGCTTTAATAACTTCCTGTAATTTATCGTCTTTTTTTATTTCACCATTTTTTATATTAACCGGTAAATGTTCAGGAACAAGACTAAAAATATCTGACGTTAAGTCTTTAGCTAAGTTTTCCGCATTTAACTTATCAAACTGCCATTCACTTACAAAATAAGCAGGCAAATCTTTTAAAGCGATGGACTTTATCATCACCTTCATCACTAAAACCGCCAAATCAACCTGATATTTCTTTTCTAAATAAGACAAAGCCTCCATTGATTTTGGAGAAGATATCTTGGCCCGCAATTCCTGAGGCAAACTATTAAATTTTTGCAAATAATCAAACATTGGGAATTTTTTATTATTTCTTGGTCTTCTTTTCAAGGCTAGTAATTTCTTGTTTAATCGCCTTATATTCTAAACTAGAGGAAGGATAATTAGGTAAAGCATCTTTAAGTTCAAGTAATCGCTTCTCTTCTGCGGAAATTTGAATGTTTACTGTTTCTTTTACTGGCAATTCTTTTTCTTTGTAATCATTATTTTTATCAACAGCGTCTTTAACTTCAGAAACAATCGGTGTTTTCTTTGCTTCACTTAAACTAGAAGATATAATTTGCCAATCATCAACTAAAATATTTTCCATGCTCTCTGGAAAAAAGTTAATATTGTAATAAGCTTTTAACATTTTTCTCAAAACATTTTTTTCTTCATCAATAAGAGCTTTGGCGTTTTTACTTCTATTTAGATACTCTAAAAGAGCTAAATCATTAAATTCCCCAGCGCCATTGTGTTTAAAAAAATCTCTCAACCAATTAGAAATAGTTGGCGAAATTTCTTTTTCCTCAACAACAATCTTATTTTTTGTAATTCTCTCATTATTATCTATTAAAGCTTTAGCCATCTCTTCTTGTCTGAGTCCATCAACAGATAAATGGAAAAACACTGATTTATTTAAACGTTCTATATCAAGATAGGAAGAATTTGTTTCTTTCAAAAAACGAGCAAAATTATTTTTAAAAATATCTAGAACTTCCTCCCAAGGAATAATATCTTTTAAGTTCAAGGAAGAATCTTCTTCATCTATTTCTTGCAAACCAAGAAAATCAAAATAAAAAATCTTATCAATTAATTTATCGGCTATTTCTAAAGCATCTTCTTCGGCTAAATCATATTTTTCTTGTAAATAAGCAGGTAAATCAGTAATTGCCAATTCGCCAATAGCCAAAAGAATAACAGCAAATTTTAAATCTATTTCATAATAATTTTCAATTTCTTCTATTTTTTCAAACGCTTCTAAACTGCCAAATTTTTCTTTTAAATCTGAAGGTAGATTTTCAAAACGTTGTAAACATTCTTGTAAATAAGCCATATAATTAATTAGCTAAGAGCGTCTTTTTTATCGTCAAACTTTTCGCTAGATGAATTGATTTTGTTATTAAAAGTAGAGTTCAGTTTATTAAGTGATTTGACAAGACTGGTAAAGTAAAATGTTAAAAAAGAAAGGTTATTATTAGGTTTAAAGTTATTTTTTATATCATTTTTATCTTTGTTTATAACATTAGTAATGTTTGTTATGTTAGTAACATTACCATCATCATTTCCCTCTCTTAAATTATATTCATTTAAATCTTTATCATCGTTTTCTTGTGCTAAAATCTTTTTTGGATTCTTTCTACTAGGGGTAATCCCTTGTTTCTCATCTATATAACCTTCAAGCAAGGTCTTATACTCATTGCCTCCTCCTCTGACTTTATTAATTTTTTCAACTTCAGCGTGATCTGTTACAAATTCGGTCGCTTCTTCATTCTTTAATCCCAATTTTCCATGGATATCTTCATGAAGAATGGTTCTTTTAACATCAGAGGTAACAGTATATCCTTTAGCGCTAGAGTTTACTAACTCTAAATTCTTTGTGTTTTTAGGATTTTTCAGTCTTTTTTTGCTTTCATTCAATTTATCCATGCGCATTTTATCAGTTTTAGGCATTTCTTTTCCATCATTTTTTTCTTCCAGAGCTTTTATCTCGTCATCAATAATTTTAATAATACTTTCAGAAATCTTTTTTGCTTCATCTGGACTAGAAACATTTAATCCTTTTATATTACTTAAATCCTTAGATACAGATTGCGCTTTAAGTTTATTTTGAACTTCATCGCTTAGTTTGGAAAAATCAACACCAATATAATTTTGTTGCCCCCTGGCAAAACCATTAACTGAAAGACTGCCTGATCCTGGCTCAGCCATTTTTTTATCTA
>CAZQJT010000024.1:0-9686 GCA_964593665.1 uncultured Gammaproteobacteria bacterium
TTATAACGGGTCTTTTTTTGTATAGTTTAATATCTATTCGCAAGAAACATTAGTGTTAGTTCCGCCAGTATTATAACCAAATCCAGCTGAAGGAGCAGCATTATTTAAAACAGCTGAACATTCTTCAGGGGCTTCATTAAAAGCGCTACAGATAACTGCCAGCAACGAAGCTGAATCGCGATTACTGCTTATAGTTTCACCATTTACAACTAAAGTTGGTGAACCGCCAACACCATATTTTAAATTATCGTCTTTAGAAATATTAAAACCAGGATAACCATTTTGATAGCCAACTTGATTTTCAAAATTATCCATAACAGAAAATTCTTTATCTGTTTTTGTTACACAAGATTCCATTCCCCTTTTGTTGATGTTTGCTTCAGTAAGACAACTTTCTGAATTTCCTTCTTCTAAGAAACAAGAAAGATAATTAGCAAATTTATCATTTTGTTCTTTTTGAATACAATATTGGTTTAATTGTTCTGCTAGTTCTTTTTCACCGT
Source organism: uncultured Gammaproteobacteria bacterium (assembly GCA_964593665.1). Lineage (GTDB taxonomy): Bacteria > Patescibacteriota > Patescibacteriia > Patescibacteriales > UBA12465 > UBA12465. Next base: position 504 of record CAZQJT010000024.1, read on the forward strand.
GCATTGCGTAGGTGTTAAATTTTATTTCGAAATCTATTTTATCTTGTAAAGTTTCCCAAACAGGTAAAATCCCTTTTTCCATTTGAGTGCCATAAGGGCAGTGACTCATAACAAATAATTCTACTACTGGCTTATCACTTTTATTAGAAACAGTAGCAACTGGTGCTGGGCTTGTGTTAGCTTCTGTGTTTGAACTTTCTGCAGTTATCTCTTCAATATTTAGAGCTTGAGGGAAGAAAAGGCGACCGTCTTTAGTTATATAAGATTCTACAATACTGCTGGTGATATCAACGCTTAATTTATATAAATCATATTCTTCACTAATTTCTTTAACGGTGGCGGTGTTACCGCTTGAGAGTAAAAAATCATTAATAAATTCTTGAGCACGAATGCCAGCTTCGTTAGCACTTATCTTTTTTCCTGGTTTTGTGGTTTTAGTTCCATCTTCAGAATGCAGAGAAATAGCAATTACCAACCCAATAACTGCTAAGACGGCGATGATGATAATTGGTGTTGTCCAATTTTCACGCCTTTTAAAGAAAGAAGTTATTTTCTTCATATTATTTTTGTTTATTATTATTTTTTAAGCTCTTTTATTATAGTAAAAATAAAAGAAATCGTCAAAATAATATTGATTATTTTTTATTTCAAAGTTTTAAGGAAACTATTTAAAGCTGGAGGCATTTCCAGGGTGAAATCTTTTTTCTCTCCATTTAGACTTTGAAAGCTTAAATGATTGGCATATAGGAATATACGCTTTAAGTCTATTTTTTTATTTTGTACCTTTGTTTTCTTGGTAAAATATAAATTATCTCCCACTAAGGGATGACCCAAAGCAAAGAAATGAACGCGAATTTGATGAGTTCTGCCAGTTTTTATTCTTACTTTTACTAAAGTATAATTTATATACTTTTTAATAATCTCATACTCAGTTAAGGCTTCGCGGGATTTAAATATACCATCAAGATTACCTTGATCTCTTCCACTTGGATGGCGTCTACTTAAAAGATCAAAAGTATTTAAGGGCATGGCTGCCATTTTATAACCTTCGCGTGAACGCTTAATAGGAAAATTTATCTCACCATCATCTTTTATCATTTTTCCATGAACCAAGGCAACGTATTCTTTAATAATGTCTCTATTTTTGAATTGTTCTTTAAGATGATTAAAGCTTTCCGTGGTTTTAGTTATAACCATTAAGCCACTCACCTCTTTATCTAATCTATGAACAAGTCCAGGTCTGATTGGATCATCACCAATATTTTTAATTTCTGGATATTTAGTAATTAATAAATCAGCTAAGGTTTCTTCTTCTATATTTCCGCCACCATGAACCGCCAATCCAGCTGGCTTGTTTATTACCAAATAATTATCATCTTCAAAGATGATAGGCGGGAAGTTAATTTGTTCATTTTCGTTTGTCATATCGGAAATTTAGAAATTAGTACTAGTTGGGTCGTAAGTTTGAACGCTGCCCTTAGTTTGTCTTTTAAAGATAGCATTAAGTTCATCCGCTCTTATTCCTTTTATAATATAAAGAGCGGCAAAGTAGATCAAAGAGGCGATTATTAAACTAGCTATTACTCCAAATAAAGAATTAAGACACCAAGCGGGCAGAAAATAAAGAAAAACTCCCATTACTAAACTAGCGACAAGTGATTTAAAAAGTATTTTTAGGGAAGGAAAAAATCGGCTGTATTTATAAACACAGTAAGCGGAAAAAATAAAGATTAAAACCTCACTATAAATTGTAACTGCTGCCGCTCCAAAATAAGAATAACGAGGGATAAGATAAAGATAGGCGAATAAGGAGCTAAAACTAGTAAAAGCGTAAAAGCCAATTAGTTTTTTTTGTTTATCTAAAGCGATGGTTGCATGAGTAAACATGGTTCCTAAAAAAATAGCCGCTACTGAGAAAATAAGTATTTTTAAAATTAAGCCAGAATCAGAAAAATCTTCTCCGGCAACAAAAATCATAATAGGGTCAGCTAAAAATTGGGTACCGATAAGAAGAGGAATCGCTACCATAGCCATAAAATCAAAAGATTTTTGGAGCACCTTTTTGAAAGAGGAAACATTTTTTTCTAACCAAGCGGCAGTAAGGATGGGCAAGATAAGACCAGCAAACATAAAAGGTAAGGTGGTTAGAACGTCAATTATTCTATAAGCTGCTCCATATAAGCCAACTATTTCTGGCTCTTTAAACAGAGAAAGAATTAGAGTATCTGCTCGCAAATAAATAAGATTTAAAATTATTGTTAGGGCGAGTGGCCAAGAACGGGTAATAATCTTTTTCCATAAAGATATATCAAAGGAAAAGGATATGGTTGCAAATTTTAAAGCAAATAAATAATGAAGAAGAAAATTAACAACATTAGAGATAACGGTAGCAATTAAAATTCCATTCAAGCCGCCATTTAATTTTTTACTAATAATTATTCCAAGTAAAAGAAATATTCTGCTTATAACCTCGGCCGCTGAAGACCTGTCCATGTGTAGCTTTTTTTGGAACAATCCGATGAGCACTTGATTCAAAGCTGGAAAAACAAAAGAGACAGCCATGATTAAAACGCCTATTTTAACGCTTTGGCTATAAGGGAAAAACCAAATTAAGACAGGCGCTAGTCCAATAAAAAAGATGGCTGATAAAAAACGAAGACTGAAAAGATTATTTAAAATACGGTTTTCATTTTTCGTTTCTCCACTTATCATTTGAACGGTAATAAGAGTTAGCCCTAAATCAGCAATTACCGCAAAGAAAGTTAAAAAAGTATAAATAGTTGTATATTCACCAAATCCAGTCGTGCCAACAGAACGGGTAATAAGGGCTAGAGAAAATAAACCTAGCCCGGTTGAGATTAATTTACCGATTATTTGCACTAAAGTATTATGAGCGACTTTTTTTGCTAAACCCATTTTCTTGTATTTTTAGGCGTGATTTAATATAATAAAGATAGAGCTTTATTTTAATAAAGGCAAGCTGATTCTTTCAGCTTAATTATATCATATTTATGAATAACGCCAGAAAACATTTTTTTTCCTTCGCTTTATTAACGTTTTTTGCCACTGCTTATATTTTCACCTTTTCCTTTGTTGGTCCGGTTTTTGCCGATCAAAGTCTTTTAGAAAGCCAGACTGGGCTTGAAGAAATTAAAGGTGTTTATAATGCCGATGACAGGCCAGCTGATATTCGCGCTATTATTATAAACATTATTCGTATAGCTCTAGGGTTTTTAGCGGTAGTATTCTTAGTTTTAATGGTTATTGCTGGTTTTAAATATATGACAGCGGCTGGAAACGAGGACCAAACAAAAAAAGCCACGTCTCAAATTACTAGCTCAATTATTGGTTTACTTATTATTTTAGCTTCTTGGGTTATTACTACTGCCGTTTTACGTTACTTAACCAGGGCTGTTAATAACAACTTGCAGATTTTTGAAAAATAATTATTTTTGACAAAAATCTAAAACGTAGTATAATGTTTAGTATAGAAAGCTAGTTGTTTAATACAATTAGCTTTTTGTCTTAAAAGATAAAAGTTTAAAATAAACCCCGTTTTTAGGGGATAATAAAAAAACATATGTCCGAAATCAATAACGCTGTTAAGCAGTTATGCGAAGAGAAGAGTCTTGATTACAATTCGGTTATCTCGGCAATTGAACTCGCTCTTGCTGCTGCTTATCGTAAAGACTACGGAGAACGTAATCAGAATATTCGCGTTAAATTTAATCCAGAAGCTGGTACTTCTGAAATTTTTGATGTAAAAACTGTTGTTGAAAATCTTTCAGCTGAAGAAGAGGCTGAGATGCTTAAAAATTTATATAATCCTACGCCAAAAGAACCAAGAAAAGAAGAATATAGAGAAGAGTCTCGCAGCTTTCAAGAAATAGAAGAAGCTCCTAGCGAAGAAGAGAAGAAAAAATTTAATCCCAAAACAGATATTCAAGCAAAAGAGGCTATGATTTTAAAGCACGATGCTAAAGTTGGTGATGAAATTGTTACCGATTTACCAATTCCAGAAAGTTATGGACGCATGGCAGCACAAACAGCTAAACAGGTTATTATTCAGAAATTAAGAGAAATGGAACGTGATATGATTTTTAGTGAATTTAAAGATAAAGAGCACGAAGTTGTTTCTGGCGTTGTGCAAAGACGTGAGGGTCGCTTAGTTTTTGTTGATTTAGGAAAAGCAATTGGCATCTTACCTTCCGAAGAACAGATTTTTAACGAAAATTACAACCCAGGTGCTCGTTTAAAGGTTTTTGTGAAAGAAGTGGTTGAAGGACACAAGGGGCCAGAAATTATTTTATCTCGCCGTAGTGAGGAAATTTTAAAGAAGGTTTTTTATTTAGAAATTCCAGAAATTGCCAATGGGTTGGTAGAAATAAAGGGGGTCGCTCGTGAAGCTGGCGCTCGTTCTAAAGTTGCTATTTGGACAGAGGCAGAAAATGTTGATCCAGTTGGTTCTTGTGTTGGTCAACGTGGTAGCCGTATTCAAACTATTATTGGAGAATTAGGTGGAGAAAAAATTGATATTATTGAATATAGCGATGATCCAGCTAAATTTATCGCTAATTCTTTGGCACCAGCTAAAGTCATCTCTATTGATTTAAATGAAGAAGAGCATAAAGCTATTGTTAAAGTTAGTTCTGACAAATTATCTTTGGCGATTGGAAAGAGCGGACAAAATGTTCGCCTGGCTGCTCGTTTGACTGGTTGGAAAATTGACATCGTTGAAGCTTTAGAAGATGGAGAAGAGAAAAAAATTGTTGCCAGTGATGGTGAAAATATGGAGTTGGTAGAAGATCAGGTTATAATTGATGATAAAGAAGTTGAGGTAAAAGAAGAAGAAATAAAAAAAGAAGATTAAAAATATTAAATATAAAGATTAATTAAAAAATCTATGATGACCACTTTATTCATTATTGGATGCGCGCTTGTTGCCATTGTTTATGGTGTTATAACAATTGCTTCTATCTTGCGCTTGCCAGAGGGTAATGACAAAATGAAAGAAATTGCCAAAGCTATTCAAGACGGAGCCAAGGCTTTTCTAAATCGCCAATACAAATCAGTTGCGATTGTTGCGGTGATTCTATTTTTAATTATTGGGTTTATTCCAGCCTTGGGTTGGATGACGGCTCTTGCTTTTATTATCGGTGCTATCCTCTCAGCTTTAACTGGTTATATTGGTATGTTTGTTAGCGTGCGCGCTAATGTTAGAACAACTGAAGCGGCTCGTGGTGGCTTAGCCAAGGCCTTAAAAGTAGCGGTTAGAGGCGGTAGTGTAACCGGTATGTTGGTTGTTGGTTTAGCATTAATTGGAACGGCCGGGTTTTATTTTATAACTAAAGATATGCACGCTTTAATTGGGTTTGCCTTTGGCGGATCTTTAATTTCTATTTTTGCTAGATTAGGCGGAGGAATTTATACTAAAGCAGCTGATGTTGGTGCTGACTTAGTTGGTAAAGTAGAAGCTTCTATTCCGGAAGATGATCCACGTAACCCAGCAGTTATTGCTGATAATGTTGGTGATAATGTTGGTGATTGTGCTGGTATGGCGGCTGATTTGTTTGAAACCTACGCCGTTACTTTGATTGCTGCCATGGTACTTGGTTCCTTAACTTTTGTTGGGGATAATAATATTTTACTTTATCCTTTGTTTTTGGGTGGAGCATCAATTATTGTTTCTATAATTGGTATATTTTTTATTCGTTTGGGCAAAAAACAGAATATTATGGTAGCCTTGTATAAAGGGTTAATTGCTTCTGGAGTTTTAGCTGCGATTGCTTTTTATCCAATAACCAAATATTTAATTGCTAGTGATTTAAGCTTGTCAATTTATTTAGCTTCTCTTATCGGTCTAGCGGTTACTGGTTTGCTAGTTATTATTACTGAATATTATACTTCTACTGCTTATCAGCCAGTAAAAGATATTGCCGAGGCTTCAAAAACTGGTCATGGTACTAATGTGATTGCTGGTTTAGCGGTTTCTATGAAATCAACTACCTTACCTATTCTGGTTATCTGTTTGGCTATTTTAGGGGCTTATTCTTTAGCTGGTTTGTATGGAATTGCTATTGCTGCTATGGCTATGCTTTCCATGGCGGGAATAATTGTCACTATTGATGCCTATGGTCCTATCACTGATAATGCTGGCGGAATTGCCGAAATGGCTGAGCTAGGAGAAGATGTAAGAAATATCACTGATCCTTTAGATGCAGTTGGTAATACCACTAAAGCAGTTACTAAAGGGTATGCTATTGGCTCAGCTGCTTTAGCGGCCCTAGTTTTGTTTGCTGACTTTACTTACAAGATAAAAGATGCTGGTGGTGATACTGAATTCTTAATTAACAATCCTTTTGTTTTAATAGGTTTATTCATTGGCGGCTCTTTGCCTTATATTTTTGGAGCTAAGGCTATGCAAGCAGTTGGCAGAGCGGCGGGTTCTGTAGTAGAAGATGTTAGAGCTCAATTTAAGGAAAAATTAGGTATCATGACCGGAGAAGAAAAACCAGACTACGGACGAACGGTTGATATCGTAACTAAAGCCGCTATTCGTGAAATGATAGTCCCAGCCCTAATTCCAGTTATCGTCCCTATCGTAGTTGGTTTTGGTTTTAACATGATTAGACCGGGTGCTGGGCTTGAAGCTTTAGGAGGTTTATTAGTTGGTTCTATTGTCACTGGTATTTTTGTTGCTGTTTCTATGACTTCTGGTGGCGGTGCTTGGGATAATGCTAAAAAATATATTGAGTCAGGTTTCTTTGGTGGTAAAGGCTCTGATGCTCACAAAGCAGCGGTAACTGGCGATACAGTTGGCGACCCATATAAGGACACTGCTGGACCAGCCATTAATCCGATGATTAAAGTTTTGAATATTGTTGCCTTATTAATTGTTGGTCTGTTAATGCTTTAAAATAAAGCAAGATTAATCTTCTAAAAGATAATAAATATGCAAGTAAATAAAAAAGATTTAGAAAAATCACAAATTGAAGTTACGGTAGAGTTAAGTGTCTCAGAATTTGCTCCTTATATTGAAAAAGGTGTAAAAAAAATAGCCGAAGAGGTAAAAGTTGAGGGTTTCCGTCCCGGCAAAGCTCCACTTGATGTTTTGCGAAAAAAAGTTGGCGAAATGACTATTTTAGAAGAAGCAGCTAATATTGCTGTTAAAAAAACAATTGACGAGGTTATTCAAAATAATCTTTCTGATAAACAGCCAGTTGGACAACCACAAGTTAGTATTACAAAATTGGCTCCTGAAAATCCTTTTGAATATAAAGTCGTTTTATCTGTCCTACCTGAAATTATTTTAGGAAAATATAAAGATTTGGGGCTTAAGATAAATGAAACTAAAATTGAAGATAAGGAAATTGATAAAGCTTTGCATGATTTGCAAGAAATGCGCGCTCAGGAAGTCGTAGTTGATCGTCCAGCTAAAAATGGAGATAAAGTGGTTTTAGATATTAAAATGTTACTTGATAAAGTTCAGCTTGAAAATGGTTTCCATAAAGATTTATCTGTTATTTTAGGAAAAGATTATTTTGTTCCTGGATTTGATAAGAATATAATTGGCGCTAAAAAAGAAGAAGATTTGAAATTTGATTTAATTTATCCAGACAACCATCACCAAAAAGACATTGCGGGGAAAAGAGTTTCTTTTGAGGTAAAAGTGAAAGATGTTTTTGAAAGAAAATTACCAGAATTAAACGATGAGTTCGCTAAGTTTTTTCAGTTAAAAGATTTTGCTGATTTGAAAAAAAACTTAACTGATAGCTTGCTGCAAGAAAAGAAAAGAAATGTTGATTTAAAAAATGAATCAGAGTTGCTTGAAAAAATAGTTTCCGGAACTAAGTTTGGAGAATTGCCAGAAACTATTATTGATAATGAAAGCCGCAGCATGTTAGCTGAGCTCGAACAAAGTGTTTTAAGACAGGGAGGAAAATTTGAGGACTATTTGTCACATCTTAAAAAAACTAAAGAAGAATTGATTTTAGAGATGCTTCCAAATGCAATTAAAAGAGTTAAGTCAGCTTTAGTGATAAGAGAAATAGCAGTAGCGGAAAAGATTCAGGTCTCTCATGAAGAAATTCATGTAAAGATTGATGAGCTGGAAAAACAATATGCCAACAATCCGGAAATTAAAAAAATGCTTCATGAAGAAGGCTATCATTCCTATTTAAGCAATATTTTGACTAATGAAAAAGTGATTACAAAACTAAAAGAATGGAATTATGGCGTCTCTAGCCAACAACAAAAAGGCTAATTTTGATTATGAAATTCGTGATAAATATGAAGCGGGTCTGGTTTTGTTCGGTCATGAAGTAAAATCAGTTAAAGCCGGGCAGGCTAGTTTAAAAGGTAGCTTTATTACCATTAAAACAAAAAATGGCCGCCCTGAGCTTTATTTAGTTAATTGTCAGATTCCTCCTTACAAGAATGCTGGTCTTTTGCCGGGCTATAATCAACTAAGGGAAAGAAAGCTGCTTTTAAATCGCCAAGAGATAGATCATTTATTGGGTAAAAAACTAACTGAAGGCTTGACACTAATCCCTTTGAAAATATATACTAATCATAGTTTTCTTAAGCTTGAGTTCGCTGTAGCTAAGGGAAAGAAAAAATATGATAAGCGCGAAGCAATAAAGAAAAGAGATGTAGATAGGCGCTTAAGATCATTGACAAAAGTTGGTAGATAGAAATGTATAAGACAGGGGATGCCAGGCATCGACAGTCGGATATTTTTCTAGGTATTCAAGGCGTGCCTAGCTAAACACGTTAAACTGGCTAAAAAAACACAAATGCCAAAAAGGCAAGAGCTTTCACTTGGAATGTTCCAAGTTATGCTCCAGTTATGGCTTAATAAATAAGGCCGTAACCATCAAGTAGTCGTGAGTCTTCATAGCGATTATTTGGTGTCATAAACATGAAGATAGAAGTTAACTGTTCTTAACGGTTAATTTTGAAACAATATTAAGATCGCTTCAGGCGCTTTTCGTTCGGTTTATTATTCCTGAAGTTAAAAAAAATAAATCGAAATATCCTTGTAAATGTGTTTAGGAAAACCGATTGGACATGGGTTCAACTCCCATCATCTCCACATTGCCGCGGTGGCGGAACTGGTAGACGCGCTGGACTTAAAATCCAGTTGTAGCGATACAGTGCGGGTTCGATTCCCGCCCGCGGCAC
>CAZQJT010000025.1:0-5583 GCA_964593665.1 uncultured Gammaproteobacteria bacterium
GTTTGTTTATCAGATGGGCTTTGTTTTAAAATTTCTTCAATTTGTGGAGCAAATCCTAAATCAAGCATCATATCTGCTTCGTCTAAAACTAAAACTTTCACTTCTTCAAGTTTAACAGTTTTTCTTTTTAAGTGATCAAGTAGGCGTCCAGGAGTAGCAATTATTATATGAGGATTTTTGCGCAACATAAATAATTGACGATCAATAAACTCTCCGCCAATTAAGGTTGCTAGCTTTAGCCCTAAAGGAAGGCCAATTTTTTTTAAACTTTCAGCTACCTGGGCAGCTAATTCACGTGTTGGAACAACAACTAATCCGCGACATTTTGTTTGACCAATTTTTTGAATCATTGGAATACCAAAAGCAAATGTTTTACCAGTTCCAGTTTGAGCAATGCCAATTAAATCACTTCCTGATAAGGCAACAGGAATTGCTTGGCGCTGAATAGGGGTTGGTTCTTCAAGATTTAGGCTTTTAATAACGTTGAGAATGCCAGAAGAAATCCCTAAATCATTAAAAGAAGTTTTTTTGTTTAAATTATCAGAAGATTTTAATCCCTTCTTTTCATTTAAGTTATTTGTAGTTTTTTTATTATTTGTCATAAAAAAATAAGTGACCCGATATTCCCAAACGGTCACTTATTACGAGATGACAATTATTTAAGGTTGAGATACGAATCTTTTTGTTAGAAAAAAATAATATCATAAACATAAAAAATAGTCAAATGTATAAAAAAATCCCAAGAGTTTTATCTCTTGGGATAGTTGTTTACCTTGTATCATAGATATACCAATCGCCAGAACTAGTCATTCTGGCCGGTGTCCAGTTTTTACTGAACACAACATCAACATAATCGATGTTCTTGATATATTTTTTGATTTGCGTCGCCGGGTAATAAATGACACCTGTATTAGTAACTCCTCCTTCGGGATTAGTGTATCCGTCAGTTGCTTGGAGTACAACCAGGTTATTACCTTGTAGCCCATTATCTTCTGCGTTAAAAATCTTTGTTCCCTTACGGATTACGTAATCCGGGAACCATTGATCTTCACGTCCGTTTACCCTTACAGTTAACCTCAGTTTTCCATCGGGGTCAGCTAGGGATTCGAAAACTGATACATCAGTCGCTCTTAAGGTTGGAGCGGCAACCGGGGCAGCTTTTACGGCAACAGGGGCTTGAACCGGGGCTGGTGCGGGTGTCGGAGTGGCAACCGGGACAGATTTTTTGGAGGTAGAAGTAGCTTTTGCTTTTATCACCGGCTTGGGAGCGGGTGGGGCAGGTTTTACTTCTTTGCAATCTGGAATCTCGGCTGCTTTCAGCTTTGATTTCAGACAGGCAATTTCGGCTGCTTTAAGGGCCGTATCAAGACGCAGATCAGTGATTTGCTTTTGAACTTCAATCATCTGTTGAGCTTTGGCATGCTCAATTTTCAGATTGCAGTCGCAATCAGCATCAGGGGTGGCGGCGGGACGATTGCAAGCCATGACTGTCACGGCTAGCAATAAGAGAATGGTAATTTTTTTCATTTTTTTTTATTTTTGGCGGTTATTTTATGTTTGATGGTGTGACATTCAAGCCAATTACAAATTGACTATCATTTAGGTGACCATGGAAGTTCCCTATTTGTCTTTTCATTAAGAAATAGACTGATAGGAAGTTATCGCGGCCTTGTTTCTTGAGCCCAATTTCGGCTCCACTTAAAAACCAATGACTTTTATCGCCTTGATAATAATTATAGGCAACAATCGCCTTTGGCTCTAACATGGTTTTTCTCCCGAATTGGCAAATGCTTTGTCTAAGCTCAGCTGCATAAGCAGTCTTGCTCCAGACTAAAGATTCAACAATTGGATCTTCATTCCAGAATGAGCTCTGTTGTGATACTAATGGCTCCTGGAATGTTAGACGAATTTGGGTTCTGGGAAAAAGATTAGGATGATAATTGCTTTTGTCCTCCTTGCTCTTGACCCTTTTTAGGAAATTGATATTTAATTCCCCAGACAGAAGTAAATCTGACCGAGTCATTGAGTATTTTCCTAAAATCCCATTTGTTACTGAAGAACTTTCTCCTATATCTTGGTCATAACGCAATAATGCGTTAGTGCCAAAATAAGCATCAGTCTTCTTCCCTATATAGTTTAGATACTTTCCAAACGCCAAGCCTCCACCGAGGCTGGAATTTTTTCCGGTATACAAACTATTTGCGGTGTTGCTTTGATAGTGGCTTTGCGAAGCCACTGAAGCTAAACCGAAATAGGTTCCATTTTTCCCGAACATATAGTCCAGGTAAAGCCCATACCAATAGCTTTGGTTATTAGTATTCTTTTGCGCAATGCTGGTGCCAGTAAAAAAACTGACATTTACAGGCGCTTTGAATTCTTGACCAAATACTACTATTGGTAGCAAAAGAAAAAGAAAAAAAATAAATTTCTTCATATCTCTCCGCCCTCCTTGGCGGTTATATTTAGTTTGTAATGTACAGATTGACTTTTTATCTTATTATATTTTAAAGAAAATATCAATAAATTATTGTTTAATAATGTTATTGATATTTCCATTTAAATTTTTATAACTCGTATCATCTGCATCAGTTTGATTGTAATTATCTTCAGATAAATTATATTTTACCGGTTCATAGTTTAATTTAATTTCTTCGGTTTCTTTTTTTTCTTTAATAATTTTTATATTCTTTGTTCTTCTAGAAGAAATTAAATATAAACTATATTTTTCTTCTGGGAAAAGATAGATATAAAACAAAGAAACTATAAAAGAGACAAGTATGGAAATTAAAAGGTTTTTTGGTAAATCTGGTTTATTCGGATAGCTGGAGGCAATTGGTTGGTCAATAATATTTATTCTTACCCCTTGTCCGCCTTGATAGGCTTGGTTTTTATTCATCAAGATGTCATTTACTGCTAAAGCAATTTTTTTAGCTTCATTTACTTGTGGATGATAGACATTAATTCCAATGATGCCTGTATTTCCCTGAGTTTTAGTTTCTATAACATTGTGCCATTTTTTAATTTGTTGGCTATATGTTCCAGAAAAATAATTTTTATTAACTCCATATTGTGAGGCTAGTACCTGGTCATAAAAAGAGCTGGAATAGACAATTTCTGCAAATAATCCGCCTAAATATTCATTGGATTTTGATAGGACATAAGCATCACTATTATAAGCATTTTGTACTACTAGTAACCTTGATTTAACCGTATATTTTAGACCATTAGACAAAGAAAAAAGAAGAGTTAACATAAAAACGACAAAGACAATGGCAAAAATAGTCTGTCTTTTCTTTTTAAGCAAGTTTAAAAATTCATTTAATTCCATATTTGATAATTTGTTTTTTTTAAATCAATATCTATTTATACTACAATTATTTTTATTTGTCAAGGGTCTGATATTTTTTCTATTGACATTTTTAAAAATATAATGTACTATTTCAAATTAAGTAATTAAATGTTTATATGAAAAAAATTCTGTTTTTATTTTTATTTTTGCTTCCAGCGGTTGTTTTCTTTTTTATAGCTACTCCAGCTGAAAGCCGTTTGTCTTCTTATTATTCAGGAGATGCTGTTTCTTATCAAAAGCAAATTTATGTTACCAGTACTAATGCCGGTAGCTTGGAAGTACTCAAGCTAAATGGTAATAAACTAGAGATAATTGCTGATGAAAGAGTTACTAATTCCCTGTTTAACACTTTTGATGATTTTTTTGATGCTAAGTTTAATATTGAAAACAATCGTTTATATATATACGCTGTTAGCCATTATACTGTTTTTAAATATGAATTAGTAGCTGATAAGCTTAATTTAGTAAATAGTAAACGCAACACTTATTGGGAGTGGTATAATCGTATTGATAAATTTGGCGATGATTTGGTAGTTGTAAGTGCTAAAGGAATAAAGATTATGAATCCTGATTTAGAATTCGTAGTCACTTATAATTTTAAGAATCTTGAGGCCCCATATAATTTAAGTGGTGATACTTCTCGCTTCTTTTTAAATGTAAATGAAACTAATGGTGTTCTTGAAGTTTTTGATAAAGAAACGCAAGAAATAATTTCTTCATCTACTTTGGAATTTAAACATGAAAAAGGTAATCGTCGTGCTTATCAAGATGCAGCTGGTTATATTTATGTTGTTGATGATGTTTATACCCGTAAGTTAAATGTTAATGGCGAGGAAATAGCCTCTTTTAAACATTTGGATTTTCAAGGCTTTGATGTTAAGGCCAGTAAATATACTAGTAACGTTTATTTTACCAATGGAGTCGGCGTAGTTAAACTTGATAAAGACTTATCTCTTAAAGATTACGCCTGGATTAGTAACGTTGGTAGCCCTCTTAGTTGGGCTATGGGGTTAAAATTAGTTTATAATGATGGTGATTATTTAGTTATTTTCAATAACTCTAACATTTTAGTTCTTGACGATGATTTAAATAAAGTAGCTGTTGCTGATGCTAGCAAAGAAGCTAAAGAGTACGCTTTAGAGAATTTATTTTTAGAGTTAGACAAGCATAAGGCAGCTATTAATTCTGATTTAGCTTTGTCTGGTGGCGGATTTTTAACAAAAGAAAATTTAAAAATTTATTTCAATGGCAAGCTAATATCTGAAGACGTTGCAACTGATAATCGCGGTCGTTTTTCTTCTGTTATTAAAGTGCCTAGTCTAAGAGCTGGTGTCTATGATATAAAAGTTTTTGGATTAAAGTCTAATTATAGTTATAGCATTTCTTTTCAAGTTGAATAATAAGATAAAGATTGAAGATATAAAAAATCCTGGATAATCCCAGGATTTTTTTATTTTAGCTTATCTTTTATTTTTTAGACATTCTTGATATATCTCTATTACGGCCCGTATATTATTTTCTAGACTGAGACCAGAAACACTTTTAATAGCCTCCTTGCTAAAAGATTCTTGATCTATTTGTTCTAAGCTTCTTATTTTTTCTTTCAAACTTTCTTTACTGCCTGGTTCAAAAAGTAGGCCATTTACACCATCTTTTATAATTTCTGGAATACCGCCTATTTTAGAGGCGATTACTATTTTTCCTAAGTGTAAGGCATCAAGAAGACTCAGGGGCATATTGTCGTAACAAATAGAAGGAATAACTATTGCTTTAGCTGATAATATTAAATTTTTTAAATCAGCTCCACTTTTAAAACCGGTAAATTCAATTAAAGAATTTTTATCTTGGTCCGCTATTTCTCTCAATTTTACTTCTTCTGGTCCGCTACCAGTAACTTTTAATTTATAATTTAAAGAGATAGCGGCTTTAATTAGGGTGGCTATATCTTTCTCGGCTGATAATCTGCCAAAGTATAATAAATAATCTTTTTCTTTTTTAGAAAAACTTTCTTTATTTGTATCTGTAAACGAAGAATAAGGGTTGGTAACTATTTTTATCTTTTCTTCCTTCCAACCAAATTTAACTATCTTCTCTTTCATAAACCGGCTAGGAGCAATAAAGGTATTAATGTTTTTACGATATATCTTTAGAATTTTGTGATGGATAGACATTTCCAAAAAAGCAATAAAGCTTTGTCTAAAGGAGTTTTTAAAACATCTTTTTTTCAGACATTG
>CAZQJT010000025.1:5683-7191 GCA_964593665.1 uncultured Gammaproteobacteria bacterium
CCTGGCACTTTTATCACTTGCCACCATTTTAAATTATTAAAATCAAAATTAGAAACAAAATAAGAAGAAAATTGGCTAGTAATATTTTTTTTGTGTTTCATGGAAAACACAGCTACTTGATGACCAGCTTTTTCAAGGGCAGAACTTAAATCAAGAAAATATTTATCAGCTCCCCCCTTGGGGTAATAAAATTTGTTGACTTGTAATATTTTCATAATTTTTTAGCAAATGAGAGATAAAGATTTATGTATTCAGATGTCATTTTAGAAGCGGAAAAATTTTCTTCTATATTTTTATAGTTTGCCTTTATTTTTTCGTTAATAACTTCCGTTTCCCAATTGTCAAAAATATTATCAATTTGATGAGCAAGTTCTAAGGATGATCCGTTTAAAAAAGGCCAGCCAGTTTTTTCAGTTATTATTTCTGCTAATCCGTCAATTTGACTGGCAATTACTGGTTTATTTAAAGCGCCAGCCTCAACCGCCACTAAACCAAAACCTTCCCAATAAGAGCTGATAATAAAGACGTCTAAAGAGTTTAAGAAAGAAATTGGTTCAACTTGGCCAAGTAGTGTTACCCTGTTTTGCAGTTTTAAATCTTTTATTATTTTTTCTAAGATATTTTTGTCTTTACCTGCCCCGCCTATTTTTAGTAAATAATCTTGTTTTTTTGTAAGAGTAACTGCTTTTAATAAAATATCAAACCCTTTTTGTGGCACCAGTCTTCCTAAAGATCCAAAAACTAATGGTTGGTTTTTTTCCTTTTCATCTTTTATTTCAGATTTAAATTTTTTCAAATCTATACCGTTGTATATTACTTTTACTTTATCTTCTTTAAGGTTGTATCTTTTTATAGCATCTTTTTTTACCGCTAAAGAAACAGCGATTATTATATCAGTGAATCTTGCACTCATTGTTTTAAAGAATTTAGCGCCAAGTCTTTCTTGTCTATTTAAATTGTGTTCAGTAGATATTATAACTGGCACCTTGGCGAGTTTAGCTGCTAAGCGGCCATATATATCTCCACCCAGATGAGTATGAACTATATCTGGTTGCCATTTTTTAATATTTTGAAAAAGTTGATAGAAGTTTCCAAAGTCAAATAAATTTTTCTTTCTTTGGCTAATTACAGTTATCTCTTCCCTTTTTAAATCATTAATCCAGGAATTTTCATTATGATTTTTCTCTTCATCTTTAAAAAGAATTACGCCTCCTATAAATTTATCTTTAGGTAGATTTTTTAATAATTCGTAGCAGATTTTCTCCGCCCCGCCTGTTTTTAAATTTGGTATGATATGGAGAACTTTAATTTTCTGGGACATATTTTTTTTCTTGTTTTTTCTCAGAAATTTCTATGGCGATAATAAACAAAATAAGTGGTAGCCAAACCTTCCCTTTATAATAAGAAGTATTGAAGAGTTGAAAAAATATTCCACCACCAACAGCTAGGGCAAATGGTAATACCCACTTAACTTTGGGATAATATTTCTTTACCGCAAGAAAGGTAAA
>CAZQJT010000025.1:7291-8884 GCA_964593665.1 uncultured Gammaproteobacteria bacterium
AAGAGTTATCCAGGCAGTACGAGAAAAAGTTAAAATAATTGCTAAGGCGGTTAAGATAAAAATTAGGTTTATAAAACGTCGTTTGCGTTGTTCTTTAACAAACTCTTTTATTATCAAAATGAAAAAAATGCCGACATTTAAAAATTCAGCAATTAAATTATGATTATTTCCGAAAGGAAAAATTCCCTTAAAAGACCAAGCATTAAGACGAAAGAATTCGTTATTTATATCTTGCCCAATTAAAGACAGGTAACTGAAAAAAAGAACAGTTGCCGCTCCAATAAAAATAAATATTATTGTTTTCTTTAATGTCTTGACACTGTCTATAATGTTGGCTGGTAGAAAAATATAAGCAAAATACAAGAAAAGCGGCCAACGAACAAAATAATATAAAGATGCACCCGGGTTTAAAGATAGTAAGGAAGAAATTATATTAGCTAGGAAAAAAAAGGCAAAGGGCCAAATTAATGGCCATTTTATAGGTGTTAATTTTATTTTTTTGCTTTGTGATATAAAAAAACGATTGAAAACAAAAGCCAGTAAAGTGATAAGAGCAATAAGGTCAATAAATGGAAAAATAAAACCCCTAATATAAAAGTCTATTCCTAAAACAGGTAAAAACAAGGCCATTAAGTAAAGACCATTCTTGGGATTTAAAGAAATAATTATAAATAGAACAATAGATAGAAAAATAGTTAAAACTTCCATATATTATGGTTTAAAAAGTTTGTCACTTAGAAGATCTCCAGACCATTTTATAATTTCTTCTCCTTGAAGGTTAAAATCAATATTTAGTTTTTCTGTTCTTCGGCCGGATTGTTTTTGGACTAAAAGACGATAGGAGCCATCAGCTAATTGATTTTTAATCCTTTCTGGTAGTTGATATTTTATATTAAAACTGCGATTATCTCCTGGTTCTAGCGAAAAGAAAAAAGAAAAAACTGTTTTGTTTAATTCATTATTATCTTCTATTAACCAGTCATTAGTGTTTTTTTCAAAGCCATTTTTAGAAATAAGGCGAGTACCAAGCGGCAGATAAATGCGAGTATAACTGCGGTAACGAGTTGTTCGCCAATCAAAACCACCTTCATGATTATAGAAAAGCGTTAGGTCTACTTCTGGTTTTGAGCTAGTGTTTTTAAGTTGATAGGAAATTTCTTTTTTTACAACCGCGTCGCTCTTAAAAGCAGCTAAGTTAGCGTCAACAACCATTAGAAAATCACTATCTGTTTTTTTTACTTCCCCGCTTGCGCCAAGATTATCGCTTAAAAATTTTAGATTTTCATTATTGAAATATATTTGGATATTTTTTTCAGCAATATCTTTATTAAATATAGCAATTAATTTTGGCCAATCCTTTAAGTCGAGATTGAATAATCGAGTTTTTAATTCTTCCAGTAAGTCGTTGATTACATCTTTTCTGTCCCAAGAAGAAATACCTTTATCCTTATAAGCGACTTCTACATTGTATTGAAGTAATTCTTGAAAATTGTCTGCTGTGTAAATTTCATTATCTATTTCAATAGGTCCGATTAAGGTTAATAAATTGGCTATTAAGTCAGGATTAATGGCAATAATGGCAGAAAAATTAGG
>CAZQJT010000026.1:0-4828 GCA_964593665.1 uncultured Gammaproteobacteria bacterium
CTTGACTATGTCGGTCAGAGTTTTGAGCAATTACCACGTCGTAAGGCCCAGAAATACTTTCGTGATTCTATGTTAAAATATTTTAAGAAATGGGGGAAAAAATATGAAGTCCTTATTTTAAAAATTGCCTGGTATTTAGTTTTATTTTCTTGGCCAAAATAATTTGCTATGGAAAAAAAAGTAGGAGTTATCTTGATAAATTATAAAGATTACGCCAAGCGCTTTTTAGAGCCTTGTCGTGATTCTTTGCGTCGTCAAAGTTATGGCCAAGATAATTTCCTTGTCTATATTATTGATAATGCTTCTAGTGACGAGTCTTTAGATTATCTAAACAATACTTATCCTGAGGCTAAAATAATCCCTCGCTTTGATGGTAATTATTCAGCCGCAGGGAACTTAGGTTTTAAAGCCGCCTTAGAAGATGGTTGCGATTATGTGGTTTCAGCTAACATGGATACGGAAATGGAAAGCGATTGGTTAAAAGAGTTGGTTTTAGCTTTAGAAAAAAATCAGCAAGCGGGAATTGTTCAATCAAAAATACTTCTATATCCCCAAAATGACGCCGAAAAAAATAATCCCAAGATTAATAGTTTGGGAAATGTTATTCACTTTTTAGGTTTTGGTTTTACCTCTTCATATAATCAAGAGGATAAAGAAAGAAAAGGGCAAGAACTTTATCCAGAGATAAAAGGCTATGCCAGTGGCTGTTCTTTTATTATTAAAAAAGAAGTGCTCTTAGCTCTAGATTGTGATAATGATAATCAGTATTATAATGAAGAGTATTACATGTATCATGATGATTTAGAACTTAGTTTAAAGACAAAATTAGCTGGCTACAAGATAATTCTTGCCCCGCTTAGTCGTATTTTCCATAAGTATGAGTTTAGTCGCAGTACTAAAATGATTTATTTTATGGAAAGGAATCGTTATTTAACTCTTTTTATTTTCTATCCCCGTTCTTTTCTTTTTCTAATCTTTCTACCGCTTTTTGCTTTTGACGTTGCCTTTCTCTTCTATTCTTTTTTGGGCGGTTGGTTTAAGGAAGAGATGAAAATATATAAATATTTTTTGAAAACAGATAACTATAATAAAATTTTTACTGCCAGAGATAAGGTGAAGAAAATAAGTCGCGTCCCTTTTAAAGATTTAGCTCGTGACTTTTCTGGAAAAATTGAATTTCAAGAAATTGCTAATCCGCTTTTAGATTACTTTGTTAACCCTTTAACCAATTGGTATTGGCGTTTAATCAAAAAAATAATTTAGTTATATGGATCTTTCAATTATTATTGTAAATTATCGCAGTTTAAATAAATTAGCCCTTTGTCTGGAGTCAATTTCTCAGGCGCTTTTAAAAGATATTTCCTATGAAATTATTTTAGTGGAAAATAATTCTGGTGATGATCTTAGTTCTTTTATTTCTTCTGGTATTTTTAAAGAAATTAAATTAATTAATAGCCCACGCAATCTTGGTATGGGTGGCGGTAATAATTTAGGAATTAAAAAAGCGCGTGGTAAGTATATTTTAATTTTAAACCCGGATGTTTTTATAAAACCAAAGGCAATTGAAGAAATGTTAAACTATCTGAAACTTAATTCGCAAATTGGCATTGTTGGTCCAAAATTATTAAATCCTGATAATTCTTTGCAGTATTCTTGTTTTCGCTTTCCTGGTTTTTTTATGCCTTTTTTGCGTCGTACATTTTTAGGACGCTATTTTTCCTCTCAGCGCAACTTGTTCCAGATGAAAGATTGGGATCACAATTCTATTCGTGAAGTTGACTGGCTGCTTGGTTCAGCTTTGTTATTTAAAAAAGAAAATTCTTTGCCAAACGGGAAGATTTGGAAACCGCGCTTTGACGAACGGTATTTTATGTATTTTGAAGACATTGATCTTTGCCGCCAAGCTTGGAGTAATGGCCTTAAGGTCGTTTATTATCCTGAAGCTGTTTTTGTCCATGATCATGTAAGACAAAGCGCTAAATATCCGTGGTGGCAAGCAATTTTTTGTGATGCTTTAGCTAGGCGCCATATTTCTTCTTGGCTTAAGTATTTTTGGAAATGGTGTTAATTATAAAATAATTTTTATCTATGAAAAAAATTAAAAAAGCTATTTTCCCAGTAGCTGGTTTCGGTACTCGTTTTCTGCCAGCGACTAAAGCTCAACCTAAAGAAATGCTGACTGTGGTAGATAAGCCAGTTATTCAGTATTTAGTAGAACAGGCGGTGGCCGCTGGGATTGAAGAGATAATTTTTGTTACCGGTCGTGGCAAAAGAGCAATTGAAGATCACTTTGATTATTCTTTTGAATTGGAAAAAACTTTAGTGGAAAAAAATAAATTAGATTTGGTAAAAAAAGTTCAAGAGATAGAACATTTAGCGAAGTTCTCCTATGTTCGCCAGCCGGTTCCTTTAGGTGATGGCCAAGCAGTTTTATGTGCCGCTCATTTGATTAACGAAGACGAGCCAGTGTTAGTGATGTTTGGTGATACTCTGTATGACGCGCCAATTTCACCAGTTTCACAGGTGATAGAGGCTTATGAAAAATATGGCCAGACTATTATTGGTTTATCAGAGGTGGATAAAAATGAAGTTAGTCAGTTTGGTGTAATTGACGGGCAAGAAGTGGAAAAAGATATTTATAAAATTAGTAGATTTATTGAAAAGCCCAAGATAGAAGATGCGCCTTCTAATCTTGTCCAAGTGGGAATAAATATTATTACCCCCGAGGTTCTACAAGCTTTAAAAAATCTTAAAATTGGCCCCTCAGGTGAAATTCGTTTAGCTGATGCCTATAGTAGTTTGCTTAGTGAAGGAAAGCTTTTATACGGTCGGAAAATAGAGGGTGAATGGTTGGACACGGGAAACAAATTTAATTTCATCAAAGCTACTTTAAAAATAGGCTTAAAGAATAAAGAGATAGGGGCTGATTTAAAAAAGTTAATTAAAGAATTAGCCGCTGATTAGAATTATTGTAGTTGCAAAAAAGCGCTTCCTAAAAGGGAAGCGCTTTTTGATTTTAAGCATTATTCCAAACTTATCTTATATATTCCTTCGCGGTTTTCTATCTTTCCCCAGAAATAAAGATTTTTGCCACGTTCATCTAAAACGGGTGAGCTAATATTTTCGCCATTTAATAATTTGGTTGTGGTTCTGTTTTTGAAGTCAAAAATATTTAAACTACTTTCGTCTGAGAAGATAAGGTAATTGCCACTTCCGTTCCAAATAACATCACTTAAAGCTTCGCTGCGACGAGTAATTAGTTCGTTTTTCTGAGTAGCTAAATCAAAGGTATATATTTCCAGGCCGTTTATATAAAGAAGAGAATCATTTCCTAAAATTTGCCAATTTTCTATGCCGTTTATTACTATGGCTCCATTTTCTATTTTATTATCATCAAAAAGATAAAGAGTTTTATTCCTTGAGTCATAAACGCTTAAAAATGAAGATATTTCAGAAACGAAGTGATAGTTGCCACTAGTTGGGAGATTAAATTCACCGCTTTTTTCTATATTTTTTAGAAAGTAGCCGCTTAATTTAGTTTGTCCATTTTTATCAATGACAAATAGCTTGTCTTTATATGGTCGATAGGAAACAATATTTTCATTTTTTAAAAGCAAGGAATTTATTTGGCTATGTATTAGAAATTGGCTAATTGCATCTTGGCTTCTGTAATATAGGGCATTAGTTGATTCATCAAAATACCAGTCAGTTGCGTCTGTCCCGATTATAGCTTTATAGTTATTATCATTCTCTTTTTTTATAGGATCGTATAAGATGCCTTCTTTAAATAATTTATTGTTTTTAAGCCACTTATTATCTGTCTGATTTTCTTCTAAATTATCAAGCGGTCTTATATTCTCTGTTTTAAGAGAAATTATTTCACCCTCTTTTTCACTAAATAGATAGCGGTTATCCTGACTTAAAGAAAGCTTAGTTTCAGGGCTTTCTTTAATAAGCAAAGGGGAATCGGCTTTAAATAGAATAACATCTTCAACAAAAGTTGCTTCTCCGGAATTAATATAAACTGTTTGTTGGTATGGCCAATAACCTTCAAGCTCTAAGGTTAATTCATATTTGTCCGGCAGTATATTCTTAACCTTTACCGGAGTTGTTAGATAGTCTTTTTTCCATGGTTTAAATGATAAGTCATGCTGAGCCTTGCCGTTTAAATAAACAATCGCCCGACTTGGTTTACTAGCAACAGCTAGTGTGCCGGTTTTTTGTAGTAATCTATTAAAACGTAGCGGCCAAGTTAAATTAAACTTATAGCCAGAAGCATAAAGAGAAGTAATAGTGGTTATAATAATAAAGAGAATGACAAATATAATCAGTAGTATGTCGCGTAATTTTTTAGGCATAAGTATTATTAATCAAGGCGTTTTATATCAGCCCCCAGTTTTCTTAGACGTTCATCTAGTTTTTCGTAACCACGGTCAATCTGATAAATATTATCTATTTCTGTTTGACCTTCAGCAATTAAACCAGCAATAACTAAAGCAATTCCCGCTCTTATATCCGGACTCATTAATTTTTTTCCGTATAATTTAGTCGGACCACTGACAACAACACGGTGCGGATCGCACATAACGATATTGGCACCCATTTGTGAAAGCATATCAGCCCAAAGCAGGCGACGATCATAAATAGTTTCTTGAATTAGAGAAACACCTTTAGCTTGGGTCATTAAAACAACGTAGGGAGATTGCAAGTCAGTTGAAAAGCCAGGATATTCATGAGTTTTAATATCATAAGCACGAATATCTTTTGATTTTTTCATTAAAAGGTAGTTTTCACCTTTTTCATAATTAACCCCTATCTTATCAAAGAT
>CAZQJT010000026.1:4928-8322 GCA_964593665.1 uncultured Gammaproteobacteria bacterium
GCCATGGTGGTAAAGAAAAAATCACCGCCTTTTAATTTTTTGGCACTTATTTCATAGTATTTATCTCTTACCTCTACTTTAGCACCCAGCGCCTTGAATCCTTCTAAAAATAGGTCTATTGGTCGGCTAGCGGTACCAATAACACAACCTCCAGGATGAGGGAACTTAACTTTACCTAGTCGAGCTAAAATTGGACCGACAAACATAACAGAGGTTCGGAATTTATCAGCTATTTGTTTATCAAGCTCATAATTTTTTATCTTAGCGGTATTAATTTGTAATTCATGATCACCTTCTATAATTTCTGCCCCCAAACTACGCAGCAGTTCTAAAGATTTTTCTACCCCATCTATTAAAGGGACATTTTTAATTGTCATTGTCTCCCCAGAAAGCAGGGCAGCGGGAATCATTATTTGGGCATTGTTTTTGGCGCCACCGACAGCAATTTCGCCGCTTAAGGGCTGGCTGCCGGTGATGATGAATTTAGACATAATTTATATATAATAATTATCTTACTATATGTAACTATAACTTATTTATTGACATTTTTCAAATATCTGGTATTATTTAGAAATGTTAAGGAAAATTGTTAATTTTATTAAATTTTATGGCAAAGATTGCAGTAATTAAGACTGGCGGCAAACAGTATAAAGTCGCTGTCGGCGACCAGATTAAAGTTGAAAAACTGGAAGCAGAAAAAGGCGCAAAAGTTAAACTAGACACCCTTCTTATCGCTGATGGGGCTGATTTAGAATTAGGTCAACCATCCTTGGGCGAAAAAGTAGAAGCTGAGGTGATAGATACCGCTAAAGGTGATAAGGTCACTGTTGTTAAGTATAAGAACAAAACTAGATACAAGAGAACAGTTGGACATCGTCAGATTAAGACTACTTTAAAGGTTGTAGCGATTGCTTAGATTACCTCTTAAAACTTTTAGAAAAACCCGCTTTAATTTAGCGGGTTTTTTGGTGGCGGTGATAATTCGCTAAGACTTTTGTCTTAAAGAAAATAAAACCGCGTTTTTTTCTTAAGATGGGCCAGATTTTCCGGGCAGTTCTTGGAAACTTTTTTAAGTTTCGCCGGTTTATTCTGATATTTTTCAGATAGAATCTGAAAACGCGCATCCATTTCCTTATTCTTTTATTAAACGGCTCCAGAAAGGAGAAGATAATGAAAAGAACAAGTAGCAGGCTTACAACGGTTATTGTTCCCATTTCTTCTCTTTTTTGTTTTTATTTATTTTATCTCATTTCTATATTTTAAAGCACTCGCTAAAGTGGTTTCATCAGCATATTCCAAATCTGATCCAGCTGGCAGCCCTTTGGCTAAACGGCTAATTTTTACTTTTCCAGCCAATATCTTAGATAGATAAAGGGAAGTGGTTTCACCTTCTAAATTAAAATTCAAAGCTAAAATAACTTCTTTTATCTTTTCTTTATCTATTCTTTTTAAAAGCAGTTCAATATTTAAATCGCTGGGTTTTACATCTTCTATAGTGTTTATCAGCCCGCCTAAAACAAAATACTGACCATGATATTGTTTAGTTGCTTCTAAACTTAAAAGATCTTGAGTATTTTCCACTACACAAATAATTTCTTTTAAGCGATTTGAATCAGAACAGATAGAGCAAGGATTTTTTTCAGAAATAGCTAGACAAGAGGAACAAACTAAGGTTTTTTCTTTTAGCTCTCTTATCGCTTCTGCTAAACTTTTTAGTTTTTCATTGCTTTGGCGCAGGAGATAAAAAGCATAGCGTTCAGCTGTTTTAGGGCCGACGCTAGGTAAAACGGATAGCTTGGAAATTAAATTTTCAATCGCTTCCGGATAGCGCATAATTTTAGCTTAAACCAGGAATACCGCCCATGTCTTGTAATTTTTTAGCCATTAATTTCTGAGTCTTTTTTAAGGCGTTGTTTAAACAATCTTTCAAAGCGTCTTCTTGAGCACTTTTATTCAACGATTCGTTTAAAGATAAGCTCATTATTTCCATATTGCCGTTTAAAACAACTTTGACGCCGTTTTTTTCTTCGCTAACAGTTTCCTGCGAAAGGGCGCTTTGCATTGTTTTTGCTTGGTGACGTAAATCTTGAAATTGTTTTAGTTTGTTGAACATAGAAGTATTTTAATAATGTTAATAATTTTAAAATTCTGGGGGAGCATCTTGAGTGCTCATTTTATTTAAACTTTTAAAGCTAACGGTTGTTTCGTCAAAGAAAAGATCAACTCTTCCGGTTGGGCCATTTCTGTGTTTAGCAATATGAATTTCTGCCTTATATCTTTCGTCGCTTGGTAAATCAGCGGGATTAAAATTACGATCAGCCGCTTTGCGGTAAATGAACATAACAATATCGGCGTCTTGTTCTATAGAACCAGAATCACGCAAATGAGACAGTTTAGGAATAGCTGGATTAGTTGCCTCAACGGCACGAGATAGCTGGGCTAAAGCTAGGATAGGAATATTAAGTTCACGGGCAATTGATTTTAAACCACGACTAATTTCAGCAATCTCTTGAACGCGATTATCACCATATTTGCCGCGACCTTCCATTAACTGTAAATAGTCAATAACGATAAGGCCAAGGCCTTTTTCCATCTGCAGGCGACGGGCTTTAGCGCGTATTTCCATAATAGACAAAGTGCCTGAATCGTCAATATAAATTGGCGCTTCGGCTAATTTACCCATTGCCTCGCCTATTTTTGCAAAGTCATTATTATCTTCTTTATCTGATAAATTACCGGTACGCATTTTCCAAAGACTAACATTGGCTTGAGCGCAAAGCATTCTATCAACTAGTTGTTCTTTACTCATTTCAAGAGAAAAAATACCAACACCCTCCTTGTTTTTAATAGCCGCTTGGCGAGCAATATCTAGGGCAAAAGATGTTTTACCAACCGATGGTCTGGCGGCTAAAATAATTAAATCAGATTTTTGCAGACCAGCTAAAAGATTATCTAAATCAGGAAAGCCAGTTGAAAGACCTCTCAATTTTCCACTGTATTTATGCAAATCATCAATACGATCAAAGGCTGAGGTTAAAAGAGTGTCAATGGGGATAAAAGCGTTCTTTAAATATTTACGACTAACACCAAAAACTTTTTTTTCAGTTTCATCTAAAATTTCATCTATTTCTCTTTCTTCGTTAAAACTTAGGGAAGATATTTCAGCGGCGGCTTGTTGCAAACGGCGCAGGGTAGCTTTACGTTGGATGATAGTAGCATATTGACTGATATTTCCAGAAGTAGCCACTAAGTTAGAAAGGTGAGCTAAATAGGAACGTCCGCCTATAGTCTCTAAACGCTTTTTTTCCTCCAAGCGATTAGATAAAGTGATGATATCAATCGGTTCCTGATTGGCATAAAGTTCTTTTATCGCTTCAAAGATTATTTTATGAGC
>CAZQJT010000027.1:0-8232 GCA_964593665.1 uncultured Gammaproteobacteria bacterium
AATCCCCTCCTCGCAAAAACATAAAAATGTTTTTGCCGGGACGGGACTTTATTTTGAGCCTCGCGGTTCCACCCAGCTTTTAAACAATAAAAATCGTTTAACGCTTAATTCCATAGTCTTAGGATTACTCTTGAAAACGGAAAAATGTTTTCAACCAAGCTTGGTAAACTTGGCAATCGACTAGCTACATAATATCATTGTTTTTATAGAAAGTAAAGATATAATTAGCCTTTTGCCAGAACTAGAGCTTCAACTCTTTCTGCACCGGCTTTTTTAAGAATTAAGGCCGCCTCATTTAAAGTTGTCCCGGTGGTGGCAACATCATCAATTAAAAGAACATTTTTTTCTTTTAAACAATCACCTTTAAAAACAAAAGCGTTGTGTAAGTTTTTTTGTCTTTCTGCTCCGCTTAAACTAACTTGCGGTGGGCAGTTTTTAGTTCTTTTAAGGTTTAAAGAGAGAGGATAATTAAAATGAGCACAGAAGTTAAGAGCTAATAATTCTGCTTGATTAAAACCACGCCATTTTAATCGTTTTTTAGAAAGAGGAATTGGTATAACTAAAAAATTATCTTGATTTATTTTTTGAGAAGAAAGGGAAAGAAGGTTCTTTTCCCAAAAGTTTTTTAAAAATTGAGACAAGGGCTTATCAAGTGGTTCTAAAAAATTATATTTATATTTAATAATAATTTTTTTAAGAAGCGGGTCTTCATAGTTTCCGGCAATCCAAATGGTATCAAGGCTGGGTGCTTTTAAATTAGTACTAAGAATTTTAGAATCTCCATAATTATTTATTTTCAGTTTTTCAAAACAGGCGCCACAGAGATAGGCGCCTTCAGTCTGGCAATTTACACATTCAATTGGCAAAAGCAAATCGAGCAGTTTTAGCCCGATTTTTTTTAAAAATTTAAACATGGATAGTTTTTATTGTAATTTTATTTGATACAGACGGCCGCTAAATTTATCGGTAAAGTATAGAAAATCCTGGTCTTCGCTAACTATAATTTGTGATATGTTGTAAAAGCTTTCTGGAATGGCAATTAATTTTTTACTGCCCGTTGTTAGGTCTATTTTATATAAATCATCTTTTGTTCTGTCGGCTAATTCTGGAAAAAGACCAGCTCCTTTTTCTAGTTCTTCTGGTACGGCGCAATAGACTTCAGTGTTAGAAGCAAAGGTACATTTATTTGCCCAGGTTTGAAGATTTAAAGCGGTACGATTTTGGCCGATATCATCACCACTAGCATCAACTAGCCATAAACTGGGATTGTAATTGGTATTACTACTATAGACACTATAAAGTAAGCGATCGCCTTCTTTTGACCATTCAAATTGTAGCCCGCGTCCTTCCATGATAGTTGATTTGAAGTTTTCGCCATTTAGGCCAATAAAGAAAAGCTCTTGACGATTAAAATCAACTCCGCCGGTATTAAGAGCGACGATTTGATTATTAGGTGACCAAGTGGGATAAATATTAGGGTGCTGTTCTCCTATTTCCTCAAAGGCTTTGGCTTGTGAACCATCGGCATTGGAAACAACTAACCAGCTGTCATCTTCATTTAAACCAATACTTTCAGAAAGTAGTTTATTGCCATCAGTTGAAAAGGAAAAATCTTGCCAATGAGAGGGAAGAGTTACTTGTTTTTGAGTAGTAAAATCATAGGATATTTTACTGCCATCGGGATATTCTATTACTGCTTTATCTCCGTTTTGATCCCAGGTGACACTTTCAACTGAATGAAAAAGCTTGTCGCTTAAAACAGTTTTTGTCCCATCACTATTTAATTTGTAGAATTTTTTATCTAAACGATCGTAATATTGAATTTGCCCGTTGCCACTTAGAGTTACACCAAGAGAAGGATTCTTGTTAACCGTTGTAGTTTTTGTTACACCGCCAAGAGCGACTTCACTTGGGTTTAAAATTGTGCCAGATTCAAAAGTTGCTTCCGGAGTTGGAGTAACAGAACCTTCTGTTATTGGTAGTCCACTTGTTCCACCTGGTGTGGCAATTTGTCCGCTACCTTCACTGGCAACAGGGAGGCCATCTATTGTTTGAGGAGTTTCGTTAGTTGGCGGAATTTCTATTACCAGAGAGCTTTTAAAGAAAAAATTCCAAAGTAAATAGCTGATTAAAAAAACTACAGCTAAAAAACCGATTATTAGAAAAATTTTTTTAAAACGGGCAAAAAAATTCATATTTATACTTGTTTAATGTTTCAGAGTAAGCTATAATCAGTATATATTAAAAATTAAGATAATTCAATCAAGACTCTTCTTGTTTTTAAGCTTATGAGCCTCTTTTCTTTCGGAAACGATAATCTTTTTTTAGGAATTGATATCGGTAATTCTTCTTTAAAAATGGTTGAACTAAGGAAAAAGAATCGCAAGATATATCTTTCTAATTACGCTTTCAGTGAAAATGTTAGCGAAGTTAATTTTACCAAAATAGATGATATTAATTACTTGGCGCAAGCAATTTTAAAGGTGCGTCAGGAAGCGGGAATAACAGCCACTAAAGTGACTGCTTCTTTGCCGACCTTTACTGTTTTTTCTTCTATAATTAATCTTTCTAATGTTGATAAAAAAAATTTAGTGACAGCTATTAATGAAGAAGCGAAAAAAGTTATTCCTTTGCCGCTTGAAGAAATGATATTAGACTGGAAAGTAATTCCAGGCGTAGATGGGAAAATTCCTAGCCGGGGGAATATGCGTGTTTTTATAACTGGTTCTCCAAAAAAGTTGGTGCGAAAATATATTGATGTTTTCAAAAAGGCTAATCTAAATTTAGTTAGTTTAGAAACAGAAACTTTTTCTTTAGTTCGTTCTCTTGTGGGCGATGACAAGGAAACAATAATGATTGTTGAAATCGGTGCTAATAGTACAGATATTTTTATCGTTAAAGAAAGTATTCCAGTTTTAAATAGGAGCTTGTCTGTTTGTGCTTCAACTATTACTTCTGTTTTAGCAGAAAAATTAGGAATGACCTTTGCTCAAGCTGAACAATTTAAGTTAGATTTAAGTGTTTCTTTTTCTAAAGAGGATAAAGATGATTTGCCGCACTTAATTGCTAAAACAATTGAGCCGATTGTAACCGAAATTCAATATTTATTAGATTTTTTCCATTCGCAAAACGGTGGGCAAGTTGAAAAAATAATTTTGTCTGGTGGTGGCTCCATGTTGCTTAATTTAGATGAATATTTATCTAAACGTTTAGATATTAAGGTAATAGTTGGTGATTCTTGGAATCGCATTTCTTATCCGGAAGAACTTCGGCCTGTTTTATCAGAAATTGGCGCCAAATTATCAGTTGCCGTTGGTTTAGCGATGAGAGAAATTCAATAGTCGGTTTTTATAATTGTTTATGTTTTTTCAAAAAACAAAAAAGAATAAACCAGATGGCATAAAAAAAAGTCCGGCTCAAAATCCGCGTATTTTAGAAGTGAATTTAATAAAGGGCGAGATGTTTATTCCTTTTGACTGGAAAAGACATTTGGCCATTTTTTTACTTACTATTTTAATTGCCGGCGCTTTTATAGCGGAAGTATATTTTGGTTTGAATTTGTGGGCAAAAGAAGAGATGAAAAAATCAGATAAATTAGCAGTTGAGATTTCTACTTTAAGAGATGATGTTAAAAAGATGCAAGAAAAGGCAGATTCTGCTTTGCTTTATAAATCTAAGGCAACTGAGGTTTCACGTTTACTTGACCAACATATTTATTGGACTAATTTTTTCTCTTGGTTGGAAAGTAAAACTTTAAGTACGGTTAAATTTTCTGGATTTAATGGTGACACTAGTGGTGTTTATAATTTAGAAGCAACCACTGACCGTTATCAGGAGGTTTCCTGGCAGGTTAAGGCTTTACTTGATGACCCTATAGTAAAAAAAGCTTCAGTTCTAGAAGTAATTTCTTCTGAAGAAGACCCAAATGAAGCAACTAGTCAAGAAAAAGACGAAGATATTTTAGACGTTGAGGAAGAGCCTGAGTCTTTATCAGAAGAGAAAAGTAGCGGAAAATTTGTTGACTTTTCTTTGAGCTTAGAAATTGATCCAACAATTTTTAAAAAGTAATTATGTTAACGCGTGATCAAAAAAACCAAAATTCTTTAAATCTCTTTTTGAATAATTATTTCAATCTTATTCTTGTTTTTATTTTAGCTTTAATTTTATTGGGAGCTTATTTATCTTTTATTAAGCCTAAATATCAGGAAACAAAATTATTAATTCAAAGTAATTTGGAACAACAGCAGCGTCTTTATGCTGAACAAGTGAAGAAGCTAAATAATTTACGAGTAATTTCTGATTTGTATGAAAAAATTCCTGTGGCTGATTTAGATAAGTTTAATGAAGTCTTGCCCGATGATTATATAAAAGAAGCTTTATTTGGAGAACTAGAAGAGATAATTACTCAAAATGGCTTTGTGGTTAATTCTATTTCTCTTAGTGAGTCAGGTTTAAGTATAGAAGACGAAGAAGCGGTTAATGATAAAGAAAAAACAGGTACGCTTAATATAAACCTTTCTTTGTCAGCGGTTAATTATGGTGGTTTGAAAAATTTATTTAGATTGCTAGAGAGCAACTTGCGTCTTTTTGATGTTACAGAAGTTAATTTTTCTTCTAGTGGAAACATGGTTGAACTTGTCTTGTCTACTTATTATTATAAAAATTAGTGCGCGTATGAAATCAGGCCAACGCTACATCATTTATATTGTTATTACTATTCTGCTTGTTTCTGGAATTTTTTTGTTTTTCTGGCGTGATGATGTTTTCAAGTCTTTATATGTTAATTCTGGGTTAGAGCAGACTGAACTCTTAGGGCAAACTTTAATGAATAATACATCAGCTAAAGATAGTTTAGATACAGATATTTTAGATAATGCTAAATTTTTAGTGTTAAAGAAAAACGTTAAACATTTTGACTATAACCTTATTTGCCAGGACGCTGAGGCAATTTCTCAGCTCGGAGGATCCGCCTCTTTAGCCCCGCTTTGTGCCGTTGGCAATGGCTCGCCTTTCGTAAAAGCTGGTATGCAGAAACAATAAAAGACAATGAATAAGAATATACAATTATTTAATTTTTTGCAGATGAATAATCTGCTCCCGGCAGGCATAGTTGATGAAGTGAAAAACCTGCTAAAAGAAAATTCCGCCGATTTGGAAGTTTTTTTGTTATCTAAAAAAATATTTGAAGAAGAAAGATTGACGGAAATAAAAGCGGAGATGAAAGGTCTTCCATATTATAGTCTTTTAAATGAAGAGGTGCCGGAAAATGTTTTAAATTTTTTACCAGAAGAAATTGCTCAAACTTATCAAATTATTTGTTTTGCTCAGGAAAACAAGACTATAAAAATTGGTTTAGTTGATCCAAATCCAAAGACAATAGAAGCGGTTAACTTTTTAGCTTTAGATGAAAAACTAACAGTTCAATATTATTTAATTTCTAAATCAAGTTTTGAAAAAGTTTTTAAACAATATCAAAAATTAGAAGAAGAAATTTCCAGTGCCTTAGAGGTAAAGGCCAGAGAAGAGGGTGAAGATTTAGTTACCGTCAAGACAGAATCAGAAGGGGTAAGTGATGAAGATATAAATAGTGCGCCTGTTTCCAGAATTGTTTCTGTTATTATCCGCCATGCTGTTGAAGCCCGCGCTTCTGATATTCATATTGAACCCTTTGCTAAAGAAAGCCGGGTTCGCTATCGTATTGACGGTATTTTACACACCTCTTTGACTTTGCCACGCAGTATTCATAATGCGATTATTGCTCGTGTAAAAGTTTTGGCTAAATTAAAATTAGATGAAACACGTGTGCCGCAAGATGGTCGCATTCGTTTGATAATTAATAATAAAGAAGTTGATTTCCGTGTTTCTACTTTGCCACTTGTTAATCAAGAAAAGGTGGTTATGAGAATTTTGGATACCTCTAAGGGAGCCCCTTCTTTAGAGAATCTGGGCTTTAACAAGTTGGCCCTGCGCCGTATGTACGAGGGAATTAAAAAGACAAGTGGAATTTTCTTAGTTACCGGTCCAACTGGAAGTGGTAAGACGACAACTTTGTATGCGGTTTTAAATATTTTAAATCAAGAAGGGGTAAACATTTCTACCTTAGAAGACCCGATTGAATATGAGATAAAGGGAATTAACCAGTCTCAAGTTAAACCGAAGATAGGTTTTTCTTTTGCCAGTGGTCTTCGTTCACTGTTACGTCAAGATCCAAACATTATTATGGTTGGAGAAATTCGTGATGAAGAAACTGCTGAACTTTCTATCCATGCTTCTTTAACCGGTCACTTGGTATTATCTACCTTGCACACCAATGATGCCCTGGGAGCAGTTTTTCGTTTAATTGATATGAAAATTGAGCGCTTTTTGCTTTCTTCAACTTTAAAAACTGTAGTTGCTCAACGTTTAGCTCGTCGTTTATGTGAGCATTGCAAACAACCAGTTGACTTATCAAGTGATGCTAAGGAAGAAATAATAAATGAGCTAAAAACTGTTTCTAAAGAAGTGTTAAATGAAGAGCTGCCAGAAATTAAAAATCCAGAGGAGGCTTTAAGTGTTTATAAAACATATAAAGCAGTTGGTTGTCCGCGTTGTGAAAATACAGGTTATTCAAGTCGTGTGGCTATTTCGGAGGTTATTGATATAAATGATCGTTTAAAAGAGATGATAAATATTGGCGACAAGGATTTAAATTTAGAAACAGTAAGGGAGACCGAAGATTTTGTAACTATTAAGCAAGATGGAATTATTAAAGTTTTGCAAGGGATGACTACTATGGAAGAGATATTAAGAGTTATTGAGAGTTAAAGAATTATATGCCTATTTTCAAATACGCTGCTGTAAATGCAGAGGGGAAAAATCAACGTGGAACTATAGTGGGATTAAGTGAAAATGAAGCTTTTACTCGTTTGCGTCGACGTGATTTAACCCCTAGCGAAATAATAAATATAACTAATACTTTAGAAGGGAAGTTAAACCTTCTTCTTTCTCCTATTAAAACTAGTGATTTGGTTATTTTTTCTCGTCAATTTTCTGTTATGATTTCTGCTAGTGTTACTGTCAGCGAAGCGCTATCTATTTTAGTTGACCAGACTAATAATTTAGCCCTAAAGAACATGGTCTCAGAAATTGCCTTTGAAGTTGATAGTGGTTCTTTTTTGTCAGATGCTTTGGCCAAAAGACCAAAAGTCTTTTCTGATTTTTTTGTAAACATAGTTAAGTCTGGTGAGTCTTCTGGTAAATTAGATGAGGTTTTAAATTATTTAGCTGATGAAATGGAAAAAAACTATGACATGTCTGCCAAGATTAAAGGAGCAATGATATATCCTATTTTTATTTTAGTCGCTCTTGTTGGCGTAGCCGTTGTTTTAATGATTTACGTTATTCCTAATTTAACTTCTATGTTGACAGAAAGCGGAGCTCAGCTGCCGCTAGCAACTAGAGTAGTTATTGCTACTTCTAATTTCATGAGGAGTTATATTTTACTTATTATTCTATTTGTAATAGGGGTTGTATTCTTAGTTCGCCTTTATCTTAAAACTTATTCCGGTAAACGAAATATTGATATTTTAAAGTTAAAGATGCCTATTTTTGGTCGCTTGTTTCAATATATTTACCTTATGCGTTTTACCCGTTCTTTATCTACTCTGTTAAAAGGTGGTGTTACCATTACTAGATCTCTTGAAATAACCGCGGAAGTTGTTGGTAATACTATTTACAGAGAAATGATTTTAGAAACTTTAGAGGCGATAAATGATGGTAATCCTTTAGCTTCAGTTATGGAAAAAAATACCTATGTTCCCAGCATGGTGCCACAGATGATAGCCGTTGGTGAAAAGACAGGTAAGATAGATACCGTGCTTGATAGAATAACAGGTTTCTATACTCGTGAATCTAGCAATATGTTAGACAATCTTAGCAAACTAATGGAACCACTTATCATGGTTATTATGGGTATTGGTGTTGGTATTATGGTGGCCGCTGTTATTATGCCTATGTATAATATGGCTAGTCAATTTTAGCTAAAATAGCCAAAAGGTGTTGCAGGTTTTTTTGAGGTATGGTAAAATAAGATCAGTTAAGTTTTTATTTCATTTAGTATATAAAAAGTTAAAAATTTTTTTTGTTAATTATTTTGTTAATTGATAAGAAATACGCTTTTAAGCGAAATTTAAAAATTATGAAAAATAACAAACCCGGCTTTACTTTAATTGAGTTGTTAGTTGTCATTGCTAT
>CAZQJT010000028.1:0-4082 GCA_964593665.1 uncultured Gammaproteobacteria bacterium
AAAATAAAGTCCCGTCCCGGCAAAAACATTTTTATGTTTTTGCGAGGAGGGGATTTTTTTAATATTAATTAATAAAAAATATATGCCAAATGAAATAAACGTGGAAATAAAACGCCACAGCCTAGCTCATATCATGGCTAGCGCAATTAAAGAATTGTATCCAGAAGCTCAATTAGCTATTGGCCCAGCTATTGATAACGGTTTCTATTATGACGTTGATTTTTATAACGTTAAAATAACTGAAGCTGATTTAAAAAATATAGAAAAAAAGATGGCCTTTAAAATTAAACAGAATTTAAAGTTTGAAAGAACAGAAAGTGAAATTAATGAAGCTTTAAAAACGGCTAAAGCAGCAGGTGAAATATATAAAGCAGAATTAATCTCCGATCTAAAAGACCAAGGAGAAACAAAGGTTAGTTTCTATTCTGTTGCTAATTTTACCGATCTTTGTCGTGGGCCGCATATTGAAAATACCAATCAAATAAAACCCGGCTCATATAAATTAAATAAAATAGCCGGCGCTTATTGGCGTGGTAATGAGAAAAATAAAATGCTCACCCGTATTTACGCTTTAGCTTTTGATAGCAAAGAAGAACTTGATGAACATTTAAAGTTAATGGCAGAGGCGGAAAAAAGAGATCACCGCAAATTAGGAAAAGATTTAAATTTATTCCACATTGATGAAATGGTTGGTTTAGGGTTACCGCTTTGGCACCCTAAGGGAGCAAAATTATGGCGCATCATTGAAGATTTTTGGTATCAAGAGCATGAAAAAGCTGGCTATGACTTAGTCCGCAGTCCTCATATTGGCAATAAAGCTTTATGGGAAACTTCTGGCCATTGGGGATTTTATAACGACAGTATGTATCCGCCACTTGAAGCTGGGCAAAGCCTACAAGAAAGCCAAAACAAAGAAGCTGTTAAAGAAACAG
Organism: uncultured Gammaproteobacteria bacterium; assembly: GCA_964593665.1. GTDB lineage: Bacteria > Patescibacteriota > Patescibacteriia > Patescibacteriales > UBA12465 > UBA12465. The sequence goes on from CAZQJT010000028.1 coordinate 933, forward strand.
AATCATATCTTCTAAAACCGATGAACTGCCCTTTTCATGTTCAAATATATAAAAACAACCTTCATTCTTATCGCGAATTTCCTTTACGCTGGGCTGAATGTGGTACCGTCTATCGCTTTGAAAAGAAAGGCGAATTATCAGGGCTAACCCGTGTCCGAGGATTTACCCAAGATGATGCTCATATTTTCTGCCGAGCTGATCAAGTTGAAGCTGAACTAGGATTAGTGGTTGATTTTATCCTTTTTATCTATAAATCTTTTGGTTTTGATCCAGAAAAAGTTTCTGTTTATCTTTCTACTAGAGATGAGAATAAAGAAAAAAATATTGGCAGCGAAGAAGGTTGGGCCTTTACCGAAAAAGTGCTAGAAAAAGTTGCTAAAGACAAAGGCCTTAATTTTAAAATTGATGTTGGTGGAGCGGCTTTCTACGGACCAAAATTAGACTTTAAAATTAAAGATTCCTTGGGTCGTGAATGGCAATGTTCAACTCTGCAATTTGATTTTAACTTGCCAGAAAGATTTCAAATGGACTTTACCAACAATCAAGGTGAAAAAGAACGCCCCTATGTTCTTCACCGTGCTCTATTCGGTTCATTTGAAAGATTTATCGGTCTTTTAATAGAACATTATGCTGGTGCTTTACCTGTCTGGTTATCCCCCGTTCAAATAAAAATACTATCCGTAGCAGAAAAACATATTGAAACCTGCCAAAAAATAGCTGAACAATTTAAAAAATCTGATCTGCGAGTTGAAATTGATGATGCTAGTGAAACCGTTGGTAATAAAATTAGAAAAGTGGCCGCTGAAAAAATACCATACACTTTAGTAATCGGCGACAAAGAAGCAGACTCTAAAATGTTAAATGTTCGCGATCGCGGTTCTCTTGAAACTAGAGAAATTTCACAAGCTGATTTTATTAAAGAAATTAAAGAAAAGATAGAAAATCATTCTTAAAAATAAAAAGAATATGAAAAAGGGGAGGTTTAAAACCTTCCCTTTTTTTATTAAAGAAAATCTTCAAAAAAATCCACATCGCTATCCCAGTTCTCAACTTCGTGAGAATGAACAGAATTCAGTGGGGCAAAACATCTTTTCTCAAAGACGGATTTTGGGAATTTCTTTACACTTAGAATTTCCTCTTTTTGCTTGTCGGTAAACTCCAACATTGCCAAAGGCAATTTGTGGCATTTACAACCTTCAACCGACCGGACACAAGCAAAATAAATTTTAGTATCCTCAATCTTTTCTACCGTTATTTCATTCAAACAGTAGTAAACAAAAGAGTGCGGCGGAAATTCCTGCCTGACTTCTTCAATGCTCAGGCAGTAATCAGGTTTGATTCTGGCGATAAACGGAAAACAGACTCCGTTTTTATCATACCAGCAACCATCTTTTTGAAAAAAAATTTTTTTCATGATAATTTTTTTTTAAAATTAGACCTATGGTTTTTACCCCATAACAGGGGGTTTTTTAAATAACTATATTTGTTAAACAATTGTATTCCCTTTTTAAAAATTTTTCAAGTAAAAACAATTATCGCCAAATAACCAGCATCTGCCTAATTCTCTTAGTAACCTCTTGATGATAACCAGTGGGATAGACTTGAATTGCTTGATAAACTATATCTTTTGGATAACGATAGTCAGCGCCCAGACGAGTACCGGGATCATTAGTGATAAATTCTTCGCTTTCATAATCATAGCCTTTTACCAAAACCATATGAGTTGGCGGACCCGGAGCTTTAAAATTAGGGTTTTTGAGTTCTCTGCCCGCCATTGGCAGTAATACTATTTTTCCCTCTTCTATTTCATTTAAAATATTTTCAGGGCTAAAAACATCTTTTATTTCCACTTTTTCATAATTAAAATAATCATTAAAAATCCAAGCTAACATATCTTCTAAACCTGTATCTCTAAACTCACCATATTTTTCCTGTTGAAAATCAGACAAAGCTAAAATTCTTTTCTCAAACTCCAGTGGTGGAATTTTTTCAGTCTTCCCCTCTCTGTTTACCCAGGCCATCGCCATAACAGACACCGCTTCTTCGCAGCCATCCTGTTGCCGGGCATCATCCCATTTAGCTAAAGGCGCCTGAGAAGTAAAAGGGACGGAAATGTTAATAAGAATTGATTTTTCTTCTTTGTTTTCCTCTAGAACAATTGACATTTCCTTCTCTTCTTTTATTACTTCCTCTTTTTCTAAAATTATCTCTTTTTCTATAACAGAAAAATCAACAATTGGATTATCTAAAACAAAATAATTAAACTCTTCTACGCTATCAGAAAGAGGGCGAGAAAAAAAGAAAAAGAAAAGAAAAAACAGCCCCCCAAAAATACTGCCAAAAATACAATATTTTTTAATAGCTGTTTTTCTCATGAAAGTATTTCTATTTTTTAATAATAAATGACTGACCGGTCATTTCTTTAGGCTTTTTTAATCCTAAAACTTGTAAAATCGTTGGTGCGACATCTTTTAATCCAGCGCCTGGTTTTATTTTTGCTTCTTTTAATTTAGAATCATTAGAAACTAAAATAACTGGAACGGAATTAATGGTATGACTAGTTGAAGTAAGGGCAGTCTTATCTTCTGCATTACCATGATCAGCTAAAACAAGACAAGTATAATTATTTTCTAAAGCCGCTTTAATAATTTTCCCTTGAGCAATATCGACAGCATTAACTGCTTGTATAATTGCTTTCTTTACGGCAGTATGACCAACCATATCACAATTTACTAGATTAACAACGATAAAGTCATAGATATTTTTATTAATTTCTTTCACCAAACGATCAGCAATTTTAGGAGCACTCATTTCCGGCTGCTTATCATATGTCGCTACTTTTGGAGAAGGAATTAAAATTCTGTCTTCACCAGGATTAGCCTTTTCTTTTTGACCATTGAAGAAAAAAGTAACATGAGCATATTTCTCTGTTTCGCTAATCCTTAATTGTTTAAACCCTGCCTTACTTACAACCTCCCCTAATAAATTATTTAAACTAATACTTGGAAAAGCAATTGGCGTTTTCAAAGAAGAATAGTATTCTGTCATGGCAACAAAATTTAAAGAAAAATATTTTCTTTTAAATCCAGAAAAATTCTTTTCAACCAAAGCCTGTGTTAATTGACGAGTTCTGTCAGTTCTAAAGTTAAG
>CAZQJT010000028.1:4182-7514 GCA_964593665.1 uncultured Gammaproteobacteria bacterium
TTGATTCTTAAAAAAAGATCCATCTTTTATCGCCTTATTAATTCTAGTCAGTGATTGAAAAATAACTCGACCAGAGCCCATGGTTAAATGGCCCACCTCTGAATTTCCTTGATAACCCTGTTCTAAACCAACTGCCTCACCGCTAGTTAATAAAAGACCGTGCGGATAATTCTTTTGATAAAAATCATTATTCGGTGTTTTAGCCGCTTTAATAAAATTACCAGCAGTTTTTAGATTATGCCCCCAGCCATCACGAATTATTAGAATAAGTGGATTTTTTGTTTTCATAAATTAATTTCTAGATTATTTCCTTTATATTTTAGCTTATTTAAAGATAAATAAAAAGAAGGTCGTTTTCTGACCTTCTATTCTTAGTTAAGCGCCGCTTTTGTAAGTTCGGCTTCTCTTGCCAAGCATTCCGGACATTTTTCCGTATAGTCGGCAAAATTTTCCACCAAACAAAGAAGATGAGTTGAGTTAAGAATAGCTTGAATGACGTCCCATTCTTGATCACTTAAGGAAACCCATTGGTCACCTTTAAGCTCATCAGAAACACCAGCCTTTCCTCTTCTCCTTAACTCTACCATCTTTTTTATTTCAATCAATTCTTCTTCGCTTTTAGCCTGGCTTATAAGTTCTCGGATTTCTTGGGTCTCTGCCTCCTCAATCTCGTCAAACTCAATAGCCATTTTGCGAACATCATCGGCATTGATTTTTATCCGCCGACAAATCGGGCAATAAACCAGTATCATTTCAATCTTTCTTGAAACGATAAATTGGCCCACGATTGGAATAGCACTTTTTCAAACAATTAAACGGATCTTGAAAAAGATAAAACCAATCATTATCAGCAGAATTGACGTTGGAAAAAGAAATAAACTCTATCGGCCCGCCAATTTTAGGATTATTACTCTGAAACTTCAGAAAATGATTGCCATCCCGAGCACTCACTTCCAAAATTTTCCCAGAATCCTGTTCTTCTTCTCCCCGAAAAATCTTTACGCTTATTCCGGGAACCAGATATTGTTTCTTCATGATGTTGCCCCCTCCTAGGGCTTTTTGAATTAAAAAATGTACAATTGATTATTAAATATATCAATTTCTTTAGAAAAAGTAAAAATAAGTGATTTATAGAGCTTCTAAGATATTAATAGCTTTTCTAAATGCTTTCCCTCTGTGATTAATACTTATTAAATCTTCATGATTAAATTCAGCCGCACTTTTTTGATATAAAAAATCTTTAGGCAAAAAAATAGGTGCATAACCAAAACTTTTATCACCTTTAGGCTGAGAAGCTATTCTTCCCTCCCAATAACCATCGGTTGTAGCAATAAAATTATCAATTGGATTATAAATAGCAACACTACAATGATAATGAGCTCCGCGCTTTTCCTCTAAAATATTCTCTAGTTCTTTTAATAATTTCTCGTAGTTTGCCTTATCATCTCCTTTTGCATGATAACGAGCTGAATGAATTCCTGGTCGTCCGCCTAAGGCGTCAACGCACAAACCACTATCATCAGCTAAAGTAAGCATGTTTAAATGCTTGCCAAATAAAAGCGCTTTTATTAAAGCATTACCCTCAAAACTATTAGCATTTTCTAAAACAATAAAATCTTTTACTTGTTCTTTAAAATCAAATAAAAATTTTAAAGAAAAATTGCTATTAGCAAATATCTGACGTATCTCCTCGGCTTTTCCCAGGTTAGCGGTGGCAATTAAAATTTCTTTCTTTTCCATAAATTTATTTTTAAATTATTTTCTTGCCAGCATAAAGTCTTTCTTTATAATCGCTAGATATTTCTTGCATTTTCTGATAAGCCAAATAACAATCATCTAAATGGTTTAATTTAATATTGACACCGGAAGAAATTAAACCGGTATTGATATTTATAGTGCCAATAGAAAAAACTTTGTCTATTAAATCTACTCGCAAGTCAATTGATTTTATTTCGTTAAAATAAACTGACTTAAAATCAGTTCCAATTAAACCTGATTTTAAAATAAGTCTTTTGCTAGTTAGAAGAAATTCTTTTACCAGTTGATAAGCAAAATAAATTGAAGTTGCAAATAACAAGATTAAAACAAAGCTCCAAGAGATTTGCCAATAAACCAAAAGGGCAAGAAATAAAAAGAAAACAAAAACTTCAAAACCAAGTAAAGCGCGGCTTATACCTCCTTGCCATAAAATTTTCTCATCTGTTTCTAAAATTTGTTCAATTTTTTTAGACATATATCTTATCTTACCAATTAATAGGCGTTTTATTCCATTTCTCAAGTTGCTGATTACACAAAGAAAAATGCCGACAACCAAAAAAACCGTTATAGGCAGAAAGTGGGGAGGGATGGACTGCCTCTAAAACTAAATGTTTATTTGTATCAATCAAAGTTTTTTTGCTACGAGCATAATTTCCCCAAAGAATAAAGACTAAATGTTCTTTTTTTTCAGATAAAACACTAATAACATGATCAGTAAACTTTTCCCAGCCTATTTGCCGATGAGATGTTGGCTGATTGGCAATAACACTTAAAATAGCATTTAGCAAAAAGACTCCTTGTCTGGACCAATTACTCAAATCTCCACTTTTTTTATCTTTCTTTATCTTATAATCTACCTCTATCTCTTTATATATATTTTGCAAAGAAGGTGGTGGTAAGACACCCTCTGGAACAGAAAAACATAAACCATGTGCTTGGCCAGGGTTATGATATGGATCTTGACCTAAAATTACCACTTTTACTTGAGAAAACGGAGTTAGATCAAAGGCAGTAAATAAATTCTCTGGCTTTGGATATACTTTTTTACTTATATATTCCTGACGAATAAAATTAGCTAGAGTTATAAAATCAGGTGTTAGAAAATAATCACTTAATACCTCTTCCCACTCAGAATTTATTTTTACCTTTTCCATAACTTATAATACTGTTTATTCTTTAAGCTAGATATAAAATATAAAATACCGGGAATAAGAGGAACTAAGAAATTAACACTTAAATTCCCATCTGCAAACAGACCAACTGCGACAATAACTAAACTTGAAAAGATTATCATTAGTCCTCCTATTTTTGGATATCTCCAGCCTAAAATCAATCCCAAAAAAATTAACGGCAGCATTAACAAAGAAATATTTTCCCAAATTGAATATTTGGAGCTAGAAAACGGCAAAGGATTACCATAGCCAAAATAAAAAGGTAGAGCAAAGCCCAAAAGACATAAGGCTATTATTCTAGATGTCCATTTTATTATCATATTTAATCTAATAATTCTTAGTCAAAGATTTCTTTCTTTTTTTATAAAATAAAATAATACTGGAAAAAAATAAAATTAAACC
>CAZQJT010000029.1:0-7226 GCA_964593665.1 uncultured Gammaproteobacteria bacterium
AAGAAGAAATAAATTTAATTATTAAAATTTATTGTTTAATAAATTTTATTAATTTAAAAATTATACAAAAAGCGTTCTGCCATTCAGAGCGTTTTTTGTATAAAAAAAGACTGTCGTTTGCTTTCGCATAGACAGTCTGTTTTGGGTTTGTTCGGGTTAAGGCTTAAAAGTCTTTAAACCCGATGAATTTTTCTGTGCCCGGGATTTTCACCTGGCCGGAACTTATTCCGAGGCACAAAACTTTTTTGGGGTCTTTGTTTTTTTCCGGGAAGACGTTGACGATGACCACCTCCTCGCCAGAGAGAAGGTCGGTTTTTGTCTGTACGTCCACTGTGCACACTAATCTCTTTCCACAATCATCTGCTGAGACAAAGAAGTGTCTCATAACGGATGGCTTTATGCATCCATCTGACAGTCGGTGCGGGAAGTCTCCATGAAGGTAGTGGGAAGAAACCTCCAAGATTATGGCCTCTTTTAGGTTTTCTTGAGGCATCAGGACGGTATGCTTTGAAACGGCTCGCATGTACTTTGCGTTCCTTTCTGGAATTTTCACCAGGACACAATTTTCCTTTAGAATGGATTTGTACACAGAAGAGGAGTAGCCTACTCCTAATCTTTGAGCTTCTGACTTCAGTATAGCCAGAAATTTTTTCTTTTTCATCATCTATTATTTTAAGTTACGAATTTGGTTAATTACTAAACTCGCCTGACTGTAGACGATTTTGGTAATTAACCAAATTTAACCCCGTTTTCAAAGAACTATCATAACAAAGAAGTATATCATATTAATATATTTTTGTCAATAGTATTATTTTTATGATATTTTTAACTCTTTTTTGCTAGTTTAAAAGCCTATGGTTAAAAAAATAATTATCATTTCTTTTCTTCTTGGTTTCTTATTTTTCTTTCTTTATGAAGACAAAAAAGAAGGCTTGGAGATTATTTTTTTTGATGTTGGTCAAGGAGATTCTTCTCTAATTAAATTACCAACAGGCGAAACGATATTAATTGACGGTGGCCCAGATAATTTAGTGCTAAATAGATTGGGAGAATTTTTACCTTTCTATAAAAGAGAAATTGATTTAATTTTAATTAGTCATTGGCATGATGATCATGTAATTGGATTGATAGAGGTTATGAAGCGCTACCAGGTGAAAAATCTAATATATATAGAGGGGATAAATAAAAGCAAATTAGCTGATTATTTACTTAGTCAGGCTGAATTTTTTAAGGTTAATGTTTTTGTTTTAAAAAATAAACTTACTCTAGATTATGGCAACAACTGTCAATTGTCCTTATTAAATCCTTTAGCTTTTAAAGTACGGGAAAATGATAATAATTCTTTAGTTTCTAAGCTTGATTGTCAGGGGGTAAAAGTATTATTTAGTGGTGATAATGAATTGGCTGTTGAAAAAGCTCTTTTGCAAAATAGTTACGATCTTAAGTCGCAAATATTTAAAGCCTCTCATCATGGCTCTAAGACTTCAAATAGCCTTGATTTTTTACAAGTTGTTGACCCTAAAATAGTGGTTATTTCGGTTGGGATTGATAATAAATTTGGTCATCCAGCCGATATTGTGATGGAAAATATATTGAAAATAGGAGCGAAAATTAGAAGAACTGATCAAGATTCAAGTGTTTTGTTTAACTTTTATTAATAACTGATTAGGCCTAATTTTAATGGTTATTAAAGAATTTTTTAGTTTGACCTAGCCACTTTCTTCTGTTATACTTTAAATAAGGTTAATAGACCTATTTTTATTGTAAAAGATATATGATTATTACTTGGCAGGGTCATTCTTGTTTTAAAATTCAAGATAAAATTGGTCCCGATGGTGTTACTTTAGTAACGGATCCTTTTAACAAAGAGATTGGTTTAAAGGTTCCTAATTTTGAAGCTGATATTGTAACGGTTTCTCATGATCATGATGATCACAATAATGTTGGCGCTTTACGCGGCAATCCTTTTGTTATTAATTGTGCTGGTGAATATGATTTTAAAGGTATTTTAGTAGAAGGAATAGATTCATATCACGATGAAAGCAAGGGGGAAAAAAGAGGGGTTAATGTTATTTATCGTTTTGAAGTTGAAGATGTCTCTATTGTTCATCTTGGTGATTTGGGAAATTCTTTGGACAATGCTCAGCTTGAAAAATTGGCCGGCACTGACATTCTTTTAATTCCAGTTGGTGGAAAGTATACTCTTGATGCTAAAAAGGCTGTAGAAGTTATTTCACAAATTGAGCCACGCATAGTTATTCCTATGCACTATAAGACAGAGGGGGTAAAAATTGATATTGATCCTATTGATAAGTTTATAAAAGAAATTGGCGTAACGCCAACCTATGAAGAAAAATTAAAAATATCCAAAAAAGATCTTCCTCAAGAAGATATGGAGTTAGTTATTTTAAGTATTTAAATTTATGTCCAATCCTAAGAAAGAAAGAACTCTAGTTATTTTAAAGCCAGATGCCGTGCAGCGTGGTTTAATTGGTGAAACTATAAAAAGAATAGAGAAAACAGGTTTAAAACTAGTTGCTCTTAAATTAGTTAATGCTAGCGAAGAACAACTTTGGGCTCATTATAATAAGGATGATGAGTGGTATCAAAAAAAGGGCAGCAATACAATATCTGAAAGAGAAAAACTTGGCTTGCCAGTTGAAAAAGAAGCCCTTGAGTATGGCAAAGACATTATAAGGGCTTTGGTTAAATTTATGAGTTGTGGACCGGTTGTCCCTATGATTTGGGAAGGTAATAAGGCGGTTGGTATCGTAAAAAAACTTGTTGGCTCAACGGAACCTTTATCTTCAGATAGTGGTACTATTCGTGGCGATTATACAATTGACTCTTATGAACTGGCCAGTCTTGATGATAGAGCAGTGAGAAATCTAATTCATTGTTCTGACCCAGTCTCTGATGCAGAAAGAGAAATTCCTATTTGGTTTACTCCTGAAGAGATTTTAAATTACCGTCTTTTAGCAGAACAAATACTTTACGATATTAATCTTGATGGCATTAAAGAATAATTTATTTATATGGAAAACGAACAGGGCAAAAGAAATTTTTTAATTAAGATGGCTGTTATCTTTTTTTCTGTTTTGATTTTTATTTTTTGGTTTCTAAATTCTAGAGATATTTTTAATTTTAAAGAAGAAGAAACTGCTTCTGAGGAAAACGCGGTTCAAATTGAATCATTGCGTCAGGAATTTGAAGAAGCTTTAGATAAAATAAATAAAGAACTGGAAGATTTTCGGGCTGATGAGGATTTACGAAAAATTACCGAAAGTAAATTACTAGAAGAAATTAATTCTGAAATTAGAAAAATCGCTTCAAGTTCTTCTGAAGCTATCACTTTGCCGGAGACAAACAACTGCCCAGCTTATGTGAATTGTATGCCTACTATTGGTGCTACCCCTTCTTGCCAAATTCCACCTGGTTGCGAAGGAATAACTCAAATCGTTTATTAATTTTTGTTTATGTCTAAGAAAGATAAAGAGAAAAAAGAAAATCCAGAAGCAGAGATAAAAGGAGATGAGACTCCAGTTATCTTGCCTAATTCACGTCGCCAGACAGAGTATGGTTTAATTGAAGACCAACCTTTGGTTGAAGAAATGAGCAAGTCTTATTTGGAATACGCGATGAGCGTTATTGTTTCTCGTGCTTTGCCTGATGTTCGTGATGGCTTAAAACCAGTTCACCGTCGTATTTTATATGCGATGTGGAGCATTGGTTTGAAATCTAGTGCTAAATTCCGTAAATCAGCGACCGTTGTCGGTGAGGTACTTGGTAAATATCATCCCCACGGTGATAGTGCAGTTTATGATTCAATGGTTCGTTTGGCTCAAGATTTTTCAATGCGTTATCCTTTAGTTCGTGGACAAGGAAATTTTGGTTCTATGGACGGTGATAGTGCGGCTGCTATGCGTTATACAGAAGCTAAATTATCGGCTATTTCAGAGGAAATGTTATTTGATATTGATAAAGATACGGTTGATTTTATTCCTAATTATGATGGTAGCCAAAAAGAACCCCGAGTTCTACCAGCCAAACTTCCTAACTTATTGTTAAACGGAACAATGGGTATTGCTGTTGGTATGGCTACTAACATTCCACCACATAATTTAAGGGAGCTTTCTGGAGCTATTGAACATTTAATAGATAATCCTGATGCAACAGTAGAAGACTTGATGGAGTTTGTTAAGGGGCCAGATTTTCCAACTGGCGGTGTTATTTATAATAAAAAAGATATTTTGGAGGCCTATTCTACCGGTAAAGGAGGAGTGGTAATGCGCGGTAAAGCAGAGATTGAAGAACAAAAAGGTGGTAGCTTTCAAATTATAGTTTCAGAAATACCATATCAAGTTAACAAAGCCGACTTAGTTGAAAAAATAGCCGATTTAGTAAAGGACAAGAAGATTGAGGGGATAAAAGCTTTACGTGATGAATCTGATAAAGACGGTGTTAGAATAGTTATGGAGCTTAAGAAGGACTCTTATCCTAAGAAAATTTTAAATAGTTTATATAAGCACACTCAACTACAAACAACCTTCCATTTGAATATGTTAGCTTTAGTTGATGGTATTCAACCAAAGATTTTAACTTTAAAGATGATATTGGAAGAATATATTAAGCATCGTCAAGAAATTGTTCGTCGTCGAACCATGTTTGATTTAAACAAGGCTAAAGACAGGGCTCATATTTTAGAAGGATTAATGATAGCTTTAAAAAATATTGATGAAGTGATAAAAACAATCAAGGCTTCAAAAGATAGGGATATTGCTAGAGCTAATTTAATGAAAAAGTTTAAATTATCTGAAAGACAGGCGGTTGCTATTTTGGAAATGCGTTTACAGAGTTTGGCCAATTTGGAGCGTTTAAAGATAGAACAAGAGTTAAAAGAAAAGTTAGCCTTAATTAAGGAGCTAGAAAATATTTTGAAATCAGTTTCTAAAATGCTTACCATTGTTCGCGATGAACTAAAAGCTTTAGTTGATAAATATGGCGACGAAAGACGAACAACAGTTATTCCTCATGGAGTAGGTGAATTTAGCATGGAAGATTTGGTTCCAAACGAAGAAACGGTTGTTATGATGACCAGAGATGGCTATATCAAACGCTTAGAACCAGACACTTTTAAGGTTCAAGCTCGTGGTGGTAAAGGAGTGATGGGATTAACTACCAAAGAAGAAGATACTGTTGAATTCATGTTTACATCCCAGACTCATAATGATGTCCTTTTCTTTACAACTAAAGGCAGAGTTTTTCAATTAAAAGTTTATGAAATACCACAAGCTTCTAGAATTGCTAAAGGAACGCCAGTTGTTAACTTCTTGCAGTTAATAGGAGGAGAACAAGTTTCTTCTATTTTACCTCTTGATAAGGCGGTTTTCAGTAAATACTTATTCTTTACAACAGAAAAGGGTTTGGTAAAGAAAGTAGAATTATCTGCCTTTGCTAATGTTCGCCGCAATGGATTAATAGCTATTAAAATAAAAGATGATGATAAGTTAATTTGGGTTAAGCCAACTTCAGGCAGTGATCATATTGAGCTTATCACTTCTAATGGTCAAGCAATTAGATTTAAGGAAACCGATGTTCGCGATATGGGACGAGGCGCTGTTGGTGTTCATGGCATTCGTTTACACCAAGGTGATAAGGTGGTTGGCGTTGGCATCGCTAAGACCGACAAAGAAAAGAAACGAAATTATCAGATATTAACTATAATGGCTAATGGCTTTGGTAAGCGAACTGATTTAGGGGCATATAAGATTCAGGGTCGTGGTGGTAGTGGAATCAAGACAGCTAAAATAACGGAAAAAACTGGAAAACTAACAAATGCCTTCTTGGTAAACGCCGATTCAATGGAAGGTCGTGATTTAGTTATTATTTCTGAGAAAGGCCAAGTGATTAGAACTCCTTTTAAAGCAGTTAGTGTTTTAGGAAGAGACACACAAGGGGTGAGGATAATGAGGTTTAAAGAAGATAGTGATAGAGTTGCCGGAGTAACTTGGGTTTAAAATTAAAGCCGGCTTCAACGCCGGCCTTTATTTATAAAAATTAAGGATATTTTTATGAAGAAATACTTAAAAGAGTTTAAAGAGTTTGCGATTAAGGGTAATGTTATCGATTTAGCAGTTGCCGTTATAATTGGTGGCGCTTTTGGTAAAATCGTTTCTTCTTTGGTGGCCGATATTGTTATGCCACTTGTAGGTTTATTGGCTGGGGGAGTAGATTTTAGTAGCTGGAATATCGTTTTACGTCCTAGTGTTTTAAATGAAATAGGTGAAGTTGTAAAGCCAGATGTAGTTATGAATATTGGTCTTTTTATTCAAAACATTTTTGATTTTCTTGTTATCGCTTTTGCTATTTTTGCCATGGTTAAATTTTTAGGGCGCTTAAAAAAGAAATTAATAAAAGAGGAAGAAAAAAAAGAAGAAGTACCTGCGCCCTTAACTAAGGACCAGGAAATTTTGTTAGAAATAAGAGACTTGTTAAAAAAATAAAGAAATAAGTATTTAGAAAATAAAAAGACCGTCTGTTTCACAGATGGTCTTTTGAATCGGTCACTTTTATGGTTTTTTTTCGCGAATTAGCATGAGGGCGTAAATTGACCCATCAATTTTTTTTCTTTTGCTTTCTTTTTCGTTGACCGGCCAAGATCTTATTTCTCTCTTTTCTCCAAGGCTAACACTAAAGTAAGGAGAATAAAGAAATTGGTCAGCCCACTCATTATCAGTTCTCAGAGATGTTCCGACGCAACCGAGTCCAATCAAGAAAAATGCTTGCTTAAGTTTCGGGCATTTTATTTGAAAAGAAAGATATTCCTTCAAAGTTGGGAAGCGATATTCATCGTTTTTCATTTTTTCCATCCATTCCAATATGTTTAGACTCACGCAGGGACGTAGAAGGATCCAGTCCACGTCTTTTTTCCCCGTGAATTTTGCCGGAGAGGGATAATGAGCTTCATCCAGCTTTATATCGCTGCTGACATGGTTGTATGAATTCTCTTCAATAAACTTCCAAAGCGGTTTGTCGTAATCAACAACAATGCGTCCATGACCAAAAATTTTTACCAAGGAGTTCTCGTAATCAGAATCATGTGGAGCCCCCTGTTCAAATTTTTCGGTGTACTTTTCAAGCAGCATATTTGCTATTTTGTCAGCTAGGTCTTGATCTTTGCCTAACTTAGCAATTAATTCAAGGGATGCGCCAGCTTTTTGGAGGGC
>CAZQJT010000030.1:0-6600 GCA_964593665.1 uncultured Gammaproteobacteria bacterium
CCGGAAGAGTATTTCTCTTTCTTTTGCCAAAAAGAGTTTTGAATGGAACAGAGGTCAAGGTTTGTTCTAAGGACGGGCAAAGAGTTTTGGTTATTAATTCCGAACAAGTGGAAATTATCACTAATTCTGAGGGAAAGATAATGAAGGCCTGGTTTCGATTTGGACCAACCAACGATCCTTATTTCTCAGAAACCAATCCTGAAATTTCCTCTGCCAGCAAAAGAGCGGGGAAAATCTACAAACACCATCAGAAAGCTGTTATTCGCTATCTCCAAAAAGAAAGCAGACGACAGTTAGAATACTGATTACAAAGGGGTCTTTAAAAGGCCTCTTTTTTAATTGAATTTCCTATAAATAGATGTTAAGATGAAATTAAATATAAAGATATGAAAAAAAATTTAATTTGTCTGCTTGTTTTTGTTTTTTTGCTTAGTTTTCTCTTTTTTTGGTTAAAAAAAGATGGTGAAAGGCTTTTTTTTCCAGAAAAAAAACCGGTATCAAGTATTGTAGAAAACGAGGAACAAAAAGAAGAATTTTTTGAAAGCTCTATTATAGAAGAAGATTTATCTTTTTCTTCTGGTTTTGGCAACGAGCAATTAGCTCTTTCTCTTGAAAGATATTTTTTAAATCAAGAACAATTTAGTTGGCAAACAAAAGAAGGAAGTTGGCGTCATTGTACTGTAAAAAATTTGGAACCAGAAAATGAATTGTTTCCTTTCTCAGTCTGGGTATATTGCGGTGAATATCTTTTAGAAGATGGTAAATGGGAAGAGCTAAGTGGTTCTTCTGGTCCAGTGAAAGTTGATTATCCAAATGAACTTTCCTATTATAACCCTAGTCAGTTTTCTCATCTTGTTCCGCGTGATGGCTCTTATTACTCTCAAGATATAAAAAATATTTTTTCTGAAGAAGCTCAAAAGAGTTTAGCGTGGATAGATATTGAAACTATTTTAAAAGCTAATCGTCAATTTGTTTTGAAAAATTATTTAGCTTGGGGCAAGATAAAAGAGGCAATTAATAATTGCCAGGTAAAACAAGTTTTTCAAGCTCATAGTTTGCAAGTTGAAGTAAACCTAAAAGACGGCACAGAAATAAAAGCAGTTGAGCCAAAAATTGATGAAATTATGAATTTAGTTACAAATGCTAATTGCAAGGATGTTATAATGTCAACAGAATAATTAATAAGAATATGAATAAAAATAGTACTGAAAAACAGAATATTTTAATAGCGGCTGCTTGGCCTTATGCTAATGGTTCGCTTCATCTTGGTCACGTGGCAGCCTTAATTGGAGCTGATGTTTTGGCGCGCTATTTTCGTTTGGATGGTAATAATGTTTTATATGTTTCCGGTAGTGATTGTCATGGTACGCCTATTGTTTTAGAAGCTGATAGATTAAAAACTACTCCTGATAAAATTGCTATTAAGTATCATGAAGAATTTTCTAAAACCTTAATAGATGGTTTAAATTTTTCCTATGACAACTATACGAACACCATGACAGAAAATCATAAGGTGGTGGCACAGGAAATGTTTTTAAAATTATACGAAGAGGGGAATATTTATAAAAAAATAGAAAGCCTGCCTTATTGTGAGAAATGTGCTCGTTTCTTGCCAGATAGATATGTAGAGGGCGAGTGCCCTAATTGTCATTTTACCTCTGCGCGTGGCGATCAATGTGATGGCTGTGGCAATTTAATGGATACTAAACAACTGATAAATCCAAAGTGTAAGATTTGTGGTAGTACGCCTAAATGGCGCGAATCAGAACATTTTTTCTTAAAATTAACTGCCTTTGAGGATCAATTAAAAAATTGGGTAAAAGAAAGTGAAGGTTGGCGTTTAAATGCTAAAAATTTTACTTTAGAATTTTTAAACAAAGGTTTAATTGATAGAGCGATTACTCGTGATACTGATTGGGGGATAGGGGTTCCTTTGCCGGGTTATGAAGATAAGCGTATTTATGTTTGGTTTGAGGCAGTTTGTGGATATTTGTCAGCTAGCAAGGAATGGGCGCAAAAATTAGGAAAACCCAATGCTTGGCAAGATTTTTGGCAAGATAAAAATACTTTTCATTATTATGTTCACGGCAAAGATAATATTCCTTTTCATTCTATTATCTGGCCGGCCATTCTTTTGGGGCAAGAAAATTTACATTTACCAGATAGAATTGTTTCTTCTGAATATTTAACTTTAGAAAAGAAGCAATTTTCTAAAAGCCGTCGCTGGGCGGTTTGGTTGCCGGATTTTTTAGCAGAATTTGATTGTGATACTCTTCGGTATTATTTAATAATGAATGGCTCAGAAACATCAGACGCTGATTTTTCTTGGTCTGAATTTGCAACACGTACTAATAGTGAATTAATTGGCACTTTTGGTAATTTTGTTTATCGCGTTTTGTCATTTATTGATAAAAACTTCTCTGACGGTGTTAGTTTGCCAGCAGAATTAGACGAAAAAGCTAAAGAATTTTTAAATTTAAATGAAGAAACCTTTACTTTAACTGGTAAGACAATCGCCGCTGGTCGTTTTCGTGAGGCCTTACGAACTGTTTTTAAATTAATAGAAGAAGGGAATAAGTATATAAACGACAAAGCTCCTTGGAAAATGATAAAAACGGATGAAAAAAAAGCAGCCGAGGATTTAGCTGTGGCGGCTTATGTTATTAAATCTTTAGCTATTTTAATTAAACCATTTTTGCCCATTAGTGCTGAAAAAATTGGAGCAAGTTTAGGACTATTGTCTAATGATTTGAAATGGGCTTTGCCTAAAAAGGATATAATTAAAGTAATTAAACCTGAACCTTTGTATAAGAGAATAGAAGAAGAGATGGTAAAAAAACAAGAAGAATTATTAGGAAAATAATTATATTATGTGGTGGCGATATTTCTGGTTTGTTTTAATGGCTCCGGGGATTATTGTTCATGAATTATCTCATGCTGTTTTTTGTTTGTTATTTGGGGTAAAGATTTATAAGATAAATTTGTTAAGTTATAATAAAGTAGCTGGTTATGTTGTTCATGCTGAGCCGACTAGGTTTTTACCTAGTTTTTTTATTTCTTTTGGCCCTTTGATTATTAATTCTTCTTTAGCAGTTTGGCTTTTTTCTCAGGTTACTCTTATTTTTAATTGGCAGGATATTATTCTTATTTGGTTAGCGATTGCTCTTGGTCTGCAAGCTATTCCTTCAACTGGCGACGCTAAAGCTTTATTTAAAAATGCTAATCATAATATTTTGCGCAACCCTCTTCTTATTCTGTTTTATCCCTTGGTGCTTGTTTTGTATTTATTGAATTTTTTAAAATATCTGTTTATTGATTTTATTTTTGTTGCTTTTTTATTTTACATTGCCCAAGTTTATGTTCGAGTATATCTTGGTAATTAGTTTTTAATTAATGTGATATAATAAAAGAATGAATAGAGAAATGAAAATAACTTTTTTTGGCGCAGCTGGGGGAGTAACTGGTTCCCGGCATTTTTTAGAAATTGGCAGGCAAAAAATATTGTTTGATTGTGGTTTTTTTCAAGGTCGTCGCTCTGAAACATACCAGGCCAACTCTGTCTTGCCTGAAAAAATGAAAGAAGCAACAGCCGTTATTTTATCTCATGCTCACGCTGATCACTGTTGTTCTTTGCCATTATTGGTTAAAAATGGTTTTGTGGGGCCCATTTATGCAACATCGGCTACGGCTGCAATTGCTCATCTGATTATGTTAGATGCTGCTAAAATTCAATCTGGTGATTATAATTACTTAGTTAAAAGGGGCTTTAAAAATCTTTTGCCGCCTGTTTATGATGAAGATGATGTTGAGAAAACTTGTCATCTTTTTAAGGAGGTTGCTTATCATGTAAATCAAGCAATTAGTAGTCGCATTTTTTTTAAGTTCTATGATGCTGGCCATATTTTAGGCTCAGCTGTTACTATTTTAAAAACTCCAGAGAAGAACATAGTCTATACTGGTGATTTAGGAAATGTTGGTTTGCCAATTTTGCCTGATCCGGAAAACATAAAAGAAGAGGCGGAAATTATAATTAGTGAAAGTACTTATGGTAATCGCGAACATTCACCGGTAAAAGACTCTTATGATCTTATAAAAAAATTAGTTCTGAAAGCGATAAAAGAAAAAAGCCGTATTATAATTCCTGCTTTTGCTCTTGGCAGGACTCAGGAGATAATTTATATTCTTCATAAGCTTTATAAAGATGGAAACATCCCCGCCATCCCAATTTATGTTGATAGCCCACTTAGTAATAACATTACCGATGTTTTTAGACAGTATAATAGTGATTTTGATTTAGAGACTTGGCAAGATTTTTTAATGGATGGTGATTCGCCTTTTTCTTTTAATCGTCTTAATTATATAGAAACAGTAGAAGAATCAAAATCTTTGAATAATAAAACAGGTCCTTTGATTATAATTGCTTCATCAGGCATGCTTGAGGGCGGACGAGTTCTTCATCATTTAAGAAATGATATTAGCAATCCAAAATCAACCGTGCTTCTAACTGGCTATCAAGCAGAAAATACTTTAGGTAGACGTTTGGAAATGGGTGCCAAAACAGCTAGAATTTTCGGGGAAGAATTTAAGGTAAAGGCTCGTATTCTTAAAATTGATAAATTAAGTGCTCATGCTGATAGATGGCAGCTTCTGGATTATATAGAGAAGATAAAAGGCTTAAAAAAGGTTTTCTTAGTTCATGGTGAAAAAGAGGCGGCCATCTCTCTATCTCAATTGATAAAGGAAAAGAGACCAGACTTGGAAGTTATTATTCCTAAATTAGGAGAAACATTTAAAATTTAATATAGAGCTAGTTTAAAACTAGTTAGCAGCAGATATGAAAAACAGGAGTGGTGGGGTTTTCGTAAATTTTTTGCGAAAAAATGCTGGGGTTATCTTAATGGTAATTGTTTTTTTATTTTTCGTTTATCTCTTACATTGGAATTCATTTTCTTCTCCTTGGGAAGGAGATGAGGGCGAATATGCTTATTCTGCCTGGCTTTTGAGTCAAGACATTTCTCCTTATGGAAATTCTTTTCTACAGAAGCCACCGCTAATTGTTTATACTTATTATTTAAGCCATCTTGTTTTTCCTTTTTCTATTTGGGCGCCACGCTTGTTGGCGTTTTTATTTATCTTAGGAACTATTTTACTGCTAACTCTTATTGCTAAGAAAATTTATGGCTCTAAAATAGCAATTTTTGTTTTATGGATTAGTCCTATTTTTTTATCAGCTATTAGTTTTGATGCTTTACCAGCCAATACTGAAAGATTTATGTTACTACCCTTAACTGGGCTTTTGGCCTTAGCTGTTTTTTATAGAGAAACAAAAAGGCCGCTTATTTATTTATTCGGCGGCGTTTTAGCGGTTTTAGCTTTTTTCTATAAGCAAATTGCACTTTTCCCACTTGTTATAATCTCAGTTTACTGGCTTTTTAGTGGTTATTGTCTACACAAAAACATTCGCCAAGTACTGAAAAACCTTTTCTTTTTATTTTTAGGAGCGGTAGTAACCGCTTTTTTCTCTTTAGCTTATTTTATTTTTAAAGGAACCCTTTCTGATTTATGGGAGCAGGCTTTTCTTTTTAATTTAAATTATGCTAATGCTACTTGGGAGTATTTCCCACAGATGCTACTTCGTTATTTAAAAGTCTATTTATATCTTTTTTGGCCAGCTCTAATTTTAATCCCTTTTTTCCTCTGGTCAAAAGTTAAAAGAGGATATTTGTGGTTAATACTTTTAGTGATGTCTTTAATAACAGTAATGACTACTAGCATTCCTCATTATTATCTCTTGCTTGCTCCCTTTGTTATTCTTCTTTCAGCTGAAGGATTAGATGGGCTACTAAGATTATTAAAGATTGAAAAAAGAAGCGCTGAAATGAAAAAATTTCTGATTCTCGTTTTTACAGTATTAATAGTTGCTAGTTATTCTGCTAAGGTCGGGGAACAATTTTTTCTAAAACCAATAGAAATTCCCAAATGGTTATGGACTCAGGATAATAATTGGGGAGAAGCGCTTTTAATGGCAGAGAAGATAAAAGAATATACTAAGCCAGATGAAAAGATTTTTATCGCTGGCTCAGAACCACAAATATACTATTTTAGCGAAAGGCAAGCGGCTACTAAATTTAACATTACCTTCCCCCTGTCACTAAAAACTAGTGTCGTTGAAAAATATCAGGAAGAAGCAATTAGTGAATTAGAAAACAATTTACCGAAAGCGATTGTTTTTCCTCTTAAAAATAATGGATTATATGAAGAGGGAACATCGGCTATGTTTTTGGAATATTTAAACAAAAAAATAGAAGATAATTATATTTTAATTGGTGGAACAATTTCTAGATATCAGGATTTTTCCTATTTTGGTCCAAATTGGCTTGAGCCGGAGCAAATACCCTTTGATGACGAAAATGTTATGCTTTTGTTTGTGTTAAAAGAAGAAGATGGTTTATAGAGAAAGACTTTGACAGCCGTCTTATTTTTTATTATAGTACTAAGGAAAGTTACAAATTGGAGAGGTGCCAGAGCGGTTTAATGGAACAGTCTTGAAAACTGTCGTCGGTGAAAGCCGACCCAGGGTTCGAATCCCTGCCTCTCCGC
>CAZQJT010000031.1:0-6291 GCA_964593665.1 uncultured Gammaproteobacteria bacterium
GACATTAAAGAATCGTCATGTAATTTTTCATAATCAGGTAATTCACCTAAATTGCCCAAACCAAGAAAACGAATAAAATCATGTGTCACTACATAATAATTTTCATCTTTTTCTTTGTTATATTTCTCTTCAATTAATCCTCTTAGTAATAAATTACGGATAATTAAACTACAATTTACACCTCTTATTCTCTCTAGTTCTAATTTTCCTATTGGCCCTCGATAAGCAATTATAGTTAAAGCTTCTAAACTGGGTTGAGAAAGTTCGCCGCTAGTTTCATCTTTTAAAAAATCTTGAATTAAAGCTGAATTTTCAGATGAAGTTGCCAACTGATATTGTTTGCTATTTTCCACTAAGGACAAGCCACTTTTATTCTCTTTATAAAAAAGTGCTAAATTTTTTAAAGCCTCTTCTACTTCTTTATCTTTAGCGCTAGTTAATTTAGATAATTCCTTTAAAGACAAAGGTTTAATGGCGACAAATAATAATGATTCAAGTTGTGCTTGTAAAGACATAATATGGTTACTATTTTTAAATTAATCTTGATTTTTATAAGGGACGAGATTTATTTCACTAAATAGTTCGTCCTGTTCAAAGTTCAACTCTTTCTGTTTGGCTAGTTCTAAAACCGCCAAGAAATTTACTATCAATTCAGTTTTACTCTGTGCTCCTGAAAGCATCTTAGAAAAATTAATTTTAATCTTCTTAAGAAGCATTTCCCTAATTGATTTTATCCTATCTTCAATATTTATTTTCGGTTCCAATCTGGTTTCTGGCAGTCTAGCTTCTACCTTTTTAGAAAGTTCTGTTAATAAATTTAATAAAATTTCCTTAAGCAACTTGGGGTTAACTTTAATTGGAGCAGCAAAAACAGGAAGATTAAATTGTTGACGACGATTTTTTATAATAGGTGGTAAAAACAAAAAACGCTTAGCAGCAATCATTTCCTTTATCTTCTCGCTTGCTAAGGCAAATTCTTTATACATTCTCAGTTGTCTTTCTAAATCACTAGCTTCTTCCTCATCTTCTTTAGTGTAAAGATAAGGTAAGAGTGCTTTTGATTTTATAAACAACAATTTAGCCGCTACAACTAAAAAATCCGCCAATTCGTCAGGGTCTATATCTTCAACTAGGCGGATACGATTAACGTAATCATCGGCAATTTTTGCCAAATTTATTTCCGTAATATCCATTTCCTCGCTTTCAATCAAACTTAAAAGCAAGCCCAGCGGTCCAGAAAATTTTTCAGTGGTAAAATCAAGCATAACTATTTCTTTTCTATAGTGGCTTCTGCTTTTTCAATCCATAATTTCCTTGATAAACACTGATAACCACTGTCGTGCTCTTGATTATTATTACTTAAACGAAAGCGAGAATCATTTTGATATTCATAACTGCTAGTTCTAAAATAAGCACAAAGCTCAAATTCAATATCGCTTAGCTTGTTATATCCTATTTCATCCTTGCTTTCAGGATCAAGAGCAAACTCTGGATTAAAATAAATTTGTTGATTTGAAGATAAATCACTAATTTTTTCTGGCAACTTTTCGTTATAGGTATAATAACTATTTATAGAGTTTTCTAAATTAGAAAAGTTATTCAAAATTAAATTATCTATACGACGGGCCCGTGTCTTCTGAGGAGATTCTACAAAAAACCAAGCAGCCACAAAAACAGAAATAACTAAAAAGAGTGTCGTCACAAAGAAAATTTTTGTTATCCTATCTGCTTTCTCAGGACTTTCTTTTTTAACATCATATAAATAAAAAGAAAAACTTACTCCAGCGATAAGTAAAACAGAGGCTATTTTTAAAATAAAGCGTACAGTTAATTCTCCGGAAAGAAAACTGTTTACAAGACTAACGAAAGAACCGAGTATTATTAAAGAAGAAACTAAAATAATAAAATAAGTTAACCACCGACGAATAGGCGATTCCTTGTCAAGCTCCTGGCGACGCAAACCCCGATTTATCAAATGAGATACGGAGTAAAAAACAGGAATGGAAATTAACAAAGCAGAAATAGCAAATTTCAAACGACTATCAATTGAAGAATAATTATAGTAATTTAAAATATCAGGAATTGTCTTATCAATAATACCAAAAGCTACCATGCCAACAGAAATAGCCATAAAAATCAAAGCAACTAAAGAAAGAAGGTAATAAAAAGTATACTTAGCATCATGTTTAGTGTTCATATGTTTTTTTGAATCCCTAACCGCCAAGACAATAGAAATTATTAGAATTGCCGGCAAAGGAAGAATAATAAAAAGAAATAAAATAGGTGAAGACAGAAAACTCATAATTTTTAGAATTCAGCATTTTTAGGTGTTCTTGGAAAAGGAATAACATCACGGATATTAGCCATGCCTGATAAATACATTATTAAACGTTCAAAACCTAATCCGAAGCCAGCGTGTTTTACTGAACCAAAACGACGTAAATCTAAGTACCACTCATAATCACTTTTATCAAGACCCATTTCTGCCATTCTTTTTTCTAGTATATCTAAACGTTCTTCTCTCTGGCTTCCACCAATAATCTCCCCTATGCCCGGAACAAGTAAATCAACAGCTGCCACTGTTTTGCCGTCATCATTTAAGCGCATATAAAAAGCTTTTATCTCTTTTGGATAATTAGTTAAAAATACTGGACCACCTACCACTTCTTCAGAAATATATCTTTCATGTTCAGTCTGTAAATCAATTCCCCACTTAACTGGGTATTCAAATTTTTTTCCTGATTTTTCTAATATTTCAATGGCTTCGGTATAAGTCATGCGACGGAAATTAGAATCAGCTAATTTACGTAATCGTTCTATTAAACCATTTTGAATAAATTTATCAAAAAATTCCATTTCTTCAGGAATCTCTTGCAAAACATAATTAATTAAATACTTAAGCATCTTCTCTTCCATATCCATATCATCGCTTAAGTCAGCAAAAGCCATTTCTGGTTCCATCATCCAAAACTCAGAAGCATGTCTGGTGGTATAGGAATTTTCTGCTCTAAAAGTTGGACCAAAGGTATAAACTTTATTTAGCCCCATTACCAAAGCCTCGGCATTTAACTGACCGCTTACTGTCAACCCAGCTTTTTTACCAAAAAAATCTTCCTTAAAATCAATTTCCCCTTTATTATCACGTGGCAAGTTATTTAAATCTAAAGTAGTGACATTGAACATTTCACCAGCGCCCTCGCAATCACTAGTAGAAATTATCGGAGTATGGATGTAAGAGAACCCTTCTTCTTGAAAAAATTTGTGAATAGCATAACTTAAAGTTGAGCGCAATCTAAAAACAGCGGAGAAAGTATTACTACGACCACGCAAATGAGCAATGGTTCTTAGAAATTCAAAACCATGCTTTTTCTTCTGCAGCGGATAGTCTTCTTGCGCTTGAGAAATAACTGTAATCTTTAAAGCCTTAAGTTCAAAAGCTTGACCAGCTGCTGGTGACTTAACCAGTTCTCCTTCCACTTCTAAAGATGAGCCGATACTTACCTTCTCAAGTTCTGAAAAATTATTTAGCTTATTATCAAAAACTACTTGCAACCCCTTAAAAAATGAGCCGTCATTTACTTCAATAAAGCCAAACTCTTTAGAGTTACGTGAAGTCCTGACCCAGCCAGCTATTTTTATTTGCTTACCTAAATAAGTTTCTGTATCGCGATATAATGATTTTATTAATACATTTTTCATATTTTTAAGATATCTGAAATTATTCTTTTTCTTTTATAATAGTAATATTTAACTCCTCAAGTTGTTTAGGATATACTTCTCCTGGAGTATCAGTCATTAAATCTCTTCCTTTAGCATCTTTAGGGAAAGCATAGATATCACGGATAGAATCCCAATCATTTAAAACCATGATTAAACGATCTATCCCTGGGGCATTACCGCCATGGGGTGGTGCGCCATATGAAAAAGCTTTAATCATCGCGCCAAAGCGTTTATCAACCTCTTCTCGTAAATAACCAGCAATTTCAAAAGCTTTATACATTAACTCCGGTTCATGATTGCGAATCGCGCCGCTTGAAACTTCAAAACCATTTAAAACCAAATCATATTGATAAGCTAATATATCTAAAGGATCTTTTTCTTCAAGTGCCTTCATGCCTCCCTGAGGCATGGAAAAAGGATTATGCCCAAAGTCAATTCGACCCTCTTCAATATCAGAATAATCATACATAGGAAAATCAACAATCCAAGCCCAAGCAGCTTGATTATTATCCTTCAGCCCTAAACGGGTGGCAACTTCATTTCTAATTACTCCTAAAACATTGCAAGTTGTTCGCCAATTATCAGCTGCAAAGAAAACAATATCACCCTCTTCTGCCTGGCAAGTTCGCGCTAAATCATTTAACTCTTCAGGTTTAAAAAACTTAGAAAAAGAAGAATTTACCAAACCATCTTTTTTGTTTAAATAAGCCAAACCTTTAGCACCCCGTTTTTTAGCTAGTTCTGTTAATTCATCTATTTCCCGACGAGTGAACTTAGCGCCACCGTCAATTTTTAGCGCCTTAACTACTCCGCCATTTTTTATTGCCTCAGAAAAAACACTAAAACCACAATCTTTTACCACTTCACTCACATCATTAATCAAAAAAGAAAAGCGAAGATCCGGCTTATCTGTTCCATACTTATCCATAGCCTCTCTCCAAGATAAACGCCTAAAACGACCATCTGGTAAAATATTACATAATTTTTTTTCACTAAATTTTTCAGTCAACTCTATCATCAATGGCTCCATAATTTTAAATATATCTTCCTGCTCTACAAAACTCATTTCCATATCAAGTTGATAGAATTCACCATAATGTCTATCAAGACGTGGATCTTCATCACGAAAACAAGGAGCAATTTGAAAATATTTATCCAAACCACCAACCATCAGCAACTGTTTAAATTGCTGCGGTGCCTGTGGTAAAGCATAAAATTTTCCAGGATACAAACGAGATGGAATCAAAAAATCGCGCGCTCCCTCAGGCGAAGAGTTAGCTAAAATAGGTGTTTGTATTTCTGTAAAACCTTGTTTATAAAAATAATCCCTAATATGTCTAATAAAAAGATCTTTGCTTGCTAACATTTTTTGCAATTTTGGGCGACGTAAATCTAAAAAACGATATTTCAAACGCAAAGCCTCATTAGCTTCACCATTTTTTTCATCATTAATCTCAAAGGGCATAATCTCAGCCCGACTTAATATTTCAAGCTCTAAAGCAATCACCTCTATGTCTCCAGTCGTCATCTTAGCATTTTTCATTTCCTCTGGACGAGTTGATACCTGCCCTCTTACCTTTATTACCCATTCTGAGTGAAATTGACTAGCAAATTCTGCTAATTTAGGATTGGCTTGTGGATCTATTTTTATTTGTACTAAGCCGTATCTATCACGCAAATCAATAAAAATTAAACCACCTAGATTTCTCAGGCTATTTATCCAGCCAGCCAAGACTACCTCCTGGCCCAAATGACTACTTTTTAATTCTCCACAAGTATGAGTTCTTAACATAAAAAGAAATTAGTCCGGCGCCTAAAAAGGGCCAGATTTACTCTAAATTTTTTATTTAACTAACTAAATATTAACCTATTTTCATTCTTTTAGCAAGAAGGATAATTTTTAAAAAATCTGAAAATAAACAATAATTAAAGCCTAAAATCTAAGAAACTGTCAACTAAAACTGCTAGTTCATGGATATATTTCTTTTCTAAACGCAGCTTTTTTACTATCATTAATTCGTTATCAATAATAAGTCGCAGAAGTTTTATAGCATTATCTGATATTTGAAGTATTTCCGGCGCCAATAATCCATCTTTTTGATAAACAAAGGGCTGCTTGTTAAAACAATCAAGGCAAAGCAATCCGCCATTTTTTAAATTAAAATAATTCCTCCCTGCCTTAATTTTGGAGTGGCAATCTAGACATTCATGCATTTCTGGACCATAACCAAGTTCTAAAAGTAACTTTAAAATAAAAAAGGAATAAAATATTTCTCCTCTCTCCTTGCTTAAATCTTCTCTATAGTCATCTAATAACTCTAAAAATCCTTTTAGCAGAAAAAATAACTTTTCATCTCTTTCTCCTTCTTTTACCAAACGACTAAAACTCCTTATTCCTGCCCCAGCATAATAGAGCTTATTTAAATCATTTTTTATATTTAAAAACGCCCTTCTTGAAGAGGCGCTTCCTATATAGTCAAAGCCACGGCCCTTGATTATTAAAATATCAACCAGACTAATAGATTCTAAATGTCCACTCAATTTAGAATTAATTTTTTTAGTACCACGAGC
>CAZQJT010000032.1:0-3221 GCA_964593665.1 uncultured Gammaproteobacteria bacterium
CGAGGCGAAAAAAGTTTTTCGTCAGATTAACAGTAGTATTAACTTGGGTTTGGCCGACAAACTGACAGCCTTGAAAAAAGAGGGGTTATATTTTTTGGCGCTTATCAGTAATCGTAAGCTGAAAGACGTCAAAGAGGGCCTATCAAAGATAGGGCTAAATTTAGAGATGTTTGATTTTGTGAAAACCGCTGAAAACGGGGCCAAAAAACCAGACCCGAAGGCGTTTGACATCTTGGAACATTTTTCTCCCGAAGAGGTTGTTTTTGTTGGTAGTGATCCTAATAAAGATTGGACAGCCGCCAAAGCTCTGGGAATTGATTTTGTTCCCATAACAACATCATCTCTTGTTGGCTTTTGGCAGGTTATGAGTTTTCCTGAGGAAAAAATCTTCCTTAACGTACCAGATTACGTTGACTCTTTATTAAAAGAGATAAGAGGATAAAAATCTTCAGAACAAAAAAACAAGCTCGGTTTAAAACCCGGGCTTTTTTATATCCTTTTTTAAGGGGGTAAAACTGAAACGATGAAGTGGGCAGGGACCATAAAGATTAATTAATTCTAGATGTCTTTTAGTTCCATAACCCTTATGTTTAGAAAATTCATAAAGAGGATAATTTTTATCAATTTCTTCCATTAACCAATCACGACTTACTTTAGCGATAATAGAGGCAGCCGCAATACAAAAGACTTTTCCATCTCCGCCGATAATGGCTGTTTGAGATTTATTTAATTTGGGGATTTTAAAACTACCGTCAACTAGAATGTAGTCTGGTTGAATACTTAATTTTTTAATTGCTCGGCGCATTGCTAAAAAACTAGCTTGCAATATGTTTATTTCATCTATTTCTAAATTACTAGCTAAACCAATTTCTACTGCCAATGCTTTTTCTTTTATAATTCCAAAAAGTTTATTTCTTTTTTTGGCGCTTAATTTCTTAGAATCGGTAATTAGTGCTAGTTCATCACTATCAATTTTAAAGTTTTTATCAATAACTACACAAGCAGCTACCACTGGGCCGGCCAATGGGCCGCGGCCAGCTTCATCAACCCCGCCAATTAGATTATAGCCGAGTGAAAAGAAGTCTTGCTCTGTTTGTAAATCAAGCATAAAATAAGAAACTTAGATTAGTATTATAACACAAATTAAGACAAAGCCCTTAATTTATGCTATAATAATAGTAGTCTTAAGAAAATTATAATAAAAATATGACTAAAAATACTTTTTTAGTAATTATTGGTATTTTAATTATAGTTAGCGCAATAATTTTGCGAATCAAGGCAAAAATTGAAGATCAAAATTCTTTTTCTAAAATTGAAAAAAATACAATTTCTTCTGTTGCTGTAATTGAAGATTTTAAAGATCAAGAAGATGAACTTCTTGAAAATTTTTTACTTGAAGGAGAGGTTGCTATTTCAGAGCCAGAGGAACAAAAAATTAGCGCTTTATTTGACAATCCAATAAGCGGACAAATTATAACTTCACCTCTTTTAGTAGAGGGTAGTGTTAGCGGTTCTTGGTTTTTTGAAGCAGTGCTACCTATTAAATTAATAGATACTTCAGAAAATTTAATAGTTCAGGGAAGTGCTTTTGCTAAAGGAAATTGGATGACTGAAGATTTAGTTAGTTTTAGTGGTGTTTTAGAATTTGACATAGATAAGATAGAGACCGATAGTGGTTATATTGTTATTATGAAAGATAATCCTTCGGGATTAGCTATTAACGAAGAGGCTGCTCGTTTGCCCGTTAGATTTAAATAATTTTATATGGGAATTGAATATTTATCAGGAATTAAACCTGGGGACAAGATAGATTTAAGTCGTTTTGAGAGAAAAACGTCGCAAGAAAAAGAAATAGATCCAGATTATTATTTACCCTCTTTAAAAGAAGGTTTGTTTAATTTATCCAAAGAGGCTAATAAATACCTGGATGGTTTTTTAGACGATGAGGGAAAAATTTCTATCTCTGGCAGAGATGAAAAAGCAGATTTAGCTTTAATAGCTAGTCAGGAAGATGCTTTTAGTCGTGATTTTTATGGCAAAAAGCCAGAAGATATGGAAGCTTTTCAAAGAGAAAAAGAAAAAAGCATTCCTAATTTAACAGAGATTGCTTTAACATTATTACTTGATAAATTTCTAAAAGATCGTTTTATTGTTGCTCGAGCTTCTTCCTATGATGATTATAACAATGGAGTTGATAATGTTTTGATAGATAAAAAAAGCGGGGAAGTTTTATGTGGTTTTGATGAAGTTGTTTCTAGAACAGGAACATCTTTTAGTGCTAAAAAAGAAGTTAAAATGGAAAGAGCTATGGCTAAAGGAGGAGCTAAGCTTAAATATGGCGCTCGTCTTGAAAATGGTAAATTAATTAGAGCGTCGGTTTCAAATATTCCGGCTTTTTATATCCCACTTGATAAAAAAGAATTAAAAGATTTACTGGAAGCTTTAAAAAATGAACAAGACAAAGATTCTTCCAAAGAAGTCATGGAAAAAATATTCTCTAAAATGTTAATCTCTTTATCAGATCAAATTAGTCGTTATAATTTAGACGATGATTTAAAAAACAAAACCAAGGCTGTTTTTAAGAAAATTGAAGAGGTGGCTAATTTTTCTAAGAATTAATTAAATATGGATAAATTATTTTTATATAATACTTTAAGTCGCAAAAAGGAAGAATTTAAGCCTGTAAATAAAAAAGAAGTTGGTCTTTATACTTGTGGTCCAACTGTTTATAATTACGCTCATCTTGGTAATTTGCGCGCTTTTTTGTTTTATGATATTTTAAAACGCACTTTAGAATATAATGGTTATAAGGTGAGACATATAATGAATATTACCGATGTTGGGCACTTAAGTGGAGATAGAGACATGGGAGAAGATAAGTTAGAAATAGGCGCTAAAAGAGAAGGAAAAACGGCCTGGGAAATAGCTTCTTTTTATGAACAAGCTTTTTTAAAAGATATTGCCGCTTTAAATATTGAGTTAGCCGATTTATATGCTAAAGCGACAGAAAGCATTAAGGAACAAATTGATTTGATAAAAATTTTAGAGAAGAAGGGTTATGCTTATCAAATAAGTGATGGTGTTTATTTTAACACTGCGCTTGTTAAAGATTATAATAAATTAAGTCATTTACCTTTGGAAGAATTAAAAGAAGGAGCCCGAGTTGAAAAAAATCCTGAGAAAAAAAATCCAACTGATTTTGCTCTTTGGAAATTTTCACC
>CAZQJT010000032.1:3321-6253 GCA_964593665.1 uncultured Gammaproteobacteria bacterium
CTATTAATAATGATTTGAATATGCCCCAAGCTTTGGCTTTAGTTTCTAAGGTTTTAAAAGATAAAATAGATTCAGCTGATAAGCTGGCAACAATTTTAGATTTTGATAAAGTTTTAGGTTTAAATTTAGATCAGTCAATTTTATCTTTAGATAAAGAAATTGCTTTAGATTCATTACCGCTTGAAATTAGAGAGATAGTCTTAGGTAGAGAAAAAGCTAGACAAGAAAAAGATTGGTTAGAAGCTGATAGATTACGAGAAGTATTAAAGGAGAAGGGTTATTCGCTTAAAGATTCAAGCGCTGGCTTGGAAATTAGACGAAAAAATTGAAAAACTTTTTATGGCTTCTGATTTTTGGTTAAGACTTAAAAATAAGAAAAAACCCATTTTAGCCCTTGCTCCCATGGCTGGTTTTTCTGATTCTGCTTTTCGACAAATTTGCTGTTATTATGGAGCCAAGGTTGTCTATAGCGAGATGGTTTCAGCGGCTGCTCTTTTTTATAATAAAAAGAAAAAAGATAATACTACCTTAGATTTATTAAAATTTAATCGTTTAAAAGAGCGTTATTTTGTAGTTCAAATATTTGGTTCTGAGCCAAAACATTTTTCCTTTGCTGCTAAATTAATTAGTGAGGAAATAAAGCCAGATGGAATTGATATAAATTTTGGTTGTCCTGTGCCTAAAATTATTAAACAGGGAGCAGGCGCTGGATTAATGAAAGATTTAAAAAAGTCACGTGAGGTGATAGAAGCGGTTTTAGCTAATACTAAACTACCGGTTTCTGTAAAAATAAGGACACAATCTGGATCAGTTTCTGCTTTTGATTTTTTAAAAAACATTCGTGATTTAAAAATTAGTGCTTTAATGATACATGGAAGATCATTAGCTCAAGGTTTTGCTGGTGAGATTGACTTTGAAAAGATAAAAGAAGCACGTCAATCTTTTGCAGGAATTATTTTAGCTAACGGAGGAATTAATAATTTATCCAGTGCTAAAAGGGCTCTTAAATTAAGCCGGGCAGATGGTTTAGGTTTAGCTCGTGGAGTGCTTGGTCGGCCTTGGCTTTTTAAAGAGATAAGTTGTAACAAAGAAATGTCTTTGTCGCCGCGTCAAATTTTTAAAATTGCTTTTAAGCAAGCAGTACTGGAAAAAGAACAGAAAGGGCAGCGGGGTATTATAGAATTTAGGAAACACTTGGCTTGGTATGCTCAGGGACTGCCTCAGGCGGCTAAGATAAGAAGCAGTTTGGTTAGAATAAAGAAAATATCAGACTTAAAAGTTTTATTGGCTAATTCAGAATTGTTTCAGCCAGCTATTATTTTTAAAGATAAAAAATAGATTTTTAATTATGAAAAAATTTACTTTAGTAATTGACACTAGCGACAAAGAGGAGATAAGACTTTCTTTAGAAAAAGAAGGGAGATTTTTATCTTCTAAAAAAATAAGAGCAATTAGAAGTCAATCAGAAAAACTTTTAGCAAGTATAGATCAGTTTTTGCTAAAAAATAAAATAAAGCTTAGTGACTTAAAAGAAATAAAAGTGGCTAGTTACGGACATAGTTTTACTAGTTTGCGTATAGGCGTAATTACGGCCAATGCTCTAGGTTATGCTTTAAAGATCCCAGTTTTATCCTTAGAAGATAAGAAAAAAGATAATAAAAAGAAGGCAAAAAAACTTTCCTATTCTATCATTGAACCAATTTATGACAAAGAGGCTAATATTGGCGTATCCAAAAGGCTTGTGTATTAGTTGTTGAAAACTTTTTCTTAAATTTGGCAAATAAATTTCAGTTTTAAAATCTACCTGTTGATAAGTAGATTTTTTTTATTTTTTTTAGCTTATTTTAGACAAAAGACAAGTGTTGACCCCAGGGGTTAAGTGGTGTATAATTAAACTCGTAAGGTGAATTGTGGGGAATGGTGGAGAAAGAACTGCTATTTTCTAAAAAAAGAATTATGTTTATCGGAGAATACAATCACAATTTAGATGATAAAGGACGACTGGCAATTCCAGCTAAGTTTCGTCTTATTTTGAAAAAAGGGGCAGTTGTTACCAAGGGCTTGGACAACTGTTTATTTTTATATTCCAAAGAACAATTTGAAAAGATTGCTAAAAAATTTGCCGCCTTGCCAATTAGTCAATCAGGTGCTCGCGCTTTTAGTAGACACATGTTAGCGGGAGCAATGGATTTAGAGTTTGACAATCAAGGAAGAATTACTTTACCAGAGTATTTGCGTAAATTTTCTTCTTTGAAAAAAAAGATAATTGTCGCTGGTTTGTATGATCATTTAGAAATATGGGATGAGTCTTTATGGAATAAGTATAAGGCAGAAAATGAGAAGAATAGTAATATGATAGCTGAGAAATTAGGCGACTTGGGAATATAAGAAATATGACTTACGAGCATGTCCCAGTTATGTTGGCTGAAGTTCTAGAATATCTTAATTTGCAACCAGGAAAAAAATATATAGATTGTACTTTGGGTGGGGCTGGTTATAGCATGGCCATTGCTAAAGCAATTGGAAAAAAGGGCTTAGTTATTGGGGTTGATTTAGATGAACTAGCCATAAAAAATGCAAAGCGATTATTTAAAGAAAATAATTTAGAAAATGTTGTTTTGTTTAATGATAACTTTAAAAACATAAAATTATTAGCAGAGTCTCATTTTAAAGAAGGAGAGAAATTTGATGGTATAGTTTTTGATTTAGGATTGTCATCGGCACAGCTTGACGATGAAACAAGAGGGTTTTCTTTTAAGGGTGAAAGACCGCTTGATATGTCCTTCGGCCCCAAAAACGAACGCTCTACAGAAGAAATAGTAAATAGTTATAGCTTGCAGGAGCTAACAGATATTTTTAGAGAATATGGAGAAGATCGACGTGCTTATCAGATTGCCAAAGCGATTGTAAATGCTCGTAAGAAAAAGAGAAT
>CAZQJT010000033.1:0-5532 GCA_964593665.1 uncultured Gammaproteobacteria bacterium
ATTGGTAGACACGCAAGCTTGAGGGGCTTGTGGCCGCAAGGCCGTGGAGGTTCAAATCCTCTTTCGCCCACCAATCCGTCATGAGGGCGCATAGCTCAGCTGGTTAGAGCACTTCGTTTACACCGAAGGGGTCCAGGGTTCGAATCCTTGTGCGCCCACCAAAAACAAGAAACATCCGAGAGGGTGTTTTTTGTTATTTGGTTTAATATCTTAGATAAATTAGTCAAATAGTTTGATTAATCTTGATTTTAATTGTAATATTATTAAATATAAACATATTGAAAAGAAAAATATGAAAAATAAAAATGAGGAATTACTTGAATTTTTTTCTAGAACAATCGAGGAGGTTTTTTCAATGGAAGAGTTCAAGAAAAAACTTGAGTCAGGAAAACAACTAAAAATTAAGTATGGAGTAGATGTAACTGCGCCTACTTTACATATTGGACATGCAGTAAACCTTTGGATGTTGAGAGCAATGCAAGACATGGGGCATAAAATTCAGTTCTTAATTGGTGATTTTACTACTCAAATTGGAGACCCGACTGGTAAAAGCAAGACAAGGCCAATGATAAGTAAAGAAGAAATTGATTCTAATACTGAGACTTTTATTAATTCTGTAAAAAGTGTTTTAAGATTTGATGATCCGAATTTAATTGAAATTCGCAGGAATTCAGAATGGTATGATAAAATCGGCGTTGCTGAATTTTTGAAGCTATTATCGCTCGTGACTCATTCTAAGCTGATTTCCCGAGATATGTTTAAAAAAAGAATTAAAGAATCTCAAGATATCTACATGCATGAAATGTTGTATCCTGTATTACAGGGTTATGATTCTGTAATGCTAGAATCAGATCTTACCATTGTTGGCACAGATCAGCTATTTAACGAAATGCTGGGCAGAATTTATCAAGAAAAGTTTGGACAATCACCTCAAGTTGTTATTACTACCAAGTTGACACCTGGTATTGACGGCAAAGAAAAACAAAGCAAAAGTATTGGAAACTACATTGGCCTAGCTCATTCTCCAAGAGATAAATTTGGAAGAGCAATGAGTATTCCTGATAATTTAATTATTCCATATCTTGAGGTTTATACAACCGTTCCTTTGGATGAAATTAAAATTTTAAAGAAAAATCTTAATAAGGATCCAATGAGTGCTAAAAAATACTTAGCCGAAAAAATAGTTGAAAGATATCATGGCAGCGAAGTTGCAAGCCAGGAAAGAAAGTGGTTTGAAGACACTTTTTCTTCTAAAAATGTTCCGGATGATATTAAAATAATTGAAGATTCTAGATTAGTTACTGTTTTTGATGCAATACTTTTATATTTTGAAAATAAAAAAACTAATTCTGATATTAGACGTTTGTTTAGTCAAAATGCTGTATCTCAAAATGGGAACAAAATTACTGATATAAAAACTGTTGTATCTGATGGAGATTTAATAAAAGTTGGAAAAAGAGATTGGTTTAAGGTAAAAAAGTAAGTTAAATATTTGTTTATTTTTAAATGGGTCAAGCTAGATTTGGTCCATTTTTCTTTAAAATTATTAACATTATAATATAATAATATATTTTTAACTATGAATACAAAGAATATGATGCAGGCTGCTTTTTTGGGCTTAAGCTATAAGAATAATAAAATATATTATTCTCTTTTATTTAATAATAAAATTGAAGGCAGTATTAAGCTTAATAAAAAAAGTTATCACAAAGAATTATTAGATTTTGTTAAAATAATAACCAAAGAAAATAAAGTAAAAATTTATTCTGCCGGCTTTATTAATTTTTCTGATTTTGAAAAAATAGCTACAAAATTCTGGCTTAAATTAGACATTGTTCCGGTTTTAATCAATAAATCAGATAAGAGCGTTGAAGATAAAACAAGATTAGCTAGTTTGGAAGCGAAATCAATTTTTAATAAAGATTTAAGTCCCAACCATGCGTTTAATAAATATAATTTAGTTCAGGAAAGATTTTTAAGTGATTTAAGTTCTTATAAAAAGATTGCTAAATCTAAAGATTGGGAAAAAATTATTAGAACAACAAAAGAGATAAGAGAAAAAAATATAAAAATTCTTTTTATCAACTCAACTGCGGCTGGAGGAGGCGTGTCTTTAATGAGGCATGCTCTTATCAGACTTAGCTCCTTGCTTAAAATTGATTTAAAATGGCATGTTTTAAAGGGAAATGCAGAAATATTTAATATTACTAAGAAAAAAATACATAATGTTTTACACGGGATAGCTAAACCAGACGTATTTTTAACTGATTTGGATAAAGCTAAATACAATAAGTGGATAAAAGAAAGTTTTAAAAACATAAAGGAATTATTAAAGGATATAAATGTGGTAATAGTGGATGATCCTCAGCCATCAGGCCTAATACCTCTAATAAAAAAAGAATATCCTGGTATAAAAATATTATACAGGTCGCATATTCAGATATATTCTAGGTTAATTAATAATAATGTAAAACAAAATAAAAATACTTGGGATTTTGTTTGGAATAGTGTAAAGGAAGCGGATTTATTTATTGCACATCCAGTTAAAGAATTTGTTCCTAAAGATGTGGATAAAAAAAGAGTAATATATCTTCCAGCTACCACAGACAGATTAGATGGGTTAAATAAAAACATAACGCATGAAAATAAAAAATATTATTTTCAGTTATTTAATAATATTTTGGAAGAATCAGGTTTTAAATATTTAAATTTAAAAAGGCCATATATTATTCAAGTGGCCAGATTTGACCCCTCAAAAGGAATATTAGATGTAATTGAGTCGTATGGAAAATTAAGAAAAATAATGATTGAAAAGGGAGTAAAATTAAAAAACATTCCGCAATTAGTGATAGCTGGGAATGGAGCAACTGATGATCCTGAAAGCGTGCCAATATATCAAGAAGTTATTCGGCATATAAATGCTGATGCTTTTAAAAACATAAAAGATGACATAAAAGTAGCTCGCCTTCCTCATAACGATCAGTTGCTAAATGTTTTATTGGGTGGAGCAAAAATTGCTTTACAACTTTCTCATCGAGAGGGCTTTGAAATAAAAGTAACTGAAGCTTTAATGAAAGGAATCCCGGTTATAGCCTATAAGACAGGGGGAATACCTTTGCAAATTTTAGATGGAAAAACTGGTTATTTAATCCAAAAAGGGAAAACAAAGGAAGTTGCCGAAAAAATAGATTTGTTATTAAGTGACAAAAATCTTTATAAAAAGCTTAGTTTGAACGCTAAAAACAACATTAATGACGATTTTTTAACCATTAATAGTTTGTACCATTGGTTGATTCTTTCTCTTTAAAGATAAAAATTTTAGTTAATATGTGTTAAAATTGAAATAGAATTTATTATCATTTTATGTATGTAACTAATAATCCTGGCGCTGGCGTAATGCAGGTCTCAAATACTTATTCCGAGTGTCCTGTTTGTGAGCCTCCTTGTGAAATTCAATGGATTGGCCGGATTAATGCCCTGGGCTTTATTTTTGCTTTGACCTGTATCTTTTTATACATAGTTCGTCAGAAAGATTTTCCTTTATTTTTTAACCGACGTAAAAAGAAAACTGCCAAAAAACTTAAAATTGTTTTTTGGATATTTTTTGTGTTTTTTCTTCTTTATATTTTTAATATAAATTATCAAAGCGCTGGCGAAACCTGTGTAACAAAGGGGCTTCTTTTGGAAATTAAATTTTGGCCCAAAGGAATAATTCCTTGGTTTTAATAAAAAAGTTTTATGAATAAAGATATAATTGTTAAGAGTGAAAACGAAACCTATAAACAGGGTTCTTCTTTCGCTCTTAAATTAGAAAAGGGAGAAAACTTAGCTCTGTATGGTAATTTGGGAGCTGGAAAAACTAAATTTCTTCAAGGCTTAGCCAAGGGTTTAGGAGTGAAAGAAACTGTAAATAGCCCTACATTTAATATTTTAAAGATTTATAGAGTCTGTGGGCATAAAAAGATAAAACAGTTTTGTCACGTTGACGCCTATCGTTTAAATTCAGAAAAAGACCTTGTGTCTTTAGGAATAGAAGAATATTTATCTGATCCAGAAATTGTTGTGGCTATTGAGTGGGCAGAAAAAATAGCAAAAATATTACCAAAGAGTTCTTGGATTATAAAATTGAGTTTTATTTCGGAGAATAAAAGAAAATTAAGTATAAAAAAACAGCCCTAATTGTTCAGGGCTGTAAGTTTTCATAAAATACTTATAATTTCGTCAATCAGACCAATTTTCAGCGCTTTTTTTGCTGAGATGGCCTGATCTTTATCCATCAGCTTAATGATTTCTTCCTGAGGAATAGTCATTTTTTTTGACATAGCTTTAATAAAGACTTTGTCGTTTTTTTTGATTTTTCCCAGGTCCTTTTCCAATCCTTTCCATACGCTTTCTGCGGTATCATCGTGGCGCAAAACCAGGTCTTGGACGGGCAGAAAAACGTGGTGGACGAGAATTTGTGACCCTTCACTTGCGTAACGGGTAGTGCAGGCCTGAAGGACCATGGCAGCGGCCGAGAAGGCGTCTCCGATAACAATACCAATAACTGGGTTGGGGCTAAGGGAAATGTTGTCATAAAGCTTTCTGGCTCCTGGAAAGCTTCCGCCACGACTGTTGAAAAACAGAAATATGGGGCCCTCACTCTTGTTCAGTTCAAAAAGCTGCTCAATTAGGCCGTCAGCTTCTTTTTCTGAAAATGATCTGTTTAAGTGAAGGGACCGTTTTGGTTCTAGATCCAATCTTTCCTTTTTCATTTTTTTCTTTTTTTTGGTTTATATTGGGGTTTTTAATGTGCTTGACAAAATCTATTAGATAAGGTATAATAACAAAATAATTAATGTTTGTCAATAGTTATTATTAATTAAGTTATTTATAGATTTAATTCTAATTCTATAGATAGTCAATAAAATTATGAATTTTGAAACAATGCCAAACGCATCTGATGAAAAAAAAGAAGAGTTTGTAAGGGAAGATGGTTTCCCTAAAAGAGTACAGTTAAGAGATGGAACATTCGCTCTTGCTGATAATCAGAAAGAGCTGGAGAGAATAATAGAAGAAGATAATGAGAATTCTGATTACATCAGAAAATAAGATAAAAAAATCGAGCTTAACAGCTCGGTTTTTTGTTTATAGCGATAAGGGCTAATAAAGCGCCAAGGGAGATGCCAACGTCGGCTAAATTAAAAACTGTAAAATATTGTAAGTAGAAATAATCAATGACATAGCCATATGTCAAGCGATCTATAAAATTGCTAATTGCTCCTAGTAGTATCATTAATAAAGCAAAAGAAATAAAGGGTTTTGGCTTTTCTTTGTTTGAAAAGAATAAAAAGAAAAGCAAAACGATAATTATTATTCCAATTAAAAAATTTAATATTGGTCCAGAAAAGGGGATAGAAAAAGCAATATTATAGTTTGGAGTAAAAGTAAAGCTAAAAAAATCTTTTATTAATTTAAAACTGGAAATAGAGCCTAAATTTTGTGATAGTATTTTAAGATAACGATCAGTGCTAAAAAATATAGCTATAAGCA
>CAZQJT010000034.1:0-4908 GCA_964593665.1 uncultured Gammaproteobacteria bacterium
TATCAACTTCTTTTTTAGGATCAATTTCGGCCGCTAAATTATTTAATAAAAAATCATCAATCGCTACTTTATAGCCCTCAGGCCGTGCCTTTAACTTTCTATAATTACTAACTACCTGATTATGGGCAATGCGATAAGCCCAAGAAGAAAATTTTAAATCAACATCAAAACCATTTAAATTGGAATAAATTTTTATAAATACTTCCTGGAGCAAGTCGTCTAAATCATCTTCACTTATACTTGTCAATCTTTTTATGTAAATAGACAACTTTAATCTATAACGCTCAATTAAATAAGCGAAATTATCCGGATTTACCAAGCTTAAAGCTACTAATTTTTCATCAGATAAACCAAGGGGCGAAATATTGTCCTCCTTTAAATAATTCATTATTTTATTATAACACCGGAAAAGATATTTTTCAGCTATATTTCTATAATACGCAAAATAAAAACATTTCTTCACTCTTATTCTTTAAACTTGTTGAATTATATTTTTATTGTTATTATAATTACTTTCTAAGACTAATAATTAAAATTCAAGAAATATTATGAAAAAAGTCATTGCTCTTTACGGACTAGCTGCTGCAGGTAAAACCACTCAGGCAGAATTACTAGTAAAAAAATATGGTTTCTATCAATTTGGTATGGGCGATAGATTAAGAGCGGAAATTAATTCCGGTTCAGAATTAGGAAAAAAGATAGCCGATACTGTCGCTAGCGGCTTACTCGTCTCAGATGATCTAATCGCTCAAGTTTTACAAAACATTCAAGAACCAGCCAAAAAAGATGGTATTATCTTTGACGGTTTTCCTCGTATGATACCACAAGCCAAATTATTAGATAAAATACTAGAAGAAGCTGAACTGGAATTTGATTTGTTAATATTATTAGACATTACCACAGAAGAAGCAGAAAAAAGAATCGCTCATCGCGCTGAAATGACTGGTCGCAGCGATGATAAAGACAAGACAGTTGTTAATAATCGTTTAGAAGTTTTTCGCCAAGAATCACAACCACTAATTGCCTATTATCAAGAAAAAGGTAAATTCGTCAAAATAGATGGCTCAAAAAGCATTGAAGAAGTCTTTGCGGAAATAGAAAAGAATCTTTAAACACTAATTAAAAAACACGGCTTAATTTTGGCCGTGTTTTTTTAATTAACAAACTTATTTATTTCAACTCTAAAATTTCTTCCTGTTCCAGACGAAGACTTTGCAAAGTCTTTTTACTTAATTTCCTATCCCGCATTGTCTTAGCCATCCAATGTCCTCCCAAATAATGAGGCATCATAACAAAATGAGCGCCATTTTCATATAAATCTTCTGAATCTTTAACGCGGTAGGCATTGGCAATCACTAAAACATCAGGATTAATCTTTTTCACAAATTTTAACAAGTTTATCTGATCGTCTACGGCCGGGATAGTCATAATTATTATTTTACTACTGGCGATTGGAACACTTTCTAAAAATTCTACATCAGCAATATCTCCAAAATAAAAAGGGACTTTTTTCTTATTCAAACTTTTTATCACTCCTGGATCAAAATCAATCACTGCGAACTTAGTTTTTGTCTCTAGCAAAGATTCGGCGATTCTGGTTCCTATGCGATGATAACCTATCAGCCAAGCATCATATATTTTTGGCGCCCTATTAGCTTGGCGGTACTTATCAGGGCCAAAATGACGAAAAAATGGTAGAAGATAGCGATATAATTGTTCACTATGTGAGATAAGATAAGTTGAAACCAAAATAGTGGTAATGGCTACTAAAGTAAAAATAGCCAACTCATTCCCCTTCACGTGTCCCATTTGTCTAGCAGCAAATAAAATAACAAAGCCAAACTCACTAACCTGAGCAGCTGTTAAGCCAGCTAAAAAACTATTGCGCCTGGTAAACTTCATCCTTCTAAACAGAAAATACAATATCAAAGGGTTTCCAATTAAAATAAATAGTGACATTATTATAGCCGGCAATATCACTGACGAAACTTGACCGATAATCATTTCTCCGCCCAAAACGATAAAGAATAAAATTAAGAAAAAATCCCTCAGCGGTTTAATGCGACTAGAAATTTCTAACTGATAAGGAGAAGAACTTAGAACCATGCCAGAAATAACTGCGCCAATCTCTAAAGAAAACCCCAAAAGATACAAACCACTAGCAATCGCGAAACACCAAGTCAGGGTAAATAAGAATAATAATTCGCTAGAACCAGCAATTTTATCAAGTACCCAAGGCAGAAAATATTTAGATAGAAAATAAAGTACTAATACGGCTAAAACTAATTTTAAAATTAAAATAATAGAAGTCTCTAGCCCAGATAAATGATTCCCGCCCATAAAACCCAAAACTATTACCAAAACGACTGCAATAAGGTCTTGAACCAACATTAAACCAATAGTATAGCGCCCATAAATAGTTTCTGTATCCTTCTTATCATTTAACATCTTCATGATAATAATGGTACTGGAAAAAGTCATGGCGATTGCCAGATAAATAGCCGAGTGAGTCTCAGAACCCATGACTAACAAGATAATTGTTCCAAAAATAGCAGTAAATAAAACTTGGCCCAAACCAGCTATTAGAGAAACTTTTCCGATTGATCGTAATTGTCTGAAATTAAGATTTAAACCGATAATAAATAAAAGCAAGACAACACCAAATTGAGAGAATGCTTCATAAAAATGATGATCTCCATTCATGACATTTAAAAGAAGTGGACCGCAAATAATACCCGCGAAAATATAAGAAACAATTAGCGGTTGTTTTAAAAGACGAATAATAAAAGCGGCTGCTACTGCCACTGAAAGCAAAAAACTAATCTGAACAAAAAGATTATCCATAGTTATATGTAAAAATTAAAAAAATTAAGGACAAGGCGCAAACTCACAATCTGGCGCGACTCTTCCTACATAAGAACCGTCGGGACACATTTTAGCATCCATGGTACAAAAAACCATTTCTTCTTCTGGTAAAATATCGTTACCAACTGAAAATGATTCTTCTTCTGAGTTTTCAAATTCATCAGAAATAGGAATTAATTCATTAATTATTATCCCTGAAGATTTGTCATAAGAAAAGGAAACAAAAAATTTTCTAGCAATATGGCCATCTTCGTAATATATATTAGCCGTATAATCAGAAAGAAATTCCACGCTTGTAACATACCAGGTGCCACCTAAAACCGCCTCTTCTGGAGAAAGAGCGGAAATATTATTTTTGAAATATTCTTCAACTACTTCGTGACTAAAAGGAACAATATTTAGATCGCTTGCTTCTTCATCAGTAATTGAATTATTTTTTAGAGAAGGCGGGTAAAGAAGAATTAATAAAACAACCGCTAAAATTAAAATTATTATAGGGATGATGATTTTCTTAAACATAACTTTATAATTATTATTTAACTTATTTTATTATAACATACTTAGTTATTTGTCGAAATAATATAAATTATTTCTTTAAATTCATCACCACGAATATTTTTATTAATCTTTTTTTCCTTAATCTTCCCTCCTAAAAATTCAGCTATTTTCCTGCTGGGTAAATTATCTGAAAAAGCTGGATAAAATAAAAATTCACAAGTAATATTGTCTTTGGCCCATTTTTTTAAAGCAAGCATTGCTTCTTTGCCATAACCATTTCTCCAAGATGATTTTTTAAACCATAGACCCATCTCTGGCTTTCCCTCCTTTATTTTATGTATTCCTAAACAACCAAGAAACTGGCCATTTTCTTTATCAACAGCTATAAGTTGTAGATTATTACCCATCAAAGTTTCTTTTCTTGATTTTATAATGAATTTTTTGGTATCAGAGATTTTCCCCGTTGGCTTATTAAAAAGAAAAAGAGCCACTTCTTCGGTAAATTCACGAAATATATCTTCACAAAAATCTAAAGAGATTAAACACAAAAATAAACGGTTTGTTTCTATCCTAAAGTTTTTAGCAACCTTAGTCTTCATAATAATCATGTAATATTATTTAAAAAAGT
Source organism: uncultured Gammaproteobacteria bacterium (assembly GCA_964593665.1). GTDB lineage: Bacteria > Patescibacteriota > Patescibacteriia > Patescibacteriales > UBA12465 > UBA12465. The sequence goes on from CAZQJT010000034.1 coordinate 3,992, forward strand.
GGCTTCATATTCAATACTCATATTTTTATCCTACTTAGAAATTATAGCATTATTTAAAAATAAAAATAAATTTATTTTATTATTTAAAAAAAATCCCGATTAAACAACTACTGTTCTCGGGATTTACTTCCACTAAACTTTCCACTCTTTTTCGAGATAATCAACAATTCTTATCACATCGCGACCGTAAAAAGACAAAAGGTCAAGATGAATAAATTTTGTTTGTTTTGAAAAATCTCTGTTAGCTTCAAAAATATATTTGCTAACATTAAAAACCAGGGCCTCTTCGTTGCCAAAATTATATCTAAAAACACACCGGCTGCCTACCGGTAAGTCAAACTCGGAAACCTCTTTTTCTAGTCTAACGCACTTTAAACTCAAGTGTTTAAACGGGGGCCTGCTGGCAAATTCCTTTAATAAATAAGTATAAAAATCACCTTCAGGCAGAGAATAAAAATTTAACACTAAAATTTTTTTCATCTTTTTTTTAGTTTGGTTAAACAATGTTGTTAAAGAATAATAAAAAAATATAACATAATTACTATATTTTTTCAAGAGCACTGAATAATAAATAAAGGCTTGTAGATAATGCTTAATGAGTGCTAGAATTAAAAGGGAAAAAATATCTATAATAATAATTTATAAAAATATGGCTAGAATAATTGGAAAAGGATTTTCTTTCAATGATGTCCTTATCGTTCCAAAATACAATAAAATCGCTTCCCGTAAAGAGGTTAATTTCCAAACGAAGGTAACAAAAAACTATTCCATAGATATCCCAATTATTACCGCCAATATGGACACTGTCTGCGAAAGCACTATGGCGATTGCTATTGGCAAACTGGGTGGTCTTGGTGTTATTCACCGTTTCTTGAGCATTGAAGATCAAGTTGAAGAAGTAAAAAAAGTTAAAGAAG
>CAZQJT010000035.1:0-4415 GCA_964593665.1 uncultured Gammaproteobacteria bacterium
TAATTTTTTAAAAAGAAATTTTTCAGCTGAATATTATTGTGAACTTAAGTTAGACGGCTTGGCTATTAATTTAAAATATGAAAAAGGTGTTTTACTTTCTGGGGCTACGCGCGGTGACGGGAAGATAGGAGAAGATGTTACTTTAAATGTTAGAACAATAAACAGCATCCCTTTGAGCTTACGCCAACCAAGTGAAGCGGAATTAAAAGAAATTGGTTTAAGTAAAGAAGATACTTTAAAATTATTTAATATTTTAAAAAACGATATAGTAGAAATTCGCGGGGAGGCGATTATGCCTAATTCTGTTTTTATTTCTTTAAACAAAAAATATAAACAATTAGGGCAAGCAGAAATGGCCAATCCACGTAACGCTGTTGCTGGTTCAATCCGTCAGCTTGATTCAAAAATAGTGGCCAGCAGAAAATTGGAATTTTATGCCTATGATTTATTACTTAGCAATTTAGAACGCGGAGAAGTAATTCGTTTTCGTTTGCAAGCCGATAAGTTGGTTAACTTACTTGGCTTTAAAACTTTGTCTTTTAATAGAGTTTGTTCTAATTTAGAAACAGTTTTTTCTTTCTATAAAGAGATTGAAAAAAAACGTTCTTCTTTACCTTTTGAAATAGATGGAACAGTTGTGAAGATAAATGATTTGGCGATGTGGCCAGTCTTAGGAGTGGTTGGTAAGGCACCACGATATATGATGGCTTATAAATTTTCAGCTGAACAAGCGGCGACTAAAGTAAAGGGAGTTACTTGGCAAATAGGTCGGACTGGAGTATTAACTCCAACTGCTATTTTAGAACCCGTAAAAGTTGGTGGAGCGACAATTAGTCGAGCGACTTTACATAATTTTAATGAAATTAATCGCCTAGATTTAAAAATTGGTGATACTATTATTATTGAAAGATCAGGTGATGTTATTCCTAAAGTTATATCTGTTTTAAAAAATCTTCGTTTGGGCAAAGAAGAAAAAATAAAAGTGCCATTAGTTTGTCCAATGTGTGGCGGAGAAATAGAAAGAGTTGGTAGCGAAGTTGCTTATCGTTGTCTTAACAAACGTTGTTACGCTGTTAATTTGCGCCGTATTAGTCATTTTGTTTCCAGGGGAGCTGCTAATATGGAAGGGCTGGGACCGAAGATAATAGAACAATTTTTAACAAAAGGGTTAATAAAAGACATTGCTGATTTATTTTCTCTGAAGAAACCAGACCTTTTAAGTTTAGAAAGATTTGCTGAAAAAAAAGCTGATAATGTTATAAATACTATAAACGAAAAGAAAATATTAGATTTGTCGCGTTTTATCTTTGGTTTGGGCATTAGACATATAGGTGAAGAAAGCGCTAGAGTATTATCAGATTTACTCAAAAAAAGAGGGTTAACAGCGAAAGAGATATCTCTTTCTCAATTTAAAGAAACCGCCCTAGAAATAAGCCTAGAAGAACTGCTTGACATAAATGATTTTGGTCCCGTTGTAGCGCAAAGTATTTATGATTATTTCCGGTTTAAAGATAATTTATTTTTACTGGAAAAATTAGAAAAAAATGGCGTAAAATTAATTACAACCACCTCATCTCCAATTAAAGAATTTTTACAAGGCAAAAGTTTTGTTTTAACAGGTTCTTTGTCTAGTTTGACACGCGATGAAGCGAAAGATAAAATTAGATTAAGAGGTGGAATGATTAAAGAAAGTGTTGGTCACGATTTAAATTATTTAATAGCGGGTGATAAGCCAGGTTCTAAATATGAAAAAGCCAAGAAATTAGGGATAAAAATTATAAGTGAAGCTGAGTTTAAACAACTTTTGTCGGGAAATTTGAAATAATAAAAAAGAATATGAGTATAAGTGAAAAAGAGATAAAACATATTGCTAATTTAGCTCGTTTAGATTTAACAGAACACGAAGAAAAAGAGTTTGGTTTGCAGCTAGGGTCTATTTTGGCGTACGTGGAAAAATTAAATGAAGTTGAGACAAAGAATATCCCAATTACTGCTCAGGTTAGTAGATTAACTAATGTTTCAAGAAGCGATGAAGCTTGTAAATGGGATGAAGACGAAATTGACATGGCTTTAGGTCAGGGAGATTTGGAAAATAGGCAGGTCAAGGTCAAGCGTATTTTATAAACAAGATTTTATGAATTTAAACGAATTAACAATTAAAGAGGCAAGAGAAAAACTAGATATGGGTGAAATTAGCGCACTTGAGTTAACTAAGGCTTGCTTGGCACATATTTATAATCTTAATCCAGAGATTAACGCCGTCTTAACTATTTGTGAAGATGTTGCCCTAGAAGAAGCTTTGGATGCGGATAGGCGATTAGTAAATGGAGAAAGGGGTGATTTGTTAGGAATCCCTTATTTGTGTAAAGATAATATAATGACCAAGGGGATTATAACAACAGCTGCTTCTAAAATTTTAGAAAATTATGTTGCCCCTTATGACGCTACTGTTATTAAAAAATTAAAGGAAGCTGGGGCTATTTTGTTAGGAAAAACTAATATGGATGAATTCGCTCATGGCGCTTCTACTGAAAATTCAGCCTATGGTGTAACAAAGAATCCACTTGATATTACTCGTGTTCCTGGTGGGTCATCTGGTGGCTCTGCGGCAGCGGTAGCAGCTTCCATGTGTCTTTTTGCTCTAGGATCTGACACGGGCGGGTCTATACGTCAGCCAGCCAGTTTTTGTGGTATTTATGGTTTAAAGCCAAGTTATGGTCGTGTATCTCGTTTTGGCCTTATCTCTATGACATCATCAACTGATGTGATTGGGGTTTTAGCTAAAACCTCTTATGACAGTGCTTTAGTTTTAAAGCATATTGCTGGTGGTGATAATTTGGATGCGACTAGCTCTAAAGAAAAAGTAGAAGAATATGAAAAGGGAATGGTGGAAAAAGGAGCTAAGCCTTTGAAGGGAATAAAAGTTGGACTACCTAAAGAATATTTTTCTAAAGATTTAAATTTAGATATTTTAAAAAAATTAGAAGAAGCTGCTAAAGAATTAGAATATTTCGGCGCTAGTTTAGTTTCAGTTAGTCTGCCTAATACTGAATACGGTGTTTCTGTTTATTATATAATCACCCCATCGGAGATTAGTTCTAATTTAGCTCGTTTTGATGGAGTTGCCTGGGGAGTGTCCGGAAAGGAAGCTGATAGCTTGCAGGAGTTTTATAAAAAAAATCGCGGTTTAGGTTTTGGCCCGGAGGTAAAAAGACGCCTGATGCTTGGCACCTATGTTTTAAGTGCTGGTTACTATGATGCTTATTATAAAAAAGCACAAGCAGTTAGGACTTTAATTATTGAAGATTTTAATAAAGTTTTTTCGGAAGTTGATATCTTGTTAACACCAACCTCGCCACATCCTGCTTTTAAAATAGGAGAACAGATAAATGATCCTTTAACAATGTATTTAGAAGATGTTTTTGTTACAGGAGCTTCGCTAGCTGGGTTGCCAGCTATATCTATTCCAATCGGGGTAGTTGAAACAGGGGGTAAAATGTTGCCGATTGGTGCTCAGTTAATAGCACCGCGTCTTTATGAAGGTCTTTTGCTTAAGATCGCTGGTATATTAGAGAATAAAAAATAAAAATAAAAATATGATGGAGAAAAAATATTTGCGTAATATTTTGATAGTTGTTGTCTTGTTAATTGTTTTTGGTACTATCTTGTTTCTTATCTTGAAAAATAAGAAAAACAGCTTTCAAGAAAATTCTCTAAACAATAACTTGTTACCAGAAAACATTGAACAAGTTTATTTAAGTAATAATTATCCTGTTTTTGATAAAGATGATCATTTTCTAGGGTCAAGTAATGCACCACTTAAGGTTTTTGTCTATGAAGATAGCACTAGCCCATATAGCGCTGAGCTAGCCTCTACTTTTGATAAGATATATTTTGAAAACAAAGATGACTTGGCAATAATATTTAGACCATTTTTTTCTCCACGTAATGTTTTAAGTAAGAAGGCCGCTTTATTAGTTGAATGTGCCGCTGAGCAAAATAAATGGAAGGAAATGCGTGCTCTTTTGTTTGAGCAAGCGAAAAATAATAGTCTTGTTTTTGAAAATACTTCTGAGATTACCATCCAACTTAATTTAGATGAAGAAAAATTGCAAAATTGCTTGACTAGTTCAGATAAATACGCAAAAATAGAAAAGTTGAATGAAGATTCTTCTCAATATGGAGTCAGCGGTGCCCCGACTATCTTTATCGGCAATGAAATGATAATCGGTGCTAGACCATATGACGATTATATTGATTTAAATGGAGACAAAATAGAGGGGTTAAAGTCTCTTATTGAGAAGAAAATTGAATAAGCAACTAATTAAAGGAGAGTTCGCATAGCGGTCTAGTGCGCACGCCTGGAAAGTGTGTGTACCGAAAGGTACCGAGGGTTCGAATCCCTCACTCTCCGC
>CAZQJT010000036.1:0-3636 GCA_964593665.1 uncultured Gammaproteobacteria bacterium
GAAAGATCATGAACGGTAATTATTCTTTTAGTTTTATTACTAAAAGAACTGAAATTAAAATGAGGCGACCAAAAAATGTCAGTTCCTTTGACAAACTTATCTAATTTTGGATAATGAAAAATCTTTTGCAAAATATAGTTAAAAAGTTTGTTAGAAAAACGACAAGCTTTAATTTCGGTATTTTCTCTCTGCCAGGCTGAAAACTTTTCTTTTTTTATATGCCAAGAGTTATAAAATAATTTATAGTTATTTTCGCAATCAGCGCCTAAAATTGCTGTTAATAAATTAGCGGAGTATTCCGAAACTCCGCTATAATGCTTATCCATTAAAACTCTAATATCTACCCCTATTTTCATATTAGTGTCTTGCCTTATAATTTTCCTTGACTAGCAAGAAAATCATTAATTTGTTTTTTAAAACTATTTACAGAGAACTGCTCCGCATGATCTTTTATCTCTTCTGAATTAAAATTATATTCAGAAAACTTTTTAATAGCTAACACTAAAGAATCTCTGGTTTGTTCATCAAAAAATAACCCCGTCTTCCCTTCAATAATGGTTTCTGTCGCCCCGCCAACACGATAGGCAATAACCGGACGTCCGGCTGCCATTGCTTCAACAACGGTAATACCAAAATCTTCTTCTTGAGGATTAATAAAAGCTTCAGTATTTTCAAATAGTTTAACTTTTTCTTCTTCACCTACTCTACCTAAAAATTCAATATTTGAAGCATTCCCTGCTATTATTTTGAGTCTTTCAAGATCAATACCATCACCAAATATTTTTAAGCGATAGTCAGGCCCTAAAAAACGAAAAGTCTCTACTAAAAGATCTATTCTTTTATAAGGAGCTAAACGACAACCAGCTAAAAAATATTTTTCTGAATCTGGTTTATTTCCCTGATAGTTTATGTTAAAAAGATGAGTTTCAACCGGTGGATAAATAACAATAGAATCACGACGATAATATTTTGTTATTCTCTTTTGAACGGTTTTAGAATTAGCAATAAATAAATCAACTCTATCTGCTGCCGCTCTATCCCAAATTCTAATTTTATTCAAAAGCAAAGAAATTACTTTTTTAATCCACTTATTATATTTAAGTTCATTTATATATTGATGGGTATCACTCCATAGATAACGGGTTGGCGTGTGACAATAGCAAACATGAAGACAATCTGGTTTAGTGATTACTCCCTTAGCAAAAGAGCTGGTGTCGGAAATAACGACATTATATTTTGATAAATCAAAAAATTCTACCGCAATAGGCATAAAATACAAATACCATTGATAATGCTTGACTCCGCCAGGCAGTTTTTGGATAATAGAAGCTTCTATTTGTCTGCCTTTTAGATATTTATCAACCTCGTTTTTCTCATAAAGCAGGGTGTAAATGGGGGCGGTTTTAAACATATCAGCAAAAACTTTCAGAACTTTTTCGGCTCCGCCATTTTGTGCTAAATGATCATGAACTAAAGCAACTTTCATTTTTTTATTTTAATTTATATTTTAACTATTCCGCTTGACGATGTTTAAAAACAGCCAGTGGCGTTTTAAATAAAATGGAAATATCTAAAAGCATAGACCAATTTTCAATATAATAAATGTCCAGCTTTGCTTCTTCTTCAAATAATAAATCACTGCGCCCAGAAACTTGGGCTAAACCAGTTATGCCTGGTTTCACCGTTAAAGTTTTGCGGTGATAGTTTTCATATTTAGCTACTTCTTCTGGTAAATGAGGACGAGGACCCACTAAACTCATGCGACCAATGAAAACAAGAAACAGCTCTGGCAATTCATCAATTGACCAGCGTCTAATCATGCGGCCGAAACGAGTAACACGCGGATCATCCTTTATTTTAACTAGCGGCCCTTCGCTGCGCAAATTTTTATCAGCTAATTCTCTATAACGCATACTATCAGAATTGGGAATCATGGATCTAAATTTAAAATAACGAAAAGGATGTCCACCTTGACCAATGCGATAAACTGGACTGCCATCATCTCGACGAGAAAAAAAGATTGGTCCGTGAGAATCAATAACAATAGCGATAGTAGTTAAAATAATTAAAGGTGACAAAATAGTAATTAAAATTGCCGAGCCAAAAATATCAAATAAACGTTTAAATATACGACCCCAGCCCTCTAAAGTGGTTCTTTTTACCTCCACAACCGGAATACCAATAATTTCTGAGACGTCAGTTCTTAAAACTTTAACTTCTAGCAAGTCAGCAACATAGCGAAAAGTTATATGATTATCATTGGCGAAATCATACAAACGTAAAGACTCAGCCTTGCTTAAATTAGGGTCACTTTGAATTATTTCATCAATTTCAGAGGTGGTGATAAATTCGGCTAATTCTTTGGCAGTTTCTAAGGAAAAATCTCGCACTCTTTTTACAACCTGATACCCAGCTTTTTTATTACTAGAAAATTCACTTAACAGGTTTTCTGTTGTTTTAGAATTCCCTACTAAGATAATCTTATGAACACCAACGCCATAACGATAAAGATGACGTTGTAACCATCTAATAAAAGCATGGCCCAAGCTTAAATATAGAAAAGCAAAAAGAGTGCCAATTAAAACAATAAAGCGCGAATCAAACAAGTCACGCTTAAAAAATATTATTATTGCAATTAAAGACAAGCCAGCCGCACAGGCAAAAAATATTTTATTTATCTCCTGAGCTATTTTTCTAGCACTTCTGATAGTATAAAGACCAGTCATGGCGAAAATAATTAACCACAAAAGAGAAATAAATAACAAAGAGTTAAAATATTCAGAAAAAGGTAAATTAAAAATAATAGGCCTTAAATTAGCCGACCACTCAGAAAATCTTAAATAATAAGCAGAAATGCCAGCCAGTAAAAGTAGGATGAAATCAAGAGGAATAAACAAAACTGAAAAAAAAGTTTCAACTTTTCTCATATATTAATTAGTAATAAATAAAGCTATCAAGGTAGCTGTAAGCCGGATTCTGTTCTAGCAATCATTTATCTAGGCTTTTTATCTCTAAAAAGCTCAAGCGAGCTACTTTTCCTTTTCTAATCTTTCAATTAGAAAAGTTTGCTCTTGCTTCTGATAGGGTTTACCGCGACATCTCCGTCACCGGAGGTCGAAACTAGTAGCTTCATAAAGAAACACCTAGCTTCTTTTCACCTTTCACCCTGTAAACAGGGTTAGTATAGTCTCTGTGGCACTTTCCCTATCTGCTATATAGCAGACGGTGGGCGTTACCCACTATCAATTGCTTAAAATAAGCTTGAAGTCCGGACTTTCCTCTCTCTTTATAGAAAAATCTATAAAAAAGAGCGATTGCCCGCTTGCCCTGATAACATTATTAGAATACAAGAAAATTAAAAATAAATCAAGCAAAAAGCCGCTTTAAAGCGGCTTTTTTTATTAATTATTAGAAGAAATTTCTTCAACCTGCTTAGCACTTAAAGCGCCTTCCCAAATACCTAAATCATCAATTTCTGAGGTCCAATTTTCAGAAAGTATTTCTAAGCTAGTAATAGCTTCTTTTCCTGGTGGCCAAATATTTTCTAGCTGTCTCTTTAAAACCCCATCTACATAATAATTTAATTGATAGCGGTATGAATCATAAACAAGCGCTAAATCATGCCATTCTTGATCA
>CAZQJT010000037.1:0-3501 GCA_964593665.1 uncultured Gammaproteobacteria bacterium
TCCAGCGCCGATGATACTTGGGCCTGAGCCCTGGGAAAGTAGGTCGCCGCCAGAACAATGGTGTTTTTTAATCGGAAGTTTTCTTCTGATTTTTTAAACCATTCAAAAAACCATCGGGTTTAGCTCGGTGGTTTTTTAATTGTTTAAAAATGGGGTATAATAGAAACAATATAAATTTTAGTAAAAAAATATGACTCGGATAATTATTTTAGCAGCTGGCAAGGGGACGCGCATGAATTCAGATTTACCAAAAGTTTTAGTGCCTTTAAATGGACGCCCAATTATTAAATACCTGTTAGATGGCGTTGTAAAATCGGAAGTGGATGAAAAGCCAATTGTTGTTGTTTCTCCAGATAATCAAGCCATCATAAAAGAAACTCTTAAAGAGTATCAACTTGAATATGTGATTCAAAAAGAGCAACTAGGAACTGGACATGCAGTTTCTTGCGCTCGTTCTGTTTTTGAAAAAGAAAATAGTTATCCAGATAAAATAATTGTTCTGTACGGAGATCATCCGTTTTTACAAGCTATTTCAATAAGAAAACTATCTAATTTGCAACCCGAAACCTTGGCTATTGTTCCGGTTAAATTGCCCGATTACCAGGGGTGGCATATTAATTTTTATCATTGGGGAAGAATAATTAGAGAAAAAGATGATGGTGTGACAAAAATAATTGAATTTAAAGATGCTAGCAAAGATGAAAAAGAAATAAAAGAGGTAAATTCTGGGTTTATGTGTTTTAACACTGTTTGGCTTTTTTCACATATTGATCGTTTGCAAAATGACAATAGTCAAAAAGAATATTATCTTACCGATATGGCAAAAATATCTTTTATGGAGAAAAAAAAGATTGGGACCATGATTGTTGAGGCCAAAGAAGCAATGGGTATAAATAGCCCCGAGGAATTAGCTATTGCTGAAAGTTTATTGGCTAATATAAAATAAAAACTAGGCTTCTTCCAAAAAAACCCTTTATAAGTTAAAATATAAGAAGGGTAAATGATAAAAATGCTTTGATTTTTATTTAATATTATTATGTTTCGTATAGGCAGATCATTATCAGGTATTATTTTAGTAATTGTTTTTTTGTCTTTAGCTGGATTGGCAATGAATATTTATAATTCAGAAAACAAAAAGCAGCAGGAATCAGTTAATTTAGAAATAATAGATAAGGCACAAGCGTTAGCTGGTGCCACTATTGAAGCTTCTAATTTTTTTGCCAGTAACAAAATTCCTGAAAGCGTGAATTTAGGAGAAAAAATTTCTAACACGGTTCGTTCGATTGGTTCTTTTGTTTTTAGTTCTAAAAAAGAAGAAATAGATGTAAATTTAGAAAACTTGAAAGTAGATACTGCTAACACTTCCTTGCTTGAAGATCTAACTAATTCTGTTCCTGTTCAAGCGCTTTCTGGTGAAGAAAAATTAGAAGACATATCTAATCTTTTTCAAGAGAAAATTAATTCTCTAGAATCAGAAAATAAACAAATTTTACGTTATGAAAAGAGTGCCGATGGGGCTACTCTTATTATTAGTTCTAAAAACGGACGAGAGTATAAAATAAATTTACCTTTTAAATTTTTAGCAGAATAATTTTTCTTTAACTTTTGGAAATTTTTTAAAGAGAAAAAATTTAAGAATATATAATGGATGGTTTGCTATAATAAAATAATTAATAAATTAAGAACATAAAAGTATGGCTAAAGAAAAAGTAAAAAAAGTCATTCAGGAAAAATCTGATGATAAGAAGAAAAAAGAAGATGCAGCCTTAAGTGCGATTGAACAGATAAGAACTAAATTTGGAGAGGGTTCTATAATGCGCTTTGGTGATGCTCGTAAAACTAACGTAGACGCTATTTCCACCGGTTGTCTTTCTCTTGATTTAGCTTTTGGCATTGGTGGTGTTCCTCGTGGTCGTATTATTGAGATTTATGGCCCAGAATCTTCTGGTAAAACCACTTTAGCACAACATATTGTCGCCGAAGTTCAAAAGACTGGAGGTATTGCTGCTTTCGTTGATGCTGAACACGCACTTGATCCAGATTATGCGGCTAAAATTGGCGTTAATATTAAAGAAATGCTTCTTTCTCAACCAGATAGTGGTGAACAGGCACTTGATATTGTTGAAACACTTGTTCGCTCTAATGCCGTTGATGTTATCGTTGTAGATAGTGTTGCCGCCTTAGTGCCGCAAAAAGAAATAGAAGGAGATATGGGCGACCAACACATGGGTTTGCAAGCTCGTTTAATGAGTCAAGCTTTACGCAAGCTTACCGCAGTTATTTCTAAAACAAAAACAGTTGTTATTTTTATCAATCAAATTCGTAATAAGATTGGAGTTTTCTTTGGTAATCCAGAAACCACTTCTGGTGGTAATGCTTTAAAATTTTATTGCTCAGTTAGAGTAGAGATAAGACGAGCTGCTCAAATCAAGCAAGGGGATAATATAATTGGTAACCGTGTAAAGGTTAAGATTGTTAAGAATAAAGTGGCAGCCCCATTTAAAACCTGTGAGTTTGATATTATGTATAATGAAGGAATTTCTTTAGCGGGTGATTTAATAGATTTAGGCGTTGAACATGATGTTGTAAAGAAGAATGGGAATAATTACGCTTTTGGTGATATTAAGCTTGGTAATGGACGCGAAGCGGCTAAAAAGACATTAAAAGAAGACAAGAAAATGATGGCTGAAATTAGAAAAGCAATTTTAACAGTTCAAAAAAATAAAGAAAACAATTAAAGTTTTATAACGTAAAACAAAAAAACCGATTAGTCGGTTTTTTTGTTTTAGGAAATTATTTTTTTTATTTCTTTAGATATTTGTTTTATTGTTTTTTTACCATCAACTTCTTTTAGAATTCCTTTTTTGCGATAATAATCTAAAATAGGCTCAGTTCTTGTTTTGTAAATATGTAAACGGTTTTTAGTAGTTGTTAAATTATCATCGCTTCGGCCAGACATCTTTCCTCGTTTTAAGATTCTCTTTAAAGCTTCTTCTTCGTTTAATTTTAAGTTAATTACTAAATCTATTTTTGTTTTATTTTTTTTGGCAAATTTATCTAATTCTTTAGCTTGACCAAGGTTGCGTGGATAACCATCAAAGATAAAGCCCTTTTCATCTTGGTTATTTATTATATATTTTTTTACGATATTAATAATAATATTGTTCGGTATAAGCTGTCCTTTTTCAAGCCAGTGTTTTATTTTTTCTCCCATTTGCTTATCTTTCTGCATTTGGCGAGAAAGTTCTCCACTTGAAAGGTGATGTAAATTACTGTTTTCTGCTATTAACTTTGCCTGTGTTCCTTTACCGGCCCCAGGAGGGCCAAATATTATTATATTCATTTTTTTATTATCTAATTTTTATTCTTTATTAAGTATAGCGCAAAAATAATTGTCTCGCAAAAATAAAAAATAAGTCGGTAAAAACCGACTTATGCTTAGTGCCCCGTGCAGGATTCGAACCTGCGACCATCTCCTTAAGAGGGAGCTGCTCTACCAAC
>CAZQJT010000038.1:0-3196 GCA_964593665.1 uncultured Gammaproteobacteria bacterium
ATTTCTTTCTTTTTTTATAAAATAAAATAATACTGGAAAAAAATAAAATTAAACCCAAAAATTGCGCTCCCGGACTATCATCATGTTCGCCAAAAATTATTAAGAAAACACCAAGCAAGCCTAATAACACAAAAAAAACAGGAAACAATATATTTCTTTTTATTTTTTTATAATTCATATAGCTATATTATACCCTGGCCACTAATTTTTTAAAAGAAAATAAAAAGAGGGGCACTTCTACTCCCCTCTTATAACCACATTATTTATCAAAAAAATCGTTTTCTGACTCTTTATTATCCTTTCCAAATAAATACTTTACTGGAGGATAGTCAAAGCCACTGTTGTAAAAGCTTCCCTTTAAAATATCCAGGGCCACTCTATATTGCTTCTTTCTTTCTCCTTCTGAGAGGTTGCTAAGAAAAAGCTCTATCTCCTTCTTGTCGTTAGGATTGTTAAAACTTCTGGCTAGAGCTGACCCTAAAATGCCCGCATCTTTTGCCGCAGCAACTATCAAAGCATTTCTTAAAACAATATGATGCTTTGATGTTCTGATATGCTCAAGAAGCGCTGGCACCTCAACTAGATTAATCCTAGCTAAAGCCAAAGAAAAATAACTCTCCAGCATTTTTACGATATCATCGTCTATCATCCAGCTCTTTACTACTTCCATGTTTATAATGAAAGTTTTTACTGGCTTCTTGGAAAAAAACTCTCGGTAAATTTCTACCTTAACCGATTTTCTTAAGTACTTAGACAATAAGATGAAAAAGGCTAAAACAGAAATAAAAAGAGCAATAGAGACGAAAATCAGGGCTGCTTCCGGTTTCATGGTTTTTTTTAGTTTAATAATATATTTATACCAGTTATCGTCTTTTCCCAATTGGATGCTTCTTTATAAAATACATATAAGAAGCGGCAAGATAAACTTTTTTTGAAGCCACCACTGACCCAACGTGCAATACTTTGACCTTTGGATAATAAATAACTTTGTATTTATCATCCAAGTGACGGATTCTTAGACAAAGATCTTCTTCTTCCTTGTAAAGAAAGAATTTTTCATCAAAACCGCCAACTTTGTCAAAGATTTCTTTTTCAATTAGGAAAACGGCTCCAGATACCCAGGCACATTCCGACTCCAGATTGCGCTTCATGTAAAAACCAAGGCTAATTTCATTTAGAAACTTCGCCCAGATACCTCTGGATTCCCCATGATCCCAGTATTGATCCCTACCTTTTTCATTGTAGAGTTTAGGGCCAATTACCTTTATTGAATCATTGTTAACAATCCTCCAATAAAGTTGTTTTATAGCCCCGGGCTCTTCGATAACGATATCAGGATTAAGGAGTAATAAGTACTTGGCTTGAGTTTTTTGGGCTAACAAATTATGCCCGCCACCAAAACCAAGATTTTTATTAGACTTATATACTTTCAGCTTGTCTTGCCATAAAGGGAAAAAGAAGTCTTTTAAATTTGACAGGTCATCTTTTGAGTTATTGTCTAAAACATTAACCTCAAAAGACAAATTACTGTCAGCTAAATCAATAAAAACCGACTGTAAACAGTTAATTAAATACTTTTTTGTATTAAAGTTTACAATTTGGACAGCAATATCAACTTTTTTCATTTTTTTTATCTTTAAAAATTAATAATATTTGGTTAATTGTTAAAGCTGCTTAAATTTAAACAAACTTAACAATTAACCAAATTTAATTTTATTTATGAAAGGACTAAATTAAGACAAAAGCATACCATACTGGTATACTTTTGTCAATAGTATGTTTAACTCTGTTTAGCTATAAGGCAATGTTGCACTTTGGATTAGAATTTAAGGCACTCGTCCATGATGACTATGGAGGGGGTAAGACGTAGTTGGAATAGTTTTTATAACTAAAAACCAAAATGTTTCAAAACAGGTTTAATATTTGGAGCTAAATTTTCCTTATCTAAATCATTTATACCTATCCATCGCCATTCTCTTATGTCTTCTCCTGGGACTATCTCTCCTATTCTTCTAGCTAAAAAATGAGCAAGAATAACACTCATCTTTACTCCGTCTTTTTCTTTTTCGGTATAAACGAAATATGGATCACTATTTAATATTTCTACATTTAGCCCCATTTCTTCTTTAACTTCCCTTATTGCAGCCTCTTTAAGATTTGTTTCATCTTCTTCAATGCGGCCGCCACAAAATTTCCAAAATTTATCTTCACCGTGTTTATTAAGTAAAACTTTATTATTTTCCACGATTACCGGGCCAGAAGCAATAATAATTTTTGGTATATATTTAATATTGAATTAATTAATTGTCTTATCATATCACTCCAAAATGATAAAACCCCTATCAAAAATGACCAATTTTTAGAGCTATTTACAAATCACAAAAAGTTTGTGGTGTTTTGTAATAGTTTTAATTATCTATTAATTTTAAGCGCTTCATTTCATCATCTAGAAACATAAGAACCTCCCTTTTTAATTCTTTCCTAAATTTATTAAATCTCTCATAAGGAATAAGCATATTTAAATCTTGATTTAAAATAGTCTCAGTAATGTGTTCGCTGATAAAATCTGACAATTTCTTAAAAAAGTCTATTAAGCCCAACCCCGTTCTTTCAATTATTACACCCTTATTATAACTATAACCGTTAAGAAAAAAGTGATGAATATCATAAATGTCACGACCGGCAATTGAACTATTTCGCTCAAAACGATCGATAATAGCTACTAATTTATTAGCAAACATAGTTGAAACATTTTGACAAATAACTACTCGACTAATATCGACTAATTTAATTGGCTCATAAATATTAGCCTTGGGTGATGGAAAAGTAATGTCTACTTTTAAAGTGTTACGATCGGCAGTATTCTTGGTGGGATATTTTAAGAAAAACTGTGGCACTTTTACACTAGCATCTTTTATTTCTAAGTCTAAATTTTTAAAAATTTTTTTAAGCTCATATCTAACTTTTACTAAATCTTTTTGATCGCCAACATAATCAAAATCTAAATCAACTGAAAACCGGTCTAAGAATCCAGCCATTGCAGCACAAGTACCGCCTTTAAAATATAAATCGTGTAAATTATTGTTATCAACAATAGCAATCAAGACTCGATAAAGCCAAGCCTTATGAACTGCATCCTGCGAATTTAAAGTAATCATAAACTTTTATTTATTATAAACGGCTGTTTGAATTCTAT
>CAZQJT010000039.1:0-3098 GCA_964593665.1 uncultured Gammaproteobacteria bacterium
TCTTTTTCCAAATTAGTTATTTTTTTATACCAAACCTCTTTTTCTCTTTCTATTTCACTAGCATCAAATTTAACTTGGGTTTTTTCTAGTTTTAACTTTAAGTCTTCAATTTCTTTGTTTATTTGATATTCTTTTTCTTTTAAAAGACGCAATCTTTCATTTAGACTTGATAGGCGTAGTTTTTCGGTTGCTAATTTTTCTTGTTTATTTCGTCCTTCTTCATTTAAAAGAATAATCTCTGTTTGTATTTCTTGAACTTGTTTTAATTTATTGTCATCCAAACCACTAATTAAATATTTAGCCTTCTTCTTAAATTCTTCTTTGGCCTCATTTAACAAGGTTTTTATTTTTTCTAAACTAGCTTCTTTTTCTATTTTTTCTAGCTGGATTAAGAATCCATCTATTAGATGGCTTATAGCTTCGTTTTGGTTATCGTTTTGTCGAGAAGCTTTTAATTCAGCATTTAAACTTTCTAATTTTTTATTCAAGGAGGCTGTTTTTTCTCTGATTGCGTTTATTTCAACTAATTGTTTTTCTTCTTCAAAAATTTTACTCTCTTGTTCTAGGTGAGAAATTTCTTCTTTTATTTTTATTAAATCATTTTTTAATTCTTCGTTTTTGTTGTTTAACCAAGAAACATCAAATTGGCCCTGGATTTCAAGATTAGCTTCTAAAACCGCTTCAAGTTTAGTAATTTGCTTGAGACAGGCATTTTTTTCTATTTCTAGTTTATCAAAAGAGAGGCGCTCATCATTTGTTTTTTTAATTTCAGAGTTTACCGAAGAAAGATCTGTTAGTAGGCGATCTTCAAGATTTTGAAGAGTTTTGTTGTTTTTTAGATTATTTAATTCGTTTTCTAAATTTTCTAACTCAGTTTTTAACTCTCCTTCTTTATTGTTTAACCAGGAAACATCAAATTGCCCCTGAGATTCTAGTTGTAATTCTAATTCAGCTTGTAGTTTAGCAAATTGTTTTTGTAATTGATTTTTTTGTCCTTCAAGTGTTCTTAATTCTGCTTGTAATTCGTTTATCTCTGGAAAATTATCAGTTGTCCTTATTTTGTTTAGTTCTTCACCAAGTTTTGAAAGTTTTTTTTCTTGTTCTAATTTAGTTTTTTCAAGTGTTAAGAAAGATTCATTTGTTCTGTTAAGTTTTTTGTTAATATCTTGCCAAAGAAAACCGTAGTAGTTAAGTTGGCTTTCTTTTAAAACCCTAATTATTTCATCGCGCTTTTTTAGTTTTTCTACTTGTCTGGTTAAGCTTTTAAGACGTGGCCTTATTTCTGTTAGCAGCATTTCTACTTGTTGTAGATTTTCATAACTTGATTCTAGCTTGTTTAAAGCAGAATCGCGTTTAATTTGAAATTGTTTAACGCCAGTTGCTTCATCAAAAAAATCTTTTCTTTCAGCCGCTGAAGTGTTGAGAAAATTTTCTACCATCCCTTGCCCGATAACACTATAGGTTTTTTGCCCGAAATTAGCTTTAGCTAGTAGCATTTGAATGTCCGATAGGCGAACACGGTTACCATTTAACAAATATTCGCTTTCGCCACTGCGATAAACTCTTCTGGTAATAACAATTTCTGGGCAACTTAAAATAATTTGATTTAAATCCTCTTCTTTTTCAATTTTTTCAGGCACAGGAATCTTGTTTTTAGCTGCTTCTGAATTATTAAGACAAAGAGAAACTTCAGCCATGCCTAATTGTCCCTTTTTATCAGAACCGGAAAAAATAACATCTTCATTTTTTTTGCCACGTAATGTTTTTAGACTTTGTTCTCCTAGCGCCCAACGAATAGAATCAGCGACATTGGATTTTCCAGAGCCATTAGGCCCAACTATAGCAGTTAGTCCTCTTTTTTTGTCATTTAGCATCCCTGAAAAAACCAACTTATTTTTGTTGGCGAATGATTTAAATCCTTGTATTTCTAATCTTTCTAGATACATAAATAGAAGAATATTTTGATTTAATTTCTTTTATATATAATAATATAGATATAATAGAGTATAAAAAATAAAATGACAACTTTGATATGATTATTTCTTTAAGCGGTGCGCCTGGTTCCGGGAAAAGCACTGTTGCTAAAAAATTAGCCATAGAACTTGGTTGGGAGCGCTATTATATGGGTGGGTTACGTCGAGAAAAGGCCAAGCAGCGCGGTTTAACACTGGCTGAATATAATCAACTCGGAGAAGTGAGTCCTGAAACTGATAAAGAGGTTGACCAATATCAGAAAGAACTTGGGAAAAATCAAGATAATTTTATTATCGAGGGTCGAACTTCTTGGTATTTTATCCCTCATTCTTTTAAAATATATATAGATGTTGAGGCTCGTGAAGGAGCAAAGAGGATATTTAAAAGTTTAAAGGCAAAAAATAATAGAAATGAAGATAAAGGCTTAAATGATTGGGAATCTGTTTTGCGAAGCAATCAAGAGAGAGTGGCTAGTGATAAGCGTCGTTATCAAAAATATTACAATATTGACATTTGTGATTTAAAAAACTATGATTTCTATCTTGATACTAGTAAATTAACGATTGAAGAGGTTTTTTTAGCCGTTTTTCAAGTAGTGAAAGATGAGCTTGACAAGAGGAAAAAATAATTATAATATTAGACAAGATTTTTCTTATTAAATAAGCATTTTTAGGCGGGGCCATCCGGTCTCGTTTATATAATTTTTAACCATATGGTTGAGACAAAGCAAGAACTAAAACCAGGAATGACCGTTAGGATTTATCAAAAAATTAAAGAGCTGAATTCTAAGGGAGAAGAAAAAGAAAGAGTTCAATATTTTGAAGGGATGATTATTGCTCATAAGCATAATAAAGAAATAGGGGCAACTATTACCGTTCGTAAAACTTCCGAAGGAATTGGCGTTGAAAAGATTTTTCCGTTGAATTTACCAACTATTACTAAGATTGAAATTAAGAAGATAGCTAAGGTAAAAAGGGCGAAATTGTATTTCTTAAGAGATGGTTATAAAAAGAAGCTTAAGGAGAAAGTTGTTAAATAGACAGCTTTTTCGTTTTGGGCGGATGGTGGAATTGGTAGACACGCAAGCTTGAGGGGCTTGTGGCCGCAAGGCCGTGGAGGTTCAA
>CAZQJT010000040.1:0-1426 GCA_964593665.1 uncultured Gammaproteobacteria bacterium
AAGATAAAGATAGAAAAAAAAGTTGCTGGGGAGTATCAAGCCGTGATAGATTTTTCTAAAGTAAGTCTTGGCAGTGATTTATGGGTATGGTATAATGTAATTGATTTTAACAAAGAATCTGTTGAAGTTTTACTTACCCCTTATGGCGGATTTGCTAACACCTATTATTACATTGATGGAAAAAAGTTGGTGTTAAAAGCAGATCGTCCAGTTGAAGTTTCATATCGTTTAATAGCTAAAAGATTTGATTGGAAGAAGTGGCCAACTAAGGCAACTGATCAAAATGAAAAGCCAGGATTTATCTTAGATTAATAATTTATATATTTAATTTAAAGCAGGCATTGCTTGCTAACTTAAAAAAATATGGACAATACAATGAAAAATGGTGGCACCCAGAAAAAGCTAAATGGAAAAATGATTGGCATTATTTTGGCTGTCATCATCGTGCTTGTCTTAGTAATTTTGGCTTTAACCTCTAAAAAGGGTGGAGAAACAAATACCCCTGCAGGAGAGAATAATCCAGTTACTGGACAAGAACAAAATGAAACTGGTGAACCTATGGTTCCCGGTGAAGAAGGAGGAGAACAGATTAACACAATTGTAACCGAATCAGGACAAGTTATTCCTGAAGGTTCTATTGTTGAAGTTCCTGGAGCAAATCCTATTATTGAAAACGTCGTGGTTACTCCAACTGGAGAAGTTGCCAACAATGCAGCTATTCCAATGTCTCCTGAGGCACCACAGCAAACTGCCCCAGTTACTAAAGATACTTTACCAGCCTCTGTTATAAAGTTAGATGTTACTGCTGCTGGTTTTAACCCAAGTTCTTTTGAGGTTAAAAAAGGTGCTCCAGTTACTTTCTCTTTAACTTCAGCTGATGATATTACTCATGTTTTCATGTTTGATAGTCCTGAATTATCAGCCGTTGCTATTGGTGTTAGCCCTGGAGAAACTAGAGCGATAACTTTTAATGCTCCAGCTACTGCCGGAGAATATACTTTCCGCTGCGATGTTCCTGGACATGCTGCCCGCGGTGAAGTTGGTAAAATGATTGTAAAATAAGGTTTTAAAAAAAGGGCGCGGCTTAAAAGCGGCGCCCTTTTTAGTTAATCTAAATTTGTGAATTTAAGAAAAAAAATTAAACTTCTAAATAAAAAAATAAAAATGAACAAATATGTTATTTGTATTGTTTTATTTTTAAGCTTAATTACAATCTTAACTTTAGTTAATTTAGTTAGTGTTATAAAGCTGCGACGTCAAACTGATTATATTTTGCGCGAAGTTTTTTCTTATAGCATGGGGCATCAAGTTTTAAATAGTGATTCATCTTCTTTGGATAATTCATTTAATGGGCAAGCACAAATTATTACCGTTGATGCTTTAGGGAATAAGAAGATAAACGGGCGAGATTTTGTAAAAACAGAAA
>CAZQJT010000040.1:1526-2747 GCA_964593665.1 uncultured Gammaproteobacteria bacterium
TTCTTTTATATTTAGTGAGGATGGACAAGAGCGGGTTTATCTTTATTTTTTTACAGATGGAGAGTTTATTCCTCTTATTAATCAAAATATTCCTTTAGAAATTAAAACAACCTATGGTCGTGGGAATGGTAATGTTAGCGTTGATGGGGATGATGATCATTTTTTAATTCTATATTCTGGTTATGAAGGAATTGCTTTTTTATATAATAAAGGAATTTGGCAGGATTTATCAGACTATTTTAATTTGCGTTTTATAGACGGTGGTTTTAAAGCTAAAGTGATAAAAAGTGGAGAAAAGGAAAATACCACTTGGTATGTTTGTAGTGATGAAGGCTCAAGAGCAAAGTTAATGAAATTATGGCAGAACAATACTTTGCAAATTCAAGGAGCGCTTGATTTAAGTTCTGTTATAGGAAGAGATGAAATTCGTTGTTCTTTGGAAGAAGAAAAACGTCTAAAAATAGCTAAGACTGGAGAATTGTTTAGCTTTGAAGATAGAGGTTTTGATAATTCTCATGATTATTTTTACCAAAGTGTTGATTTAAATGATTTAAAAGGAAAGAGAATGCACGAAGCAAATTTAGATTATCAAGTTATTAATACCCAACAGGATTTATATCAGCTTGAAACATCAAGTGATAAGATAAATTGGTATAATAGTCTCAGTGGAACCGTTGTTTTTCCAGAGAGGGGGCCTAGTCTTTATTTCAGAGCAAGTTTTAAATCAAGAGATAATAATTACTCTCCTTGGTTTTCTAATCTAGGGGTCGTTTCTTATAAAGGAATAGACTAAAAAACCCTTACATTTATTTCTAAAAAATGGTAAAATATAAATGTTATTATTTGTTTTATAATATATGAAAATTAAAGGTTTTCTTTTTAAAAAAGCAAGAAGAACTTTTTCTGTTGCCTTTTTTGTTGTTACCACATTTCTCTTTTCTTCTTTCGTTATTTCTAATAATGTTTTAGCGAAAACAATGAAAATAGGTTCTAGTACCACAGATATTTCACAAGTAATTGGAAAGATGGGGATTGGAACAGATAAACCGGGGGCGACATTACAAATAAATCCTGCGGCTAGTACCGAAGGACTTAGAATTATTTCTAGTAATTATTCTCCCTTTGTGATAAGAAATTCTGCTAATACAGCTGATCTTTTTCGTATAGATCAAAGTGGTAATATCGTAGGTGGAAATGCTGGCTCATGGACGCTTAATGGAA
>CAZQJT010000041.1:0-2477 GCA_964593665.1 uncultured Gammaproteobacteria bacterium
ATACCTAAATATTTCTTTATCCCCACATATTTTAAAAAGTTAATATTTCACAACCACGTCTAGTAACCGCAACTGTATGCTCAAAATGAGCGCTTAAAGAGCCATCAGCTGTTTTAAAAGTATAACCGTTTTTCGCTATTTTCACTCGCCATGTACCCATATTTATCATCGGCTCAATAGCAATAACCATGCCCTCTTCTAAGGTAACATTTTCTAAAGAGTCTTCACTGATTGTAAAATTAAAAACATCAGGTTCTTCATGAGCAAGATAACCAACACCGTGACCGACTAAATCACGAACCACTCCATAGCCATAACTCTCAGCATGATTTTCAATTACCTTGGCTAAATCATTTATTTTTTTTCCTGGTCTAACTTTTTTTAAAGCTTTCTTTAAACATTCTTCTGAAACTTTTAATAATTGTTTTACCTCTTGATTTATCTTTCCAGCCGGAACAGTTGTACACATATCAGTATAGAATCCGCCTAATTTAGAATGAGGATTTAAAGGTGCCTTAAATTTTTCTCTAAGTTCTGGTAATACTGGCCATTCCATTCCAATATCAAGATCTACTATATCACCTAATTTAATAGTTCTACTGGGCAAAGCTACTCCGTGGACGACTTCATCATTAATAGAAACACAAACAGCTGAAGGAAAAAATAATCCGTCACCCATGGGATAATTTTTAAAAGCTGGCCGACCGCCAACTTTCTTTATTAAACGACAAGCCATCTCTTCTAAAAAAGCGGTTTCCACTCCCGGCTTCACCGCTGAAACTAGTTCTTTTAATATAGCCGACAGGCGCTTGCCGCCTTCACGTATTATTCTTATTTCATCTTTAGATTTTATATAAATCATATTTTTAAGATTTAAAAGAGGCTAATAAATCACGCAAATCATCTAGATCAGATTTACTCAAATTAAGCTCTATTCTGTCTTTATAAAGACGATACATATCGCGACGAATAGTAAGGGATGAAATTGAAATGCCACGACGCATCTTTTTTTTGTAATCTGAAATTAAATCAAAAATTAATTCTTTGTTATCCTGTAAATTCTTAAAAGAATGGTTAGTACGAAGCAACTTATCAATTTTCTGATCTAATTGATAACTAGTCATCTTTTTAGAATCTTGTGCAATTTTTTCTAAACCCATTTTTATTGTATTTAATCTTATTTTTTAATTATACCATAAAAAAAGACGGCGATAAAGCCGCTTTTTTATTTCAAATACTAATAATCTCTTTAAAGTCCGTCGTATTCTCTCATAGTAAGCTGAGCTTCAATCTGCTTAACGGTTTCAATAACAACCGCGACGACAATAAGTAAGCTAGTGCCACCGATAGTAAAAGCGTCAACGCCAGTAAAATAACGCATGATTAAAGGTAAAACAGCAATTAAGCCAAGAAATAAAGCACCAACTAAAACTATTTTATGAGTAGTATTAGCTAAATAATCACTAGTAGCTTTACCTGGTCTTATCCCTGGAATAAATCCACCTTGCTTCTGCAAGTTCTCTGAAATTTGTTTGGGATGAAAAACAACTTCGGTATAAAAATAAGTAAAAGCAAAAACTAAGACAAAGTAAGTAATACCGTAAAAAAGTTGATTATTAAACATTTCTATAGTCCAATTAGCTAAGTTTACCAACCAAAGACTTTTAGCATGTATTAAAAATTGAGCTATCATTGATGGAAATAAAACAACTGAGATAGCAAAGATAATTGGAATAACACCAGCCATATTCACTCTTAAAGGTAAATGGGTGCTTGTGCCACCAAAAGCTCTATTGCCACGAATTTGCCTAGCATACTGTACTGGAATATTACGCTGTCCTTCGTTTATAATAACAACACCAATAATAGTAATAACAGCAATAGCAATAAAACCGAGCAACATAAACAACTGAGAAGAATCAAAAGTAAGGACAAGCTGTCTAACAGTTTGCAGTAAGCCAGAAATGATCCCGGCAAAAATTAATAAAGAAATACCATTGCCAACTTTCTTTTCGGAAATAAGTTCTCCTAGCCAAACGACAAAAACAGTACCAGCGGTAACGGTAATAATAATTACGAAAAAATCAAAAAAACCAATATCTCCTAATATACCGGCTGCGCTACGACGTAATAAGGTAATCATTCCGTAAGCTTGCATAGCTGCTAAAGGGACAGTTAACCAACGTGTCCACATATTTATCTTCTGACGGCCATCTTCTTCTTTTTGCATTTCTTCAATTTTTGGGACTATCATGCCCAAAAGCTGAAAAATAATAGAAGAAGTAATATAAGGAGCAACTGACATCATAACGATAGAAAAATTCTCCATACCACCACCAGAAAAAAGGTTCATTAACCCCAATATTTGATTAGAAGCGAACAGATTCTTTAAGGCAATAGCATCAACTCCAGGAATAGGGACATGGGCAGCAAAACGGAAAATAACTAGAATACCAAGAACAAAAAGAATATTATTC
>CAZQJT010000042.1:0-2430 GCA_964593665.1 uncultured Gammaproteobacteria bacterium
GTTTGTGTTTGGGAGGTTTTAAAGGAATCATATTTTTTCCGAGAGGCAGTTATTTCTGGAGTAGAGCTTATTTCTGTAACTGACACGCTTTTGGGAGGTGAAGCTGAAATAAAATGGCAGTCAGCTACTGCTGGCGTTAAGGCTTATAAAATTTATTATCTAAAATCAGGACAAGGAACTATGCTTTCTAAAGAAGTTACTCCATTAGGGGTAGGGGGCGTTTGTTCTCCAGCTGCTGGTGGACTAAATTATGTCTGTAGTACTAAAATAGATGGCTTGGTTGATGGTGAAAATTATATTTTTAAAATTAGTTTAATTTCAGATAGCCAGGTGGAAAGTCCTTTTTCTAATGAGAAAACTATTAAAACCAGTGATCAAACTCCACCACTTAGGCCAACAGGGTTAAAGGCGACTGTTGATGAAGAAAAGGTTCAGTTTACCTGGAATTTAAATGAGGATAAAAATGTTTTTTATCGTCTTTATTATCGTTTAGAATTTAGACCAGAGGCTGGTTATTTTGACTCTGCTCCTGGGGCTAATTCTTTAGTTATTCCTCGGGATAAGTTTCAGTCTGAAAATTATTATTTCTCTTTAACCGCCTTAGACCAAGCGAAAAACGAAAGCCCTCGCTCGGTTGCAGTGAAAACTGATTTGCACTAAATTTTTATATATGAAAAAAAATAAGTTAATAATCTTTGGGGTAGTTTTATCTTTTTTATTTATTTCTGTCTTTTTGGGTTTTACAAAATTATCTTTAGCTCAACAGAGCAGCGGGGATTATTATGATAGTAGCAGTAATTATGAAGAAGAAAATTCTTTTATCCCTAAAACATATATTGAAAGCAGCGATGTTATTGGAATCCGAATTATTCCCAATCCTAATAACTACAGTATAGATCGTTGGTATAAATCCCAAGGGTTCAGCGGCTCACCGCAAAAATTGACAGTTGATGGTTATGAGGCTATTCGTGATGGACGAACTGTTTATGTTAATGCAGCTAATATAAAAATTAATCCGAACAACCCAAACGATCGTTTGATTTATACTAACATTTATCTTATTTCTTATAACCAAGATTCTTCTATAAAGACTACTGATATCTTGGGACAGATTATAAAAAATTGGCGCTTTAATTCAGATTTAGTTGAAAGCGTAAACCCGTTGCCAAGTTGTTCTATTTCATCTCGTGCTTGCAGTGTTGATAGTGATTGCGGCGAAGATCAATTCTGTGCCGGAGAAAACTCGCCTAAGGCTAATTCTTGCCAGCTAAAAACTCCTGTTAATTGTTCTTTTGATAGTGATTGTCCAGAAGAATTTTATTGCGATAGCATAAAATCTAAAATTATTCGTGATGTAAAAAGAATAACTTTGGCCTCTGATATCCAAAGTGCATTAGAAAATTATCGAAATTATTTTGGCAAATATCCAATTTTAAGTTCAGGCAGTTATATAAGTGGGCAAACTATTTCTTTGTGGCCAAGTTGGTCCGCTAATTTTCTAAAAGATTTGTCTTTGCCTTTAAATATAGCAGATCCAATTAATCGTTTAGGATATTGTCCTGATTTTGATCTTAAAACATGTTGGAATATTGAAACAAAGAGTTTCTATTCTGAAACTGACAATTCTCAACTTAATGCCATTTTACCAGCAAATAGTTATGCTTTTGCTTATAGAACTAATAACGGTTTAAATTATAATCTTTGTGCTAATTTAGAAACAGCTGAAGAAAAAACTAATTTAAATTATAAATTTCCTGCTAGTTCTTTGACTAGTTGCGCTTTAGAAGAGGCACCTAATACCGCACCTTATTTAAAAAATGCTCAGTTAAGTGGTGAGGCGGGGCGAGAGTTTGTTGGTTGGTTGGAATTTGGTGATGAACAGGAAAATCCTTTATCTTGGATGATTTCTTGGCCACAATCAGCCTGGCAAACTTTACCAGTTTTACAAAAAACAAATAATCCTAATTTGAAAAAACTCTATGCTCCTTTGGCACCAATGCCAGGAAGCTATCCTCTTGTTGTTACGGTTAGCGATGGAAGAGCGACAACCACAGAGAGTCTAAGTGTAATAATAGGAAATGAAGCCCCTTTTATTGAAGCTTCAAATCAAACTTTTGTTTTAAATCCAAAGAAGCCATTTCAATATAATTTCTCTTTTTCTGATAGCAATATAATAAATTATAATACAGCCTTTAGAATACTGCGCAAATCATCTACTAATGCTACTTTTATTCCTTTTTATTCTTCGGGTAATTACGATTTAGGTAATATAAAAGCTAGTAAAATTGGAGATGGGCGTTATCAGGTAAACTATTCTTATTTAATCCCAACCAGTCTTAATTTTCCCGAAAATTCAGAATATAAGTATACAATAGAAGTGGGCGACGCTTATAGCAAAAAAACTCTAAAAGAAGTTACTTTAAATATTAA
>CAZQJT010000043.1:0-2211 GCA_964593665.1 uncultured Gammaproteobacteria bacterium
TTAAATAGTAATTTTATTTGTTATTTTTGGTAATATAATTTTTCTTTGATTATCAGCAAAGCAATTCCTCAACTCGTCTATTATATGGTGCATTAAAAAAACCAAGTAATTAACTTGGTTTTTTTTCTTTGTAATAACAGAAATGTATTTAAATATTTTAAATAGACAGAAATTTTTTAATCATTCAGCCCATGAGCGATGCTTTCATTGTATCCAGCACTGCTTATTTCAATAAAATCTGCTTTGCCTTTTAAATCTTCAATTGTCTTAGCGCCAACATAAGTCATTCCAGATGCTAGGCCACCTAAAAGTTTATTAATAATTGGACCAATAGGCCCTTTGTATTTTGTTTTGGTTGTTTCTCCTTCAACATGAACAACTTCATCAACTTTAGTTCCATCAAGTGTCATCTTTTTTATAGTCGCTAAATAGCTAGCCATGCCGCGATACTCTTTAAATTCTTCATCACCAATTTTAATAATATCTCCTGGGCTTTCCAGAGTTCCAGCAAATAGAGAGCCAGACATTATACAATCTGCACCCGCTCCAATTGCTTTTGCGATATCACCAGAGTTTTTCATGCCACCATCGGCACATAGAGGAACGCGTCCCTGGCTAGCTTCATAGACATCCATAATGGCAGTGATTTGTGGTACCCCAGCGCCAGCCATAACTCTGGTTATGCACATTGAACCAGGGCCTATGCCGATTTTAATGGCATCAGCTTTTTTGTGGATAAAATATTCAGCGGCGTCTTTAGTTGCAACGTTGCCAACCATGACATCAATATGGGGGTAGTTCTCTTTGATATAGTCAAGAGTTTTTCCGGTTCTTTTAGAATGACCATGGGCAACGTCAAGTACAATAATGTTTAAACCGATTTTATTTAAAGCTTTTACTCTTTCTTCATAATCTTTAATACCAACCGCTGCCGCTGTTATCAAACCAGCTTCTTTAACTTTTTTTACTTCTTCAACTTGATCTTCAATGCTCAAGAAACGGTGGATAACGCCAAGACCACCTAGTTTGCCAATGGCAATCGCCATAGTGCTTTCGCAGACAGTGTCCATATTGGCAGCAATAATTGGAATATCTATAGAATAGTTTTTTGTTACCTTCGTTTGGAAATTAACCTCTTTACGGGAAGCAATTTTATTGTATTTTGGAACGATAAGGACATCATTGAAAGAAAATCCTTTCCCAATTATTCTAGCCATATTTTTATATATTATTATCTATAAATTTTCCCCAGTTAATTCTACCACCCATTAGGCGTTATATACAAGCATTTATTTACTATTCAGTAACAACATTGTCTAACTAAATCAAAGAAAAGATGAAAAAAATTTTAGTATTAAACTTTTCTTCTCTGCCTGAAGGTGATTTTTATACTTATTTAATGAAGGAATTTGCTAGTAGACCTTCATTTAAAAACCTGAGTTTAAAGTGTGTTAGACTAGAAAAAGAGGTTTCTGAGTTTGACTTACCGGTAGGTAGTAGGTGTGTTTTTAGATATAATTTTAGCAACGAAGATGTCCTGGTTTTTAATGTTAGCAAATATATTTTTGAAGCTAACAGAGATTTTTCAGAACAAACAAAATTTATTCATCTTGACCTTTTGTCTTTTTACGGTCGTGATGTGAAAAGAATTGTTGATTATCTTGAAAAAGAGTGGAAAGTTTAGTGGAAGTAAATCCCGAGAACAGTAGTTGTTTAATCGGGATTTTTTTTAAATAATATTATATGATTATTATGAAGACTAAGGTTGCTAAAAACTTTAGGATAGAAACAAACCGTTTATTTTTGTGTTTAATCTCTTTAGATTTTTGTGAAGATATATTTCGTGAATTTACCGAAGAAGTGGCTCTTTTTCTTTTTAATAAGCCAACGGGGAAGATTTCCGATACCAAAAAATTCATTATAAAATCAAGAAAAGAAACTTTGATTGGTAATAATCTACAACTTGTAGCTATTGATAAAGAAAATGGTCAGTTTCTTGGTTGTCTAGGAATACATAAAATAAAGGAGGGAAAGCCAAAGATGGGTCTATGATTTAAAAAATCATCTTGGAGAAATGGCTATGGCAAAGAAGCAATGTTTACTTTAAAAAAATGGGCTAAAGACAATATTGCTTGTGAATTTTTATTTTATCCAGTTTTTTCAGATAATTTACCCAGCAGGAAAATAGCTGAATTTTTAGGAGGGAAGATT
>CAZQJT010000044.1:0-2178 GCA_964593665.1 uncultured Gammaproteobacteria bacterium
CTTAACTCGTGATTTTTATCCTCGTTTTCATGTTTATTTTAAAGAGCAAAAATCAACCAGTGGTGAAGATTTAGTTATTTTTAATCTCCATTTAGATCAGAAAAGACCAGGTTATGTGGGATATAATCGCCACAATGCAGAATATGAAGGGGAAGTGGTAGAAAGAGAAATGGAAAGACTTAAATCTTTTTTATTACCCGATTTTTTAAATTAATAAGCTATGGGTCAAGCTGAGGAGATAAAATCAAAGCTGGATATTGTGGAGATAATCCGTGAGTATATCCCGGTAAAAGCAGTTGGTGCTAATTTTCAAGCGCTTTGTCCTTTTCATAATGAAAAAACACCATCTTTTGTTATTTCTCCAGACAAACAAATTTGGCATTGTTTTGGCTGTGGTCGTGGTGGCGATGTTTTTTCTTTTATAATGGAAAAAGAAGGCTTAAGCTTTGGTGAAACTATACGCCTTTTAGCTCCTAAGGCAGGAGTGGTTTTAAAATATGAAAACAAAGAAGAACATTCCAAGCGTAATCGCTTGCTTGATGTTTTAGAATTGGCTGGGAAATATTATGCTCATGTTCTTAGTGCTTCAAGCGGTGAAGCCGCTAAACGGTATTTGAAAGAGAGGCGGCTTAAAGAAGAAACTATTAACACTTGGCAACTTGGCTATAGCCCAGAATCTTGGGATAGCTTATATAAATTTTTAAAGGCTAGGCCGCTACAAGGAAAGAAATATAGCGATGAGGAGATAATAGCGGCTGGATTAGTAATAAAAAAAGATAATTCTGGCTTTTATGATAGATTCCGTGACCGCATTATGTTTCCCATTAAGGATGTAAATGGTAATCTCATTGCTTTTACCGCCCGAATTAATCCAGAAAAAGAAGCAACAGAAAAAATGGGTAAATATATAAATAGTCCGCAAACAAGCGTTTATGATAAGAGTAGGGTATTATTTGCTTTAGATAAGGCTAAAGAAGCAATTAGGAAAGAGAACTTAGCAATTATTGTTGAAGGGCAAATGGATGCCATTTCTTGCCATCAGAGCGGCTTTCAGAATGTGGTTGCCTCTTCAGGAACAGCTTTAACAACAGAACAAGTTTCTCTGCTGAAAAGATTTAGTAGTAATATCGCCTTGGCTTTTGATATGGACCAGGCTGGGCAAATGGCAGCTGATAGAGGGATAAAAGAAGTTTTAGCGCAAGAGCTTAATTTAAAAATAATCATTTTACCAAATGGAAAGGATCCGGATGAATGCCTAAAGAATAACCCAGATGATTTTAGACAAGCAATTATAAACGCTAAGCCTGTCCTGGAGTATTATTTTGAAAAAATAAGTGCGCCCTTAGATTTGTCTAATTTGGATAATAAAATAAAGGTGCGTAGTCAAATGTTTTATATGATAGATCTGGTAAAGAATCAAACAGAACAGGGTTATTGGTTAAAAAAAGTTAGCGAAGAATTAGATTTTGCCGAAGAAGATGTTCGTAGTGAATTTAAGTCTTGGAAGGGAAAACAAAGGCCGGAATTTGTTAAGAAAGAGAGTGGCGAAGAGAAAAAAATTGAACTTCGTTTGCGCGAAGATAGATTGGCCGAGTTAGCTCTTTCTTTGGTGGTAAAATTTCCAGAGTTATTTTCTTATACTCTGGATAATTTAGAGCCGGAGCACATGAGTGGAGAAGAAAATCTTAGGTTTTACAAGCACCTTATAATCCACTATAATAAGACTAATAGTTTGTCATATGATGATTTTCAATCTTATTTAAAAGAGCAGTCAGAAGGCTTGGAAAAACTATTAGATAAGCTAGTTCTTTTGGGTGAAAAAGATTTTTACGAACTTGATGTTGATAGGGCAAAAATTGAATTAATTAAGATAGTGATTGAATTAAAGAAATTTAATTTTCAGAAAAAGATAAAAAGTTTAGAAAAAGAAATTACTCGTGCCGAAAAAGAAGGAAGAGCTCAAGAAATAGAAGTATTAATGCAAGAGTTAAAAAATTTAATGGACGAGATCAAGAGATTAATTTAGTTATATTATGGCAAAACAAACAAATCAAAAGAAAAAAGTTGTGCCCAAAAAAATTAGCGTTAAGAAGGCGCCGGTTAAAAAAACGGTTAGCCAGAAAAAATTTGACGCTAAAAACCCCAAGGCAAATAAAGCGGTTTTAAAGAAGCCCTTAT
>CAZQJT010000045.1:0-1906 GCA_964593665.1 uncultured Gammaproteobacteria bacterium
AAATTTGACGCTAAAAACCCCAAGGCAAATAAAGCGGTTTTAAAGAAGCCCTTATTTAAGGCTAAAAAAAAGATAGAAAAAGTAAAGCCCAAAAAAGTGGTCAAGACAAAAAAAGAGGTAAAACAGAAAAAAAAGGCGACTATAAAATTGGTGAAGGTAAAGAAAAGCGAAGTTAAGGAAATAAAAAAACCAACAGAAGAAGCTATGAAGAGGCTTGTAGATAAAGGTCGTTTACGAGGTTTTATCACTGAAACAGAACTATTATATCTTTTTCCAGAAATAGAAGAATATGTTTATGAATATGATGTTTTTTTAGGAGACTTGCAAAAGAATGGTATTAGAATTGCTGAGGACTCAGGTCGTATTTTAGATATGATAGAGAAAAAGGCTAATGAAGAAGCAAATAGTGGCAAAACTCTTGCTCAACAAAATGCCATGAATATAGATTTGTCTAAATTAAGTGCTGATTCCATCCAGATGTATTTAAAGGAAATAGGAAAGGTTCCACTTCTAAGCGGCGAAGAAGAGGTTGAGCTGGCTAAAAGAAAAGAAAAAGGGGACAGAGAGGCGGAAAAGAAAATTATTGAAGCTAACTTGCGCTTAGTTGTTTCAATCGCCAAGAAATTTGCTGGTGCTAAAGGTATGAGTCTTCTAGATTTGATTCAAGAAGGTAATATTGGTTTGTTTAGAGCAGTTGAAAAATTTGAATATAGAAAAGGTTTTAAATTTTCCACTTACGCTACTTGGTGGATACGACAAGCAATTACCCGTGCTTTAGCCGATCAATCCAGGACTATTCGTATTCCTGTTCATATGGTGGAAACAATTAATAAATTTCAACAGATACAACGTAACCTTATCCAAGAATTGGGCAGAGAACCATTGGCAGAGGAAATAGCCGCTGAAATGGGAGAAGAGATTGAAAAGGTAAGATATATTATGAAAATTTCTCAAGATACCATATCTCTTGAAACAACAATAGGCGATGACGAAGAAGATTCAACTTTAGAAGATTTTATTGAAGATGTAAAAAACGTTACCCCAGATCATGCCGCCGCCTTGCAACTTTTACGTGATTATGTAAAAAATATCGTGGCTCAACTATCACCTCGTGAACAGAAGATTTTAGAAATGAGATTTGGTTTAGTAGATGGCGTAGCTCATACTTTAGAAGAAGTTGGGCAAGAATTTGAAGTTACCCGTGAGCGTATTCGTCAGATTGAATCTAAAGCTTTGGAAAAAATTAGAAAACTAAAAGGACTTGAAAAGTTGAGAGACTTTGCATGATAGTTTTATATGGATAAGGCTAAGCAGGTGGGAATAAGTTTTGGGCTTACCTCAGCAGTGATAACTACTCTTGGATTAATGGTGGGCTTAGATGTAAGTACTGGTTCTAGAAAAGCGGTAATAGCTGGTATATTAACAATTGCCATAGCAGATGCTTTTTCTGATTCCTTGGGTGTACATTTAGCCAAGGAGTCAGAGGGGAATTTTCATTCTCGTCAAGTTTGGCAGGCGACATTTTTTACTTTTTTATATAAGTTAGTATTCGCTCTAACTTTTCTAATTCCTGCCATTTTCCTTAAATCACCTTGGTCTCTTTATGCAGCAATTGTTTGGGGGACACTTATCCTAACAGTTTTAAATATCAATATTGCTAAGGCAAACCATGAAAATCCAGTTAAAGTTTTAGCTGAACATTTATTAATAGCAGCTGCAGTTGTTGTAATTAGTTATCTAGTAGGTAGGGCTATTTCTGGATTATTCTAATCCTTATTGACAGAGAAACTGTTTCTGCTAAAATAAGAGTATAAAATGTTTTAAAACATTTTTGTTTTTTTGGAACAATTTAATATTCCCGGGTAGCGCAGCGGTAGCGCAGTTGGCTGTTAACCAATTGGTCGTC
>CAZQJT010000046.1:0-1693 GCA_964593665.1 uncultured Gammaproteobacteria bacterium
AAATTACAAAATTGTTTTGATTGCAGAATAATTTCTCCACAAGGATTAGTGCCCATTTGGCCAACGATAAAATTACCAGTAATATCAAAGTATCCTTTTTTCTGGCGTAATATATCCAAGCGACGTTTAGGCATTGTTTTTACTAAAGAACCACGATTAAAAATACCTCTCTCTCCAGAACCTGATTTAATTAAAGCTAACCATTCATCTAAAAATTCTTTATTACTTGGTTTTGCCATATAAACTGCCGAGTTATTAGCTAGACTTCTTTGTGGCTCAGCTACATAAAATTGTCCCTGCTTAGCGTCGCGAATACTTTCATCATCTAAATCAGATAATGATATCATTGCACTTCGTCTTACACCTCCGGAAACAACGCAGTAGCCTATCATACAAATAATATCGTGAAGATCTATAGATCTTAATCTTCTTCCCTGCCTGGCTAACATTTTTTTGCGGGTAAAATCTAATAATTGTCTCAATGGTTCTGGCCCAGAACTCTTTCCTCCCATAGTCTTAAGTCTTGCTCCAGCTGGACGAAGTAGAGAATAATCAAATTTAATATCTTTCCCTTCAGCCCAAGTTTTCATTCCCAATGTTAAAGCATCAGCCCAACCTTCCTTGTCATCAGGAATTACAAAAGTTTTTATCTCTCCACCATTTTGTTTTATAATCTGAGGAAATTTTTCAACATTCTGGCTTTCAACTGACCAACCAACGCCTGTTCCACACATAGAAACATACATAATTTCAGCTACGTCTTGAAAACTTTCTGGAGCGATATAAGAACAATTATAAGTACAAACATTAGTTCTATCAGCCGCTTTACCGGCAAACTGAAATAATCTCATAGAAGGCATTATTTCTTGTTTTAAAATCGCCTCTTTTATTTCTTCATACTCTTTATTATTTAAAGACGACCCTAAATTTTTTCTCATGTAATTTATATATCTATCAACAGTTTCTATCCAAGTTTCGCGTCTTTCTTCATCCTCTATCCAACGAGAATAACTGCGATAAAAAATAAATTCTGACAAAGGATTGCTAAAATATTTTTTACTTTCATCGCTTAGCTTTTGAACATGTTCAGGAATATTTTTTATTTTCTTTCTAATTTCCGCTCTTTCTTGTCTGTATAATATATAAGCCTTAGCTACTTTTACAAAATCATTTCTCATTAATTCCTCTTCAACTAGATCCTGAACCATTTCAACGTGGGGAATAAAATTATTATCTGAAGAAAACTTTTTTATTTTTTTCAAATCGGATTCTACTTGTTTACTAATCTTCTTAGGAAAACCGTTAATTTCTTGCCCTACTTCTTCAAAAGCTTTAGTAACCGCTTTTTCAATAAAAATAGGGTCAAATTTTACCAATTGACCGCTACGTTTTCGTATTCTATCAATCTCTATGGTGTTTTTTGTCATAAAGTTAAATATATTAATCAATTATAAATTAGCAATAAATTACTATATATTGAGTATAAAATTTATAAAAACCACTATATATAGTATAATAGCAAAATTTAGAAAAACCGACAAGCTTCACGAAACACCGACAGAAAGGCATTTTTAATGATATTTTAGTTATACACAAAAAAGATTAAACAATAAAAACAGGTCATTAAAACCTGTTTTCGTGTTTTGCTCGGAATCGTGGACGAAGTTCGAACTAAAATTATTTTAATATTATA
>CAZQJT010000047.1:0-1643 GCA_964593665.1 uncultured Gammaproteobacteria bacterium
AATTAGATGAGATGAAAGATAATTTAGAACCTTTGCTTGATTTAATAGTAAGTCACGTTGTTCCAGCGACTGATACCGAAAAGCTTGGTTTGCCGCTTTCAGCTCAGCCTTTCAATTTAGCTTATGATAATTTTTTAGGGCGTTGCGCAGTAGCTAGAATATATCAAGGTAGCATAAAAAACGGACAAAATGTTTTTATAAGAGATTTAAGCGGTAAAGTTAGGTCGGGCCGTATTAGTAAGTTATTTACTTTCAAAGGTTTATCTCGTCAAGAAGTACCTGAAGCATTAGCTGGAGATATAGTTTTAATTGCCGGGCTGCCCAATATTTATATTGGCGAAACTATAACTGAAAAAAATAATCAGTCTGCCTTGCCGGCCATTTCTATTGATGAGCCAACTATTTCTTTAAATTTTTTAATTAATAATTCTCCTTTTGCCGGAAAAGAAGGGAAGTTTGTTACCAATCGTCAACTTAAAGAAAGATTGGAAAAAGAGTTAGAAATTAATGTTGGTTTAAAGATAGATTTTTCTGACACTAATTATTATAAGGTTTTCGGTCGCGGCGAACTACACATTGCTGTTTTGCTTGAGAATATGCGTCGTGAAGGTTATGAAGTTCAAGTATCGCAACCTCAAGTTATTATCAAAGAAGAAAATGGCGTGAAAACAGAACCATTTGAAGAAATCACTATTGATGTTCCTGAATCTTCAGCTGGAGTAATTATTGAAAAATTATCTCGTCGTCGTGGCCAAATGATAGATTTAAAAAACACTAATGGACAAACTAGACTTATTTTTGAGATACCAACTAGAGGAATTTTAGGTTATCGCAGCGAATTTATAGTTGATACTAAGGGTGAAGGGATTCTTTGTTCTCGTTTTATTGGTTTTAAACCATTGGCAGGAGATATAGAGAGAAGCGCTTTAGGCTCTATGGTTTCAATGATGAGCGGTAAGGCCCTAGCCTTTTCATTGTGGAATTTGCAAGAGCGAGGAGTTTTGTATATACGTCCCAATATTGATGTTTATGAAGGCATGGTTATTGGCAATGTTTCCAAGGGCAATGATTTAACAGTTAACCCAATCAAAGGCAAGAAGTTAACGAATGTGCGTGCTTCTGGTTCCGATGAGGCTATTACTCTAACACCGCCTTGGGAAATTGATCTTGAAAGAGGCTTAAGTATTATGAACGAAGACGAGTATTTAGAAGTAACGCCAAAAAGCATTAGACTAAGAAAAAAGTTTTTAACAGAGAATGACAGGGTTCAGGCTGGTAGAAAATAGTTGACTTTATTTAAATAAAATGTTAATTTAGATAGTTGATCGCAATTTAAAAACAAAAAAAATGGCTAAAGGAGGGCCAAGAACATGAAGAAACTGATTTTATTTTCTTTCGGCGGAACACTGGTTCTGTCAGATGATGATGTTATTAACATTTGGCGCAAGGCTATTAAAAAAGCCGGATTACTGCCAGACGAACAAATGATTTATCTGGAGCATTATGGAGAAGATTTTGAAAAAATTATTCTTCCCAAAATGGCGGCTAAGTATAAGTGGACAGCCGAACAGGTGAATATTGTTGTTGTCGAGGCGAAAAAAGTTTTTCGTCAGATTAACAGTAGTATTAACTTGGGTTTGGCC